>JAJDEQ010000198.1 GCA_029259695.1 Planctomycetota bacterium
ACCAGGTGAGCGCTGACCAGGGCCAGCGAGGCGAGCATGCCCAGCCGTCGCGGCCAACTCGCCGCGCGCAGCCGGGCCACCGCCTCGGCGAGCAAGCGCTCGGCAGCCGCTCGGCGCCCGGGCCACGTCGCCAGCCAGAGCGCGGCGGCCCCCAGCGCGGCCATGACCAGCACGTCGATGTCGGTCGTCAGCCAACGCACACGACCGAGACGCCACTCGGCGACGAAGGGCACCCACAGGCCCGCGATCAGGACCAGGTCGACCAGCACACAGGCGGCCAGCAAGCCGCGCAGGCAGCGCGCGAGCGGGCCGCCTCCTGGCGGAGTCGGCAAGGGGCCCGGAGCTGCTGTTCCTTTCAGCGGAACAGAACCCTCGGAGGACCTCTCTTCTGTGCGCCTCGATCCCATCCCACGGATATCGTCCGCCCCTGCCATGCGGCGTGAGGCGAGGATGCATCAAGCGCGTTCGATGGGTCGCGCCGCGACCCCGCTCCCGTCATCAGCTCCGGACGCTGGTTGCCGAAGAGGCCGGGGTGAGAGACGCGGATCGGAGCTCCCGGCGGTTGGCGCGGCGCGGTGCCCTCGGGCTGTGCCTGATCCTGGGCGGCGTGATGCTGGGCATGGCCTGGTCGCCGCCGCTGCCCATCGCGCAGGCCAGCGCCGGCGGGGCGACGGACGCTTCCGAACCGGCAGCCAATCCGCTCATGTTCGACGGCTACGGTGGTGAGCGCTGGGGCGTCGCGCGCCCCGCGCCCGAGCACGAGAGTTCCCCTTCCGCCGACACCGCCATCGCCGACCTGGCCGCCATCGGCTACGCCGCCGGCTCGCAGCCCGCGCGGGGCGACGTGGGCGTCACCGTCCACGACCGGGGACGGACCCAGCCCGGCCTCAACCTGTGCAACTTCGGTCACCAGCCCGCGGCGCTGCTGATCGACATGGACGGCCGCACCCGGCACACGTGGTCGTTCGACCTCGAACGCGAGACCGGCCGCCCGACGAACGAGCACCACTGGCGACGGGTCCTGCCCCTGGCCGACGGCGATCTGCTCGCGATCCAGGAGGGCCAGTACCTGCTGCGACTCGACCGCGAGTCCAACCTGCGCTGGTGCTTCGAAGGCGGCGCACACCACGACGTCGACGTGACCGCCGACGGCACGATCCACGTGCTCACCCGGGAAGCCCGCCTGATCGCGCGCATCGACCTGGCGCGTCCCTGTCTCGAGGACTTCGTCTCCACCCTCGACGCGGACGGCAACGAGTTGCGTCGCGTGTCGATCCTGCGAGCCCTCGAACGCTCAGCCTACGCGCCCCTGCTCACCCACGGCGCGGGACACGGCGACCTGACCCACACCAACACGCTCGAGGTGCTCGACGGCCGCCACGCCTCGACGTTGCCGGCCTTCGCCGCCGGCAACCTGCTGCTCTCCATGCGCGAGCTCGACACGATCGCCGTGCTCGACCCGGAGGCCGAACGCATCGTCTGGGCACTCACCGGCATGTGGAAGGCCCAGCACCAACCCACCCTGCTCGACGACGGCAAGCTGCTGCTGTTCGACAACAAGGGGCGCCACGGCCTGTCGCGCGTGCTGGAGTTCGACCCACTCACCCAGCTCGTGAGCTGGAGCTACGAAGGCAGCGACGGGGCCGACTTCTTCTCCGCCGAGTGCGGCTCGGTCCAGCGCCTGGCCAACGGCAACACGCTGGTGACCGAGACCGATCTCGGGCGAGCGTTCGAGGTGACGCGCGCCGGTGAGATCGTGTGGGAGTACCGCACGCCCTACCGCGCCGGTCCGCGCGGCCAGTACGTCGCCTCGCTGTTCGAGGTGGTCCGGCTGGATGCCGACCACAGCCGCGGCTGGCTCGCAGCCGAGGCGAGCGCCGCCGGCACAGGCGTCGGGCCACAGCGCGCCCTCCCCCGTCCCCACGGACATCGGTAGGCTCTCGGGTTCGCCCCCCACCGTGGCAGCCCCCGGGCCGCCGCGAGGCGCCCGCCCGGAGCAGCACGCCATGTCGCCCCCCCGAATCCACGCGACCGCCGCGGCCGTCCTTGCCTGCCTGATCTCGCTCGCGTCACCCGTCCGCGCAGCCGAGGGCCGGCAGGACGACGACCTGTTGTTGCAGCCCGACGACACGCTGTGCCTGTTGGGCAACGCCCTGGCGGAGCGCATGCAACACGACGGCTGGCTCGAGACCCGTCTGCAACGGCGGCTCCCCCGGCACCGGCTCTCGTTCCGCAACCTCGGTTTCGCGGCGGACGAGCTCAGCGTGCAGCAACGCACCTCGGGCTTCGGTTCCTGGGACGATCACCTCGGACGCTGCGAGGCGAACGTGGTCCTGGCGTTCTTCGGATTCGTGGAGTCGTTCGCCGGTACACCCGGTCTCGACACCTTCCGCCAGGACCTGCGCGCCTTCATCGAACACACGACCCGGACGCGCTACGACGGCGAGCAACCCGCGCGCCACGTGCTCTTCTCGTCGATTCCTTTCGAGGACCTCGGCGACCCGAGCCTGCCCGACGGACGGGAGCACAACGCGTTCATCAGCGCCTACAACCTGGCCATGGCCGAGGTGGCCCTGGAAGCAGGCGTCCCGCTCGTGGACCTGTTCGCGCCGATGCTCGCGCGCTACGAGCAGAGCGACGCGCCGCTGACGACCGACGGCATCCACCTGAACGAACGGGGCAACGCCGAACTCGCCCGCGTGATCGAGTCCGCCCTGGTCCCCGCCACCGCGGCCCCGCCGGTCGGCGACGAGGCGTCGATGCAGTCCCTGCGCCGGCTCGTGCTCGAGAAGAACCTGCTGTGGTTCAACCGCTATCGCGCCACCGACGGCTACAACGTGTACGGAGGCCGCGCCGGCTTGAGCTACACCGACGGCCTCACCAGCGGCGGCCCGGACGAGAGCGACGGGATCACCAACTTCGAGGTGTTGCAGCGCGAGTTGACCGTGCTCGACGCCCTGGCGGACAACATCGACCGGCGCATCTGGGCCCTCGCGCGCGCCGACGAGGTGGACCCCGTCGAACCGGTCCCGGTGCCCGCGCTGATCCCCGTGCCCACCAACCGCCCCGGCAGCGGTCCGGGCGGCGCCCACGAGTTCCTGGCGGGCGAGCAGGCCATCGCCCGGATGACCCTGCCCGACGGGCTCGGGATCAAGCTGTACGCCAGCGAGGAGACCTTCCCCGACCTGGTCAACCCGGTGCAGATGGCCTGGGACACCGCCGGGCGCTTGTGGGTCGCGGTCTGGCCGACGTACCCCCACTGGGCCCCGGGCCAGCCCATGAACGACGCCCTGCTGGTGTTCGAGGACACCGACGGGGACGGCCGGGCCGACCGCCGCAGCGTGTTCGCCGATGACCTGCACAACCCGACCGGCTTCGAGTTCTGGAACGGCGGCGTGTTCGTCGCCAACTGCCCCGACATCCTGTTCCTGAAGGACACCGACGGCGACGGCCGGGCGGACGTGCGCGAGCGCGTGCTGGGCGCCCTCAGCTCGGCCGACACGCACCACTCGGCCAACTCCTTCGTGCTCGGACCGGACGGCGCGCTCTACTTCCAGGAGGGCATCTTCCACCAGTCCCAGGTCGAGTCGATCTACGGCCCCGTGCGCAACCGCGACGGCTGCGTGTGGCGCTACGAGCCGCGCACGCGACGGGTCGAGCGCCACATCGCCTACGGCTTCCTCAACCCCCACGGCCACGTGTTCGATCGCTGGGGCCAGGACTTCGTGACCGACGGCACGGGCAACGTGAACTACTACGGCCTGCCGTTCTCGGGACGGGTCGAACATCCCGCCAAACACCGCGGCTACTTCCCCTTCTTCCAGCAGCGCAGTCGTCCCGCGGCCGCCACCGAGATCCTCTCCAGCAGCCTCTTCCCGGAAGCGAACCGGGGCAACTACCTGATCGCGAACGTGATCGGCTTCCAGGGCATCTTCCAGTACGCCGTGCGCGACGACGGCTCGGGGTTCAGCGCCGACGAGGTGACGCCCCTCGTCCACAGCACCGACCCGCGCTTCCGGCCGGCGGACATCGAGGTCGGCCCGGACGGCGCCGTGTACTTCCTCGACTGGCACAACCCGCTGATCGGGCACATGCAGCACCACCTGCGCGACCCCAGCCGCGACCGCACCCACGGGCGCATCTACCGCATCGCTCCGGACGATCGCGCGCCCCAGCCGCCGCGGCCCATCGCCGGTCGCCCGATCCCCGAACTGCTCACCCTGCTGCGGGAACCCGACGACCGGGTGCGCTACCGCGCCCGGATCGAGCTCAGCGCGCGGCCCCGCCGCGACGTGGTCGCCGCCGTCGCGCTCGCCGCGCGCCTCGACTCGACCGCGACCGCGGACGAGCACTACCTGCTCGAACTGCTGTGGCTGCTGCAACAGCACGACGCCGTCGATCGCGAGCTCCTCGTGCGGGTGCTGGAATCGCCCGACTTCCGCGCACGGGCCGCGGCGACGCGGGTCGTGCGCGGCATGCGCCGCAGGCTCGAGGCGCCGCTCGACCTGCTCGCGCCCATGCTGGACGACGAGCACCCTCGGGTCCGTCTCGAAGCCGTCGTCGCGCTGAGCTTCTGGGCCGAGCCACGCGCTGCCGAGCTCGCGTTGCGCGCCCTCGGTCACGACACCGACCGCTTCCTCGACTACGCCATCGAGGCCACGCTCGACACGCTGGCGCCGGCCTGGAGCGAGGCGCTGGCCAGCGGCGAGCCCTTCGCGGCGGACGACCCCGGCGGCCTGGCCTACGCCCTGAGCCGGCTCGAGACCGACGCGCTGATCAACGTACGCCCCAGCGAACCGCTGTACCTGGAACTGCTCACGCGTCACGACCTGGAGGCCGGCGAGCACGAACGCGCGGTGTTCGGCCTCGCCGCTGAGCGCGGGATCCGGGTCCACGCCGCACTGCGCGCCGCCATCGAGCGCGCCGACGGACGCTCCCACGGTCACGTCGATCACCTGTTGCACGGGTTGTTCGAGGTCGTGCCCGGGCTGCCCGACAACGAACGCGCGGCACTGGCTCCGCACCTGGCGCGCCTGGCCACCGAGGGTCGGCGCGCATCCACCCGCCGGCTCGCCACCGCCGCCCGCGTGGAAGCCGACGGTTCGATCGAGCCCGCCTGGGCGCAGGCGCTCACTTCGCTCGGCAACCTGGGCGACCTGCTCGATGCCGCGCCGCTGGTGAACGACCCGGGGTTGCGCGCAGCGCTGTTCCCGCGTGTCCTGCCGCTGCTCGACGGCCCACCCCCGGCCCTCGCCGGCGAGGCGGCCTCCGACGGCGGCACGCGCGGCCGCTACGTCCGCATCGAGTTGCCGGGTGAGCGCCGCACGCTCACCCTGGCCGAAGTCCAGGTGCTCCAGCGCGGCGACAACATCGCCCGCGACGGCAGCGCCACCCAGTCCAGCGTGAACTGGGGCGGGGTCCCCGAGCGTGCGCTCGACGGCAACACCAGCGGCGTGTACGGCGACAACGGGCAGACCCATACCGTGGAGGACATGCCCAACCCCTGGTGGGAAGTCGACCTGGGCAGCGAACAGGTGATCGACCAGATCGTGCTGTGGAACCGGACCGAGAGCGACGGTCAGTGGGTCAGTCGACTGGACGGGTACGTCGTGCGCGTGCTGGACGCCGGCCGGCGCACCGTGTTCCGGGCCCAGGCTGACCGGGCTCCGCGCGAGCGCGCGGCCCACGACCTGTCCGACCCGGCCCTGCGTGTGCGGCGCGCGGCCGTGCGCTGCCTGCCGGCACTGGACGTGGACGACCGCGCCGCCCTCGCCGCGCTGGCCGCACGCTTTGCCGATCGGGACGTGCAGGCAGCGATCGTCGCGGCCCTGCGCAGCCTCCCCCTCGTCGACTGGCCCGACGACAGCCGCACGGACCTCGGCGAGCGACTGCTGTCGGTCTTCGGCAGCCGCGCGCCGGAGCACTTCGACACCGACACGGGACGGGAGTTGCTGGCCTTCGCCGACGAGCTGGCACCCTTCCTGGAGTCACCACGGGCCGAGCAGTTGAGCGCGGCGCGGCGCCGCCTCGGACCGCAGGTGGTGGTCATCCGCCCGGTGCCCGACAGCCTGCTGTTCGATCGCGACGTGTTCGCGGTGGTCGCCGGTCGCCCGGTCGAGCTGCTGTTCGACAACGTCGACATCATGCCCCACAACCTGCTCCTGGCCGCGCCCGGCGCGCTGGCCAAGGTGGGCCTGGCCGCCGAGGAGATGGCCGCCGATCCGGACGCGTGGTCGCAGGCCTTCGTGCCCGACCTGCCGGAAGTGCTGTACGCCACCGGCCTGCTCCAGCCGGGTGACGCGCAGACGCTGCGCTTCGACGCACCGACACGTCCGGGCGACTACCCCTACGTGTGCACGGTCCCCGGTCACTGGGTGCGCATGAACGGTGTGATGCGTGTCGTCGACGACTGGGACGAACTCCAGGCCGACGGCGCCACGCCACGCGATCGTGCCGACCCGGCCGATGCCGCCGCCACGCGCAGCTTCGTGCGCCAGTGGACCCTCGACGACTTCCCCGGCGCGCAGCCCCTCCCCGGCGGGAGCGACGAGGCCGCGGCGCAGCGCGGTCACGAGGTCCTGCGTGCCGCGTCGTGCAGCCTGTGCCACGCCGTCGACGGAGTGGGCGGGCGTACCGGACCGGAGCTGCGCGAGGTCGCCGCACGTTACGACGGGCGCGAGTTGCTCACGCACGTGCTCGAGCCGTCGCGACTGATCGCCGAGGACTACCGGGCCGAGCTGTTCTTCACGCGCGACGGCGACGTGCTCGCGGGGCGCGTGCTGGCGGAGGACGCGACCCACGTCACGCTGCTCGACAATCCCTACGCCGAGGACGCCATCCGCCTCGCACTGGACGAGGTGGAATTCCGTCGTCCGGCCGATGTGTCGGTCATGCCCGAGGGCCTGCTCTCCACCTTCGAGCGCGACGAGATCCTCGACCTGCTCGCCTACCTCCAGACGCTGGGCAGCGGCCCGACGTCAGAAGACGGTGTAGACGAACGGTGAGACCAGCGGGATCGCGTGCAGGATCACGAAGACGATGGTCAGCGGGAGCAGCAGCACGATCAGCGGCACCGCCCACCAGAACGGCCCGCGCCACACCGAGCGCAACAGCTCGATGAAGGTCTTGGTACCCGTCGTGACCCGGCCGAACAGCGCCATGCCGCATGACTCCTCGTGCCTCGCTGCAGCCCGTGAACCCGAGTTCCCGGAGCGCGGAGGTGCTGGAAGCAGCATACCCTGTGTTCCCGAACCCGCCGACCGAGCTTCCGCGTGAACCCCGCCCCCGACGCCCGACGCAGCGCCCCCCGCTCGACGCGACCGGCTGAACACGCCGAGGTCTCGGCGTTCTACGACGCCTGCGCGTTCCCCGGCTACGCGCCGTCCGAAGCGCCCGAGGCCCTGCTGGCGCGCGCGCGCCGCGCAGCGTTCCTGCGCGACCTCGACGCGGCCCTCCCGGTGGACGCCCGGGTGCTCGACGCGGGCTGCGGCACGGGGCAGGTGGCGGCTTTCCTGGCGCTGTCGAGCGCGTCACGGCGGGTGACCGGCGTGGACGGCAGCGACGGCGCATTGCGCGCGGCGTCCGACTTTCGCGCCCGAGCCGGCATCCACAACCTGAGCCTGGTGCGCGGCGACCTGTTCGCCCTGCCCCTGGCCCAGGGCCCCTTCGACCTGGTCATGTGCCGCGGCGTGATCCACCACACCAACGACCCGCGCGGCGCGCTGGCGAGCGTCGCTCGTGCCGTCGCCCCGGGCGGGTACTTCATCGTGGGCATCTACGAGCTCTGGGCGCGCATCCCGCACCGCCTGCGCCGGGTCCTGTTCCGTCTGCGCGGCGGCCCGATCAACGCCCTGGACCCGGTGCTGCGCCGGGACGACCTGGGCCCCGACAAGAAGCGCGCGTGGTACGAGGACCAGTACCGTCACCCGCTCGAAGTGTCGCTGGCCTTTCCCGAGGTGGAGCAGTGGCTGCACGAAGAGGGCTTCGAGTGGGTGCGTTCGGTGCCACCCACCGCCGCCGGCGCCCGGCTCTTCGAGCCCGAGCGTCGACGACCGGGTCGCGCCTGGGCACGGCGCCTGGGCTGGATGTTCAGCGGCTGGAACAACCCCGACGCGGGGCTCGTATGCCTCGTCGCCCGGCGGCCGAAGGACCAGCCCGCGCGCGACTAGCCCGGACTTCTCCCCAGGTTCGTCGCCAGGCGTGTCCGCAGCAGGAGCTGGCGAGAAGTCCGGGCTAGGAACTCCGGGCGCTCGCGGTCCTGTCGAACACGCTGCGGTCGGCGATCAGCACGTCGAGCGTGGAGCGGGCCAGGCGCTCGCGCACGGCGCCGGCCGAAGCCGGCAGCGGCCGTCCCGGCGTGGTCAGCGGCGTGGCCAGCAGCACACCGGCACCCCAGGCCGCGCGGGCGCGCAACAAGAGAGCGTGCAACAGCGGGTCTGCATCCACCGCCACGATGCGCACCGGGGCCGTGCCGTCGGGCGCCGTGAAGCGGGTCAGGTCGAGGTCGCCCGAGGCGCGAACCGGCGCCGCGATCCGCCCCTCGACCGCGAGTGGCCCAGCACCACGCGGCAACTCCACGAAGCGCTCGGCCTCCTCCGCGGTCAGCACCAGGGTGAGCGCGGTCCACGGCGTACAGCGCAGCGCCGCGAGCAGTCGCGCGCCGGCCTGGTCGTCCGCGGGGCGCGCCAGGGCGCAGCGTGTCCCCTGCTCGGCAGAGGTGAAGGGGTGACGTCCGCGAGCCCACCCGCACAGGGCGCCCTGCTCGAGACGGCGGACGAGTTCGTCGATCACGGCCTCGTCGTCGGCCAGTTCGGAGCGGGTCCAGGCCACGTCATCCCGCTCGCCGTGTTCGTCGTCCGCCTCGCTCTCGAACAGGTCGGGGCCGAGGCCCCAGTCGACGTCGGGCGCGTCGGGGCTGCGGCCGTTGGCCGCGCTGGGCGCGGCACCATCCCCCTGCGCACCACAGAGCGCCGCGCCCAACGCAGCGCCGCCGTCCGACGTGGCGGGCAGGGACCAGACCTGCTCGAAGGCTCCCAGCGCGCACAGATGCGCGTTGAGCCACGGGCGATCGGCGAGGTCCCCGGCGAGGCACAGGGCCGTTGCTCCGGTGCGCGCCGCCGCCGTGCGCGCCAGGTCAGCCAACGCCGCGCTCATGCCGTCCACCACGCCGCGCGCGAAGTCGTGACGTCGCCCGTCGGCGAGCCCGGCCTCGCCCCAGCGCTCACGCCACACCCGTGCACTCGCTCGCCCGTCGGGCTCGACCGATCGGACCAGCTCGCGCGCCAGTGAGAACGACCCGTCGTCGCCCGAGCGCACGAGCGCCTCCACGTCAGCGGCGAAGTCGGCGCCGTCGCCGCCGCGCGCCAGCATCTCCAGGGCGGCGACCGCTTCCCCGGGTTCCAGGTCGAGCACCGCCCCGGCCGACGCGGCCACGTGCATCAGGTCGTGGGGATGCCGCACCTCGACCACCCGTTCGATGGCGCCGTCGCGCCAGCGCGACACCGCCGCCGCCGCCCACTCGCCCTGGGTGTCGACACCCAGCACCGCCGCCTCGTCGAAGGGCGAGCACCAGCCCGCCGCCGTCGACAGCGCCCGATGCCGGTCGACGAACAGCACCCGCTCGGGCGCCACGCCCAGCTCGGCCGCCAGCCGCGACCGCACCCAGAGCCGGCGGGCCAGCCAGTCGTGGACGTTGTGACCGAACGCGCGACCGTTGCGCGGATAGGCAGCAAGCTGGGTGACGAGCACGCGCTCGAAGGCTCGCAACGGCTTCTGCGCCACGACGATCGCGTCGAACGCCTCAGCCGGAGATCCCACGTGACGCAGACAGGTGCGCACGGCGCGCACCGGGAGTGCGACATCACCCGAGACGTCGCTGCACGATTCGTCGTGCATCCCGACCACGGGCCGGCCGTCCCGGACCACGACGGCAGCCGCATGGCGCCCATCGATCGACAAGCCCAGGGACAACATCAGTACTGGGACGTCAGACCGTCTGTGCGAGACCCGCTCACCGCGGCCTGGCCCCGTTCCTCATCTCCCGCGACCAACCCGGTCTGGCCCGCCGCGCGCCGGGCCGTGAGCGCGAACGGGGCGCACAGCACCCAGTACACGAGCACCAGCACCGCGCGGCCGAAGTTGGCTCCGCTGCGTGCGCCGAGGCGCGTCCAGGCGCCGAGCAGTCGTTGCCCGCGCGCCCGCACGAGGGCTTGACGCACCTGGCCTCCGAGACCGCGG
>JAJDEQ010000199.1 GCA_029259695.1 Planctomycetota bacterium
GGGCGAGCCCCAGGCGCGGCCGAGTCGCTTGTATGATCAGCGCTCATCGCGGTCGCCGCTCCACGCGGCGGCATCCCCCCCGAAGAGATGTTCCATGACAAGCAGCGTGTTGCGGCTCGTGTGCTTTGCCCTGGCCCTGGCGGTGAGCGCCATGGGGCAGGTCGATACCGTCTCAGCCGACAGGGCGGCGCCCGATGCGGCGCCTGCCACGACGCGCCCCGCTTCGACGCGGGCCGGCATGACACCCACCGGCGCAGCACCGGCTGACACGATGCTCGCGGGCCTGAGCGACGACTGGGCCTACGCCGTCGCGCAGCAGGCGTACCTCAAGGCGTCGAACACCGACGGTGGCGATCGGTTCGGCATCGCGGTGTCGATCTCGGGCAACACGCTGGTGGTCGGAGCGCGGGAAGAAGACAGCGCAGCCACCGGCGTGGATGGGGACCAGAGCGACAACACCGCCTTCGGTGCCGGGGCGGTCTACGTGTTCGTGCGCGACGGATCGACGTGGAGCCAGCAGGCCTACCTCAAGGCCTCCAACACAAACACGGAGGGCAATCTCGACTGGTTCGGGAACGCGCTGTCGATCTCCGGTGACACCCTGGTGGTCGGCGCGCCCCGGGAGGGCAGCTCGGCCACCGGCGTCAACGGCGACCAGGACAACAACGACGCCCTCAAGTCCGGCGCGGCCTACGTGTTCGTGCGCGACGGAACGACGTGGAGTCAGCAGGCCTACCTCAAGGCTTCGAACACCGGCGGCAGCATCGGCACCGTGCCGCCCGGCGATGCCTTCGGCACTTCGGTGTCGATCTCCGGCGACACGATCGTGATCGGCGCCCCGACCGAGGACAGTTCGGCCACCGGCGTGAACGGCGACCAGGGCAACGACCTCGTGAAGGACTCCGGCGCGTCCTACGTCTTCGTGCGCAACGGCACCACGTGGCGCCAGCAGGCCTACCTCAAGGCCTCGAACACCGGCGAGGACGACAACTTCGGCCACTCGGTGTCGATCTGTGGCGACACGCTGGTCGTCGGCGCGAGACAGGAGAGCAGCAGCGCGACCGGTGTGGACGGCGACCAGAACGACGACAGCGCCGAGAGCTCCGGCGCGGCCTACGTGTTCGTGCGCGACGGATCGACCTGGAGTCAGCAGGCCTACCTCAAGGCCTCGAACACCGACGCCTCGCTGTTCCAGCCCGACATCGCCGACAACTTCGGCTGGTCGGTGTCGATCTCGGACGACACGCTGGTCGTCGGCGCCCTGGGCGAGGACAGCGCCTCCGCCGGTGTGAACGGAGATCAGAGCGACAACAGCGCCCTCGCTGCCGGCGCGGCCTACGTGTTCGTGCGCGACGGCGCGACGTGGAGCCAGCAGGCCTATCTCAAGTCGTCCGACCCCGGCGGGGGCAGCTACAACCCGTTCGAGCCCCTGTTCCTCGACGACTACGACGGGTTCGGCCAGGCGGTGTCGATCTCGGGCGACACCGTTGTCGTCGGTGTCTGGGGCGATGACAGCGCGGCCACCGGCATCGACGGCGACCAGTTCGACAACAGCATCCCGGACTCCGGCGCGGCCTACGTGTTCGTGCGCGACGGAACGACGTGGAGCCAGCAGGTCTATCTCAAGGCCTCCAACTCCGGCCTGGAGGACTTCTTCGGGGACGCCGTGGCGATCTCCCGCCACACGATCGTCGCCGGCGCTCCGTCCGAGCGCAGCGCCGCCACCGGTGTCGACGGCGACCAGCTCGACAACAGCGCGCAGTGGGCCGGCGCGGCCTACGTGTTCGACGTCACGCCCAGCTCCTGGACCGACCTGGGCTTCGCCCTGGCGGGCACGAACGGCGATCCGGCCCTGCTCGGTACGGGCCTGCTGATCGAGGGAGCCGAGCCGGTCATCGCGCTCTCGGGCGCCGCGGGGAACGCGCCGGCGTTCCTGGTGGTGGGCTTCGCGCCCCTGTATCACGCGCCCTTCCGCGGCGGCACGCTGGTGCCCGACGCCTCGCCCCCGGGTTTCATCGTGTCGCTCGTCACCAACGGCGCGGGTGCGGTCAGCCTGAGCACGCAATGGCCGGCGGGCGTGCCCTCGGGACTCGAACTCTACCTGCAGTACTGGATCCTCGATCCCGGTGGCCCACTCGGCTACGCCGCGAGCAACGCGATCCTGGGAATCGCACCCTGACGGTGCGTGCGAAGCTGCGCTCCGTAAGCTGACCCGCGCTGCGAGTGGAGCTCCGGGTCGTCGCGGAACGCCGTCGGCCTCGTGTTCCGCAGCCGCAAGTCCGGCGCCGCGCGCAGCGTACCGACGGCGACGGCGTCGCTGCTAGCCCAGCAGCGCTGCCTCCACGACCAGGCCCGGGCCGAAGCCCAGCGCCACGCATGGCCGCAGCGCCCCGGCGGCGCGCAGGCGTTGCAGGATGAAGCCGAGCGTCGGCGAGGACATGTTCCCGTGTTCGGCGAGGACCTCGCGCGAGGCGTTGGTGGCCGCGGGCGGCAGGCCCAGGCTGCGCACGGTGGCGTCGAGCACCCGCGGACCGCCCGGGTGCACGGCCCAGCTCCCGATGTCGGTCACGCCGAGATCGCTCTCGGCCAGCCAGCTCGTCAGCCAGGGCCCGAGGTGCGTGCTGATCAGGTCGGGTACCTCCGCCGAGAGTGTCATCTCGAAGCCGTGGCTGCCGACGCGCCAGGTCATGGCGTCGGCGCAGTCCGGCAGCAGGCGCGCTCCTCGTCGGGCCCGCGGGCCGAGGAGCGGCGCACGAGATCCATCGTCTCGGCGCGGCTCCACGCGCGGTCGGGGGAGGCGGTGCCCAGTCCGAGCAGGCGCGCCTACGTCGAACCGTTCACCGGCGTCTGCCGACGAAGTGGAGCGGGAGCCCCTGGCGCGCGGCGCGACGGGCAAGCGCCATGGGCACGTCGCCGCCGCCGCTACCCAGATCGAGCACGCGCGCCGGCGCCGTCGCCGCCAGCAGCGGCCAGAGCGTGCGGGCTACCGTGCTGAAGCGGTTGATCCGGGCCAGCCCGTCCAGCGCGTCGACGTGTTCGTCGGCAGGCAGGGCCGGGTCGTCCATGAGTTCCGGTTGCAGGTCACGTCGCTCGAGGATCGGCCGATCTCCATTCGCCGGACTTCGGCAGCACGCGGCGACTATCTCATGCGCGGGGCCGCGGCGCAGGAGACAGACCCGGGGAACGGCGGTCGCACCGAGTCCGGCGGCGCTCAACCCGCCGGGATCGTCACCAGCGGCAGGCCTTCGTCGTCGCCGGACTCGGTCAGCGAGAAAAGCAGCATCAGGTAGGCGAAGGTGCGCTTCGAGGCGAAGTCGCTGTTGGCGATCGAGAACCAGTGGTCCTGGTAACGCACGGCCACGAAGGCGTCGTCCGGCCTGTCGGCGGACGAGTGGATGTCGATCAGCCGGTGGGGCGCGTCCGGGTGCAGGTCGGTGAGCGAGGCGGTCACGCGCCCCTGCTCGAGATGGGCGGGTGGCACGCGGACCTCACCGGCCAGCTCCACCATGATCGACAGGATCGAGCGGGTCAGCATGGCCAGCTCGTTGTCCCGCTCGGGAATCTCTCCGTACGCGACGGTGTACTGCTGATGCCCGGCCTCGAGCCGCAGCAACTCGGCCAGTTCGGCCCGGGCTTCGTCGACTTCCGCGGGCACCTGCCAGCGCCGGATCAGCAGCACGGTGGAGCCCAGCCCGTCCCCCGTCTGCTCGACGCGCATGCCCAGGGCCCCGGCGCGCTGGATCGCGGCCAGCAGCGCGACCACGCGGTCGTAGCCGGCGTCTCCCTCGCGCATGCGCGCGCCGGCCTCGCGCGGTGCGCGCAGGCCGTTGATCGCCTCGAGCGTGATCGGCAGCACGATGTCCGCCGGCCAGCCCGCCTGGATCAGGAACAGCACGGAGCTGGGGGGGATTGGCTGAAGGAACGTCTCGTTGAAGTGCTCGCCGGTGATGGGCTGGTAGGTGATCGTCGGCCGGTCGATGTACTTGGACTGACCGCCGAGCGTCCCCGTGGTGGGCAAGCGGCCGCCCTCGAAGACCGAGCCGCTCAGGTTCACCGAGCTCTCCAGCGAGTAGCCGCTGACGATCGACGCGACCTCCATGAACAACGGCATGTCCGCGTAGCGCAGCTTGACGATGTTGAGCAGCGTCTGGTCCTTCCACGAGTCCGACACCGCGGCGTTGTAGTCGAAGCGATCGCGCTGGATGCTGGCCGGGCCCAGCGCCGTGCAGCCGGCGAACAGCAGCGCGACGAGCAGCAGCGCCGGCAGCGATCGTGCGGGCAGCCGTGGTGCAGTCGACCGTTGTGCAGGCGCCCGCCGGGCCGACAGCGGCGCCCGGGGGAGCAGGGGGGCCTGGAAGATGGATGTCATGGGCCTCAACTTGCGCATCGCGAGGAGCGCGTACAAGTACCGAGCGCCTCGACATTCGATCCGCACCCTCCGCGAGGGCGGCCCCGCCCCGCGTTCAGCCGATGTCCAGTTCGACCGCATTGCTGAGCGACACGTTCACTGCGGCGCCCGCATCCTGGAAGCCGGTCTGCAGGTAGAGGCTGAAGCCGCTCAGCAGCGGGTCGGCGGGCAGGCTGGCGGGCAGGTCGAGGCTGCCGGCGCCGGCCACGCCCGGGGTGCCGCCCACGACGATGTCGAGCGAGAGGATCAGCGGCGACGTCAGCAGCGTGCCGCCCTTGAACGGCAGGTTGGCCGCGTCGCTGCCGACCATCATCAGCCCCGGGGCGCCACCGACGACGTCCGCGATGTGCACGCTGAGCGAGCCGCCGGGAACGCTGCAGCCGCTCAGTGACAACGTCGGCACGCGCCCGCCGCTGCCGGCCAGGCCGACGCCGTAGGGAACGAACGCGCCGTCGCAGGCGCCGTGGTCGATCTGCAGCAGCGTGGCCGTCTCGTTGCTGCCTCCGCCGGAGACCTCTCCGGGCGTCGTGAAGGCCTGACCGGCACCCGTCTCCCCCTGCCCGTAGGCGATCAGCACGTTGGCGCCGGTGTCGAGGATCACGGCCTTGCCGAGCGCGCTCGAGTAGCAGCCCCCGTTCGTCGCCGCCGCGCCTGGGTTGCCGTTGGCTGCGTAGGGCGTGATGACGAGCGTGACCGGGTCGACCAGCAGCACGCGCTCCATCTGGGCGCCGCTGTTGGTGTCGACCACGAGCATCAGCTTGCCGCCCGGCCCGCGGCTCCAATCGACGGGGCGCTCGTTGTCGTCGCCCACGTGCACGTCGTACTGGCTGCACGTCACCGGACCCGCGACGCGTGTGCCGTCGGCGGAGAGCGGCAGCTTGAACACGTTCATCGCATCGGTCATGCCGCCCGGGCACATGGTGGCCGGCCCGTCGCTGGCCGCGACGAAGAGCGCGTTCTCGCCGGCGTCGTGGATCATGCCCCGGAACGGGTAGCCGAAGACGCCGGGCACGAAGAAGGGCGCGCTGCCCGCCGCGTCCATCAGCACGTGCATCTGGTTGGCCGCGTCGATGTACTGGAACGGCGCCGTCGGAGCCGAGTGCCTGTACAGGTAGACGCGACCGTCACCGGTGGGCGCCATGTTGCTGAACGAGCCGCCGAAGCCGAGCTGCGTGATGTTGCCGGCCCCGTCCATCTGGTGCATCTCGGTGGGGCTCGCGAAGTCCAGCGCGCCGCAGAACAGCAGCCGCTGCCGGTAGCTGTCGTAGCAGATCGCGCCGTCGGTCTGGAGGATGTTGGCCAGGTCGACCATGAGCGTGGTCGCGCCGCTGATCGGGTCGATGCGGAGGATGCCCTTCTCGGTGGCGCTGCCGCCCGTCGCGGCGGGGGAGTAGAGGAACAGGTCGCCCGCGGTGAAGCCGCCGGCCGGCTGGGCCGAGGCGAGGCTGGTGAGCAGGCACAGGCAGAGAACGGTGCGCAGCGTGGTGGACATGGCCGGATTCCAGGGGGTTGAAGAGTCGTCTCACCCCTCGAATCAGGAAGCCGGGCCGGGCGTCCCGCGGGAATCCGCGCCGGGCCGTGATCCGTCCAGCCCACGAGCCCCATCCGCCACAAGACGACCACGCCGAATGCGCCCCGGCACGTCGGGCACGGCGCACCTGCAGGCGTCGGGCGACCTGACGGGCGGCTCGCCGCTCGACATCGAGGTGACGGGCGCCGAGCCGAGCGCGTTCGGGATCCTGTTCGTGGGGATCGCGATGCTGCCGTACCCGACGCCGTTCAAGGGCGGGCTGCTCGGGCCCGACCCGGTGGTGAGCGTGGCGCTCACGACGTCGCCGGCGGGCGGTTGGCTCATCTCGGGCACGATGCCGGTCGCCGTGCCGGCGGGGACGGAGCTGTACCTGCAGTACTGGTACCAGGACCTCGGCGTGTTCGCGGGCGCGGCGTCGACGAACACGGTTGGGGGCGTGACGCCCTCACGGCGGCGCGGCGGGCGCCCCCGGCCTGCACTCGAATGCGGGCCTCTTCCCCGCCCGAAGGGCCGTTTCTAACTCGATCCTGATAGTTTGTGCAAATCGCCAATCGAATGGTAATCTGCACGCCATGCTCAAGCGCTTTGCCCAGGGCCCCCTCAGCGACCGCCTGGCGCGCATGCCGGCGGTGGCCCTGCTCGGCCCGCGTCAGAGCGGCAAGACCACCCTGGCCCGGAGCCTCGGCGGCACCTACCTCGACCTGGAGCAGGAGTCGGCGCGGGTGCGGCTCGATGTCTCGTTCGACGCGCTCGCCGAGCAAGACGAGCTCGTCGTGCTCGACGAGGCCCAGACGCTGCCGGAGGTCTTCCCGCGCCTGCGCGCGACCATCGACGCCGACCGCCAGCGCAACGGGCGCTTCCTGCTGCTGGGCTCGGTCTCGCCGGCGCTCATGACGGATGTCAGCCAGTCCCTGGCCGGCCGCCTGGGCCTGGTGACGCTCACACCCCTGCTGCTGCCCGAGGTCGGCGCGGATGCCCTCGACGCGCTTTGGCTGCACGGCGGCTTCCCGGACGGCGGCGTGCTCGACCCGGCCGCGTACCCCGCGTGGCAGCTCGACTACCTGCAGTTGCTCACGCGCCGGGACCTGCCCGACTGGGGCCTCGCAGCGCCCCCGAGGGTCACCGAGCGACTGCTGCGCATGGTCGCGGCCGTGCACGGCCAGACGCAGAACGTCTCGCGCCTCGCGCAGAGCCTCGGGCTCGCCACGGGAACCGTCACCAGCTACCTCGACCACCTGGAGGGCGCCTACCTGATCCGGCGCCTGCCGGCCTACCACGCCAACGTGCGCAAGCGGCTCGTGAAGTCGCCCAAGGTCTACGTGCGCGACCCGGGCCTGTTGCACGCGCTGCTGGGCGCGCCCGACTCCACGCGCCTGCTCGAGGCGCCCTGGGTCGGCGCCAGCTTCGAGGGCTTCGTCATCGAACAGGCGCTCGGTGTGCTCTCGCTGCACCACCCTGAAGCCACGGCGCACCACCTGCGCACGGCCCGGGGCGAGGAGATCGACCTCGTGCTCGAGCGCGGCGACGAGCGCTGGGCCATCGAGGTCAAGCTGTCCACCCAGGTTCGGCGCGATGACCTCGCGCGGCTCGAGCGCGTTGCGGACCTGATCGGCGCGCGGCGGCGCGTGCTCGTCTCGCGCAGCCGCGAGGTCGTCGACGGCGGGCAGACCGTGGCCGCCGATCTCCCCTGGCTGCTGGCAGCCCTCGCGGAGTGGTAGGCCCGGCGCGACCGGGCTGACCTGCGGCGGACGGGTCGGCGAGTCCGGGCCCCGGGCCGCGCGATCCGCCGTGGCGGGGCGGTGCTCAAGCGGGGGAGCGGGGAGCCCGAGGCTTCGATTTGCTCTGAGGACCGTCAGCGCACGACGAGCAACCGGCTGTTCGCCGGCCTGGGGATGTCGCCGTACCCGACGCCGCTCAAGGGCGGCGTGCTGGGGCCGTCGCCGACGTTCGAGTTCGCGATCCCCACGAACGGCACGGGCGGCTGGACGATCCCGGCGACGTGGCCCGCGGGTGTCCCTTCCGGCACCGAGCTGTACCTGCAGTACTGGTACCAGAACCTCGGCGTGTTCGCGGGCGCGGCGTCGACGAACACGGTTGGCGGCGTGACGCCGTGAGGTGACGACTCCGGCGTCTCGCATGCGGGGTGCGACGCCCTGCGCACAACGCGATTCGTCGCGACGTCCGACCACTCGTGAGCGCAAGGGCGCTGGCGCACGTACGCAGATGTGCGGGGCGTTGCCTACGCACTCTCGCTGCGTCGGGGCGTCACGTGTTGCGCGGACGCTCCCGGCGCACCGTATTGCGCGATGTCCAACGGCCGGTGATGCTCTGAGTGGGAAGCGAGCGCGGGGGCGCTCGATCCGACACAAGCAACCGAGGGAAGAAGATGCGATTCGCCACGAGTCTCATGTCTGCATGTCTGTCCGGACTTCTGTTCACGGGTGTGGTGGTCGCGCAAGAAGGGGGCGAGTCATCCGCCATGCTGTCTGTTCCGGAAGGAGTCGACGCTGCCGACTGGGCAGGGATTCGCGCCGCGCATGAAGCCAGTCGTCATCGCGTGTCCTGCGTGGATGGCGTGCACCGCGCGCGCAACCCGGGCCAGCAGTGGGACACGCTCTTCGACGGCCGGGGTTTCACGACGCAGCCCGACGACGCCGAGTGGAGCTGGGGGCTCGAACTGCAGGGCTACGGCTTCGAGGGGGCGGAGCGCACCGTCACGGGCATTGCAGACGTGACGTTCGAGGGGCAGCGCGTCGCCTACGAGTGGGACGAGGTGCTCACCGAGTGGTACATCAACGACTCAATCGGGCTGGAGCACGGCTACACGCTGACGAAACGACCGACGCCGGCGAGTGACGGTGCCGAACTCGTGTTCGTACTCGACATCCGCGGCACGTTCGCTGCAGAAGTGCATGCCGACGGACGAGGCGTGAGTTTCTTGAACGAGGCAGGCGTTTCCGAACTCGACTACGCCGGACTCACCGTGTTCGATGCGGATGGGCACACCCTGCCGGCGCGCCTTGATGTCGACGCGGGGCGGGTTGTGTTCTCGATCCAGGAGCGCGGCGCGCGCTACCCACTCACCATCGATCCCTGGCTCCAGCGGGCCTACATCAAGGCTTCGAACACGGGAGCGAGCGACTTCTTCGGGCAGGCCGTGGCGGTCTCGGGCGACATCGCCGTCGTGGGAGCGTGGCAGGAAGACAGCAACGCGACGGGCGTGGACGGCAACCAGGGCAACAACAGCGCAAGCAACGCGGGGGCTGCCTATGTCTTCGCGCGTGAGGACGGCACCTGGAGCCAGCAGGCCTACTTGAAGGCCCCGAATACGGAAGCCAACGACTGGTTTGGCTCCTCGGTTGCCGTCGACGGGACGATCCTCAATCCCACGATCGTCGTGGGCGCGTGGGGCGAAGACAGCCCCGCCACGGGTGTGGGTGGAGGTCAGGGCAACGGCGCGGGGGCCTCCGGAGCCGCATACGTGTTCGTGCGCTTCGGCTCGACGACTTGGTCATACCAGGCCTACTTGAAGGCCTCGAACACCGACCCGGGGGACAGCTTCGGATCGTCGGTGGCGGTCTCGGGTGACACGGTGGTGGTCGGTGCGCCGGGTGAGGACAGCTTCACCGGATCGCAGAGCGACAACACCCAGCCGGAAGCGGGCGCGGCCTACGTGTTCGTGCGCAGTGGATCCATCTGGAGCCAGCAGGCCTACCTCAAGCAGGCGTTCCCCGGGTTCCAGGACCAGTTCGGGGCTTCGGTCGCCATCGACGGCGAACGCATCGTCGTGGGTGCTCCAGGAGAGGACAGCAACGCGACGGGCGTGAACGGCGATCAGAGCAACAACACGGGATTCGGCTCTGGCGCCGCATACGTATTCACCCGCATCGGCACGGTCTGGTTGCCGGAGGCGTTCCTGAAGGCATCGAATACCGGCAACGAGGACATGTTCGGTAGCGCCGTGGCCATCTCGGGCACGACTGTCGCCGTGGCAGCCCGGGATGAAGACAGCAGCGCGACCGGCGTCGACGGCGACGGCAGCGACAACACTGCCCCCGCTGCTGGTGCAGCGTACGTCTTCGTGCGCGATGGGGCGTGGAGCCAGCAGGCGTACCTCAAGGCGTCCAACACGGACATCGAAGACTACTTCGGGCAGTCGATCTCCGTCTCGGGCGACACCGTCGTGGTCGGCGCTTACTTCGAGGACAGCGGGGCAGTCGGTGTGAACGGTGACCAGGGCGACGTGACCTTCTTCTACGACGGCGGCGCAGCCTACGTGTACGTGCGCGATGGAACGGACTGGGGCCAGCAGGCGTACCTCAAGGCGTCCAATACCGGGGCATCGGACCATTTCGGCGTGGCGTGTGCGGTGTCGGGGGACACGATTGTTGTCGGAGCCGATCTTGAGGACGGCAGCTCGAGTGGAGTGGGCGGTGCTCAGGGCAACGGCACGTCAAACTCCGGAGCCGTCTATGTCTTCGGCGTACCCTGGAAGGATCTCGGGTTCTCACTCGCTGGCTGTTGTGGCTCACCCTCCCTCGTCGGGGTGGGCACACTCGTGGGCGGCGACCCAATGGCGATCACGCTGAGCAATGCCGCGCCGAGTACCACAGCCTGGTTGATCGTTGGCTTCACACGGATCGACGCGTTCTTCAAGGGGGGAACGCTCGTGCCCGCGGTCGACCTCGAACCGATTCCTCTGCCGACGGGGCTGAGCGGGTACATCGACATCAATGCCAACTGGCCCGTCGGCATTCCCAGCGAGTTCACGACGTACTTCCAGTACTGGATCGTGGACGGCGCCGGGCCGGTGGGGTTCAGTGCGAGCAACGCGATCTCGGGCACGACCCCGTGATATGGGTGGACCCTGTCAAGGTCTGTCGGTGGATGTCATGCCATAGGCGTTGAAGAGTTGGACGACAGGACCAGTCGCGACGGTCGATCAGCCTGATATGCGCGGGTTG
>JAJDEQ010000200.1 GCA_029259695.1 Planctomycetota bacterium
CCCGTCGCGCTCGTTGCCCCCTGGGACCAGGGGGCGAGTTGGCGCGGTACGCCCGAGCTGCCGCTCGCGTTGTGTCTCGCGGCCGCGTGCTGGTGTCTCGTGCGAGCAGTGGACCAACCCGGGGAGCCCCGCGCGCGTGCCTCGTTGCTCGTGGCTGCCTTGTGCGCCGCGGGCGCGCTCGTGCTCAAGCAGGACGCCGTGCTGGGTCTGACGAGCCTGGCGATCGCCGCGGCCGCCCTGCGCGCGCCGGCCGGTCGTCGCGCCCTCACGTGGGTCTGCTGCGGTGCGCTCGTGGGACTGTTGCCGGTCCTGCTGGTGCGCGCTTCGATCCCCGGCGCGCCCTACGACGAACAGTACCTGGCGGCGCTCCGCGCGGGCACATGGGACGTCTGGCTGCAGCGCGTCGGAGTGCTTCCGCGCGCGCTGTACGAGGCGCTGTTCTGGGCCGAGGGGCTCGTCTTCTGGGCCTTCACGCTGCTGATCGCCGTGCCCCTGGGTCGACGCGGTGGTGCCGGCGGCCGGCTCATGGCGCTGGCCGTCGCGATCCACGTGCTCGCCTGTCTCGCGATCTTCGTGGTCACCCCGAACCACGTGCACTGGCACGTGCGCACGGCGCTGGTGCGCCTGTGGGCGCAGATGAGCGGCCCGGCGTGCTTCCTCGCCATCAGCGCTTGCATGCGCATCTGGGGCGAGGTGCGCGCGGCTCCCTCTCCAAGCCATACAAACCCGTTGCCGGGCGGGTGATACTCGGGCCCTGCCGCACCTGCTGCGAGAGGGAACCCCGATGCACATCGACTCAAGCGCCCGCCCGATCCCGTCTGCGAGAGGTCGTTCCGGAGGCCTTCGCGCGCCCTCGCCCGGGTGCCCGCGTCGGGCGCGCCTGGTCTGTTGGGCGCTGGCGCTCGCGTGCGTGTCCGGCGCTGCCCCGGCGCTGCTCGCGGGGACGAACCCAGGCGCCGGGGGCGGACCGCCGGCGGCGCAGGACGACGCCGGAGTCGTCGGGTCATGGGAGGGCGCGCTGCAACTCGGCGCCCAGAAGCTGCGCATGGTGTTCCACGTCGCGCGCGATGACGACGGAACGCTGAGCGCCAAGCTGGACAGCCCCGACCAGGGCGCGCGGGGGATCCCCACCAGCTCGGTCACGTTCGAGGACCGCACGCTGGTGATCAGGGCCGACGCACTCCAGGCCCGCTTCGAGGGCACGCTCACCGAGGACGGCGCGCTGCTCGCGGGCAAGTGGTCGCAGGGACCGACCAGTCTCGACCTGACGCTCACGCGCCAGTCGCCGGAGGCCGCATCACGTGACTATCGGCCCCAGACTCCCCGACCGCCGTTCCCGTACGGCGTAGAGGACGTGCGCTACCCCAACGAGGCGGGGGGCTTCGAACTGGCCGGCACGCTCAGCGTGCCGCCGGGCGCCGGTCCGCACCCGGCCGCGATCATGATCTCGGGCTCGGGGCCGCAGGACCGCGACGAGACGCTGTACGAACACAAGCCCTTCGCCGTGATCGCCGATCGGCTCACGCGGGCGGGGGTGGCCGTGCTGCGTTTCGATGATCGGGGCACGGCCGAGTCGGGCGGCGACTTCGCGACGGCGACGAGCGACGACTTCGCGGCGGACGTCGCGGCCGGCGTCGCGTTCCTGCGCACGCGCCCGGAGGTCGACCCCGCGGCGGTGGGGCTCATCGGTCACAGCGAGGGCGGTCTGGTCGCCCCGCTGGTCGCGGCGGAGGACGAGGAGATCGCCTTCGTCGTCCTGCTGGCGGGCCCGGGCACGACCGGCGAGCGCATCCTCTACGACCAGGCCGACCTGATCGCCCGCGCCGCCGGCGCCACGGATGCCACCGTGGCGGAGAACCGCGCCGTGCAGGAGATGATGTTCTCGATCGTCAAGGCCGAGGACGATCCCGCGCTGGCCGCGACGCGTCTGCGCGAGGCGTTGCAACAGCTGATCGCGGAGATGGAGCCGGCGGTGCGCACGGGGCTCGGTCTCGACGTCGAGGCCAACCGCGAACTCTGGGTGGGTCAACAGATCGCGGGGGTCAACTCACCCTGGATGCGACGCTTCCTCACCTACGATCCCGTGCCGACGCTGCGCCGGGTGACGTGCCCGCTGCTCGCCCTCAACGGGGAGCTCGACCTGCAGGTGCCGGCCAGGGCCAACCTGGCCGCCATCGAGACCGCCCTGCGCGAGGCTCGCAACGAGGACGTGACCGTGCGCGCCCTGCCCGGGTTGAACCACCTGTTCCAGCCGAGCGAGACCGGTGCCGTGACCGAGTACGCCGCGATCGAGGTGACGATGGACGACAGCGCCCTCGCCGCGATCACCGAGTGGGTCGTGGCGCGCGTGGGCCGCTGAGCCCCGCGCCGCGAGGACGGCCTGTGTCCGCCCTCGCGGGGGCTCGTCTCACGGCAACAGGATCGTGCTCAGGTCGGTGACGTCCTGTCCGAACTGCAGCCGCTCCAGGAACACGCCGCTGTCGACGTCGAAGACATCCACCACGCCGCCGGTCATGGACAGGTAGAGGCGGGTGGGGTCGGCGACCGACAGGTGCTCGTCGGCCAGGGCGACATCGAGCCCCGCTCCGCCGTGCGTCGACACGAACTGCTGGGTGACCTCGAAGGTCTTGCCGCGCAGCGTCGGGCGCGCGGCCGGACCCAGCACGTTGGGACCCGGGGACTCGTCGGCCGTGTAGGCGAAGCGGCTCGCGGCGCCATGGCCGCTGAGCGTCGTGTGGGCCACGAAGCCCCCGACCGTGTCGGCGAAGGCGTCGAGCGGGGCGTCGGGATCGAGGGCGGCGCCGCGGGGCTCCAGCATGGGGACGACGAGAGTTACGTCCTGCGGCTCGCGCACGGCGCCGATGATGTCGTCGAAGCCGATGCCCGCCGGGCCGTCGGGGCCCGACTCGTAGACGATCACGCTGTCTGCGGCGAGGTTGCTCACGAAGCCGTGGTACGTGCCGCTGCCGAAGGCGATGCCGTCGCGCAGGCTCTCGCGGGCGCCCAGGACGATGTCGAAGGGCTTGTCGATCCGCGCTGACGTGAGCGTCTTGCGCACCGCCAGCGTGGCGACGTCGATGATGCTGATGCTGTCGCTGCCGAGGTTGGCCACGAGCACGTCCTGCCCGTCAGGTGAGACGTCGATCCCCTGGGGTGAGCGGCCGACGTCGATCTCGGCGATCTCCCGCAGGAAGCTGGCCGACCCGGGCACCAGGTCCACGACGGACACCGTGCCCTGGTCGGCATTGGTGCGGAACAGCAGCGTCTCGTCCGGCGTCACCGCGGTCCCGAAGGGCAGCGGGGCCTCGGCGATGGCCGGCAGACCGGCGTGGGCCGGGACGGCGAAGCCGGTGGCGAGCGTCAGCGCCAGGGCGGCGCGCCGCAGCCAGATGGGTCGCGTGCGCAACGAGGTGGGCTGCGTGCGCAACGAGGTAGGCTGCGTGCGCAGCGAGGCAGGCCGCGTGCACAGCCGGGTGGGCCGAGTGCGCAGCGGGGCGGCGGTGTCGTGGTCGATACGGGTGGTCATCTCGAGTCCCTCCTCCTGGACAGTCTGCCGGCAGTTCCCGGGCGCGACGTGCGCGCAGGACCGGCGGCGGCGCCGCTCCCGAACCAGGGCCCGAGGGAGCCGGTCGCCGCAAGTGGGGCCGTGGGACTCAGGCCGACCGGCAGTCTGACACGCGCCGGTGTGTGGGTGCACGAGATCGAGACGGCTCAACGCCGGGGGTGCTGCTCGAGCCAGCGCAGCCCCTTGCTGATCATGTCGTAGGTGTCGCCGCGCCAACCGTGGCCGCCCTCGTACCGGACCAGCGTGGTCGCCGCGCCGTGCCGTCCGAGTTCGCGCACCGCCTGCTCCGCCATGCGGATCGGGATGAAGTCCTGCGGTGAGTGCAGCACGTAGTAGCTGTGGCCGGCGGCGCGCTCGAGCGGCGGCAGCAGGTCGGGCTTGAAGACGCTCATGGCCACCAGGCTGCCGGTCACGCGACTGCCCTCGGTGAGCGAGGTGGCGTAGGCGGCGGGGCCGCTCGAGGACCAGCTGAGGGTGAAGATCGACGAGCGATCGACGGCGAAGCGCGTCTCCACGTCGTCGATCACGGCTGCCACGAACTCCTCGGTGGTGAACGCAGCGCCCGGCCAGGGCAGTCCGCGCGTGGGCCAGACGACCTCCTGCTCGGGGGCCCACTGGCGCGCGACGAGTTGGGCCACGACGTAGCCCTGGCCCACGGCGTGCTTGGCGATGCGCTTCACGAAGACGTGGAAGTCCGCCGAGCCGTCGCCGCCCGGCAGCACGAGCAGCAGGCGCTGTCCGTTGGGCGCTGCCTGTTCGCCGAGGGGGCCCATGAGGAAGTAGCGCTTGTGTTCGTCCTCCCTGGCACGCAGGTCCAGCGTGGGGACGTCGGCCACGTCGGGCGCGTCCCGTTCCGTCTCGGTGGCGCTCTTGGCGGTGCGCTCGAACCGGGGGATCTCCAGCGCGGCCACGTCCGGTCCCAGCTCGTGCTTGTGCTGCTCCCACCACTGCCGCCACCAGGCGCCGTCGTGAGACTCGTCGTAGTCCACGTCCAGCAGCCGGCCGAGGCCGAAGTAGCCGATGCCGTAGATCGTGTCGTAGTCCTCCCACGACTCGATGCAGCCGATCATGGTCGGGATCGCGCGGGGGTCGCCCAGCCGGGTGAGCGCGCGCGAGACGGAGAACAGCGCCAGACGCGGGGCGGGTTCCTCGGTGACGCACTGGATCAGCGCCTCGAGCAGGGGATCGAAGGCCCAGCCGTCATCGGGCCCGACCGCCAGGAAGGCGGCCGCGCGCACGCGTCCGTCGTGCTCCGGGCCGAACAGGGGCACGATGCGCTGCTCCAGTTCCTCCCGCGTGAGCGGCAGGTACACGATCGTGTTGAGCACGGCTTCGCTGAGGTCCACGTCGTCGCCGCTCGCCGCGACGAGCAGTGTGTCGATCAGTCCCGCGTCCCGAGCCGCCTCGCCCAGGAAGTCCAGGTCGCGGAAGGTGTTCGCGTTGTCGGCGACGATCTTCAGCAACGCGACCAGTTGTGCGTCGTCCGCGGCCTTGCACTCCGCTGCGAAGCGTTCGATGGAGTCGAGCAGCACGTCCGCGACGGGGCGCCCCCCGTGCTCGCGGTACCACAGCTCGTAGTCACGGTCGGCGATCGCGTGCTCCCTGAAGGCGATGGCCTTCAGGAAGGTCGTGGCCCAGGCGCGCACCTCGGGGTCGCCGTCGCGCAGACCCAGGTCGAGCACGTCGAGGATGCGCGGGTGCATGCGCGGGTGCAGGGGGTAGGGCAGGCTGTAGTACCACGCCTTGAGGAACTGGCGGCGCAGAGTGGGCGCGGCCACCTCGTTCCACTGGGCGGCGAGGACTTCGAAGCCTTCGTCAGGCGCTGTCTGCGCCAGCTCGAGGCCCAGCCCAAACGCGTCGCGCGGGCTGCCGTGGGACAGCTCGGCGAAGCGTGCCGGCCAGTCGACGGGGCCCTGGAGCGCGCGTGCCGGGCTCGTCATGCCGACGAGCAGCGCGCCCACGAGTGCCGCGCCCGCGAGTGGCGCGCCCGCGAGTGACGCGAGAGAGCGCAGGCGAACGGTCGGAAGGGCGGGTGGGGCGGCGTGTCGGATCATGCCGGGATCCTAACGCACCGGTTGCCGCTCAGCTCTGCTCCGCCTCCACCTGCATGCCCTCGGTGGCGCGCTGCTCGGCCTCGAGCGCCGCGGCGGCCGAGAGGATCACCCGTCCCGACGGACGCGCGCGGATCGTCATGGGGAAGATCTCGCGCACGATGCCCTGGCGGTCGATCAGGTAGGCCGTGGTGCGGTCGTAGCGCGTCGTGGCGGCGCGCTCCAGGTCGAAGCACAGCGACAGGTCGCCGACGTCGCCCAGGCCGCGGTGCATGCGCACGGCCGACTCGAGATCACGATCTTCCTGCGACACGGCGATGATGCGGGTGTTCTGGGCGGCGAAGCTGTCGGTCAGTTGGGCCAGCTCGACGAGCTGGCGGGCGCAGAAGGGTCACCAGTGGGCACGGTAGGTGGTCACCAGGAGATTGCCGTCGCCGAGCGACGCGGACAGGTCCACGTGCGTGTCCTCGGGCCCGGGCAGGGCGAAGTCCGCGGCGCGGTCACCGATGGCGAGCAGGTCGTCGTCCTTGCCCCAGGACGAGTCGCGGTCGTCGCCGGGGACCGCCTGCGCGGCGGCCTTCAACGGCAGCTCCAGCCGGCGCCGCAGGAACATGGCCTCGTCGCCGGCCGTGACGTAGGCCGTGACGATGATGCCGATGGTCTCGTCCTCACCCGGCGCGTCGCGCAGCTCGAAGGCGACGCGTGTGGACGTGTCCTCGAGCAGTCGCTCGAACGGGAACTGCAGGAAGCCGTTGGAGGCCAGGTCGCGGTACGTCGTCAGGTGCACGCCGCCGAGCTTGACGCTCTCGGGCACGTCGAGCTGGAGGAACGGGGCGGGAACGCCCGCTGCCGTGGTGGTCACGTCCTCGGGCAGCTCGACGTCGATCACGAAGGCCAGCTCGCTGCCGGGCTCCAGGGCGCCGGGCTCGAGGTGCGCGCTGATCTTCACGGCGGCGCGCTCGTCGGAGGGCAGGGGCCCGGGGCCGGACGTGGTCGGGCCGTGGCCCGGATGAGGCGCGGCGAGTGCCGTCGTCGTCAGCAGTGCCGTCGCGAGCGATGCCGCGAGTGCCGTGGTGGTCGGGATCATGGGTGGGTCCAGGGCGGGGGCGAGCCGTCGCCGCCGCAGGGGGAGGGGCCGGATTGCGGATTCCGACCCCGCAGCGTGCCGAAGCGCGTTCGATGACGCGTGCGCGGCGCGGGTTTCAGGGTGTTCGAAAGAGGCGCTGTCTGAGCGAGGATGGTGCCATGACGAGCGACGTGCCGCTGCCGCCCGAAGGTCTGGCCCGGACCTTCGGCAAGATCGACATCTACCTCTTCGATCAGTTGTGCCGCGGGCGCCTCACGCCGGACATGCGCGTGCTCGACGCGGGCTGCGGCGGCGGGCGCAACCTGCACTACCTGCTGCGCGCCGGGTTCGACGTGCACGCCGCGGACCGCTCGGCCGAGCGCGTGGAGACGGTGCGGGCCGCCGCCCGGGAACTCTCACCGAGCTGGAGCGACGAGCGGGCGGTGGTCGCCGAGCTGGCCGACCTGCCCTACCCCGACGGCCACTTCGACGCCGTGATCTGCAATGCCGTGCTGCATTTCAGCGAGACCACGGAGGCCTTCCGTCGCTCGCTCGACGGGATCTGGCGTGTGCTCGCGCCCGGGGGGATGCTGTGGGCGCGGCTCACGTCGTCGATCGGCATCGAGGAGCGTGTCCGCTCGCTCGGCGACGGGCGCTTCCGGTTGCCCGACGGCAGCGATCGTTTTCTCGTCGACGAGCAGCAACTGCTCGCCCACACCGAGCGTCTCGGCGCTGAGCTGCTCGATCCGATCAAGACCACCAACGTGCAGGGTCTGCGTTGCATGACGACCTGGGTCGTCACCCGGCCGCGTTGAGTACGCGCCCCGCCCCGGCGCTCGCTGCCGATCCGCGGGGCGACCGGCAACGACTGCAGGAAGGAGTGCCGAGTCTTCGCCCCCGGCTCCGGTGCCTACGGGGCGGCGAAGGACTACGAGGTCGTGCTCGAACGCGAAGTCTGACCCGGCCACCCGCTGCTTGATGGACGCGGTACATTGCCTACTCTGGCGGCCTGGCTCCGTCCGGGGCACGGCGTGAGCGGCGTTTGCGCCACGCCTCGCCTCGGCTGCCTGCGTCTGCTGTTCACCCCGGTCCGCCGCGCACACGTCTCGCGGCGCATCCACTCGAAGGACACGTGCCCATGATCGTCTCCGCTGCCCGTCGGACCCGACTCCTCGCAACTGTCCTGGCGCTCGCGTGCGGGCTCCTGGGTCACGGGACGGTGGCGGCTCAGTCGGATGTGGACGCGGTGTTGGGTGACAGGTTCCGCGGCCTGATCGACGCGTCGTCCGACGTGGACACGATGGGCTTCCAGGCCGTGGCGGGCACGCTGTTCAGCGCCGCCGTGAAGGGCAAGTTCGGATTGCGCCCCGAACTGGAGCTGGTGGACCAGAGCAGCGGCCAGCTGGTCGACCTGACCCTGTTCAGCAAGGGCGTCGGGAAGACCAAGACCGCGATCAAGAAGCTGCCGCTGCCCAACACCGGCGGCTACGAGTTGCGCATCAGCGGGCTGTCCGGATCGACCGGGCTGTTCGACGCCAAGATCGTGGGCAAGCCGCCCAAGGCCGCCAAGTCGATCAAGGCCTCGGCGACACCGGCGGGGAACAACGACGCGGCGTTTGCTTTCGAGGCGGTGCCGGGCGCGCTGCTCACGGTCACGATCAAGGTGCCCAAGGGCTCGCTCGCCGTGCCGACCACCCCGCGTCTCGCCGAACCGCTCGCCGACGGCGCCGTGCTTGCGCTCGACGCCTTCGTGACCGTGGCCACCGCAACCAGGCTGGTGATCAAGAACGTGCCGTTGGACGAGGTGGGTGGCTACAACCTGCTGGTGCGCAACGGCGGAGACGATGGACAGCTCGACGCCAAGCTCAAGGTGCGCTTCCCCAAGAGCAAGCAGCTCCTGATCGAGGACGACCTGCCGGCGATCGGCAAGGGCAAGGGGGCCATCTCCGGCCAGATCAGCGTGCAGGAGATCCCGGTGCTGCCGGAGATCGAGCCCAACGACGACCCGATCGACAGCGACGTGGTGGGCACGCTTGTGCCGGGCACGGTGGCGCGTGTGGTCGGCTCGGTCGACGACGGGGGCGTCCCCTTCAGCTACGACTTCTCGGACTTCGACGGCTTCCGGGTCACCTTCAGCGGCGATCAGGACGTGTCGTTCATCCTGATGCACGAGGTGGCCAACGACTTCGACGTGCTGTTCTTCGACGACGAGTTCGGCACCCTCAGCGGTGTGCCCAACGGCTTCCTGCCCGACCTCAGCTTCCTGATCACCGAGTTCGTTCCCGAAGCGGGGATCCTCAGCCTCGACCTGGGCGGCGGAGGTGCGGTGTCGCTCGACGTGGTCGTGGCGTCCTGGCTCGGGACCGGCAACTACGTGATGACGATGGTGTCGGGGCCCCCGGGAACGGGTGCCGACGGCGCCGCAGTGGGTGAGCCCCCGGTGGTGCTCCCGTTGCGCGGCGGGCACGGGACCCTCACGGTTCGGCAGGGCAACCCGGGCAAGCCGGCGGCGCGCCCCGGCATCGCGCGCGTGGCCGACCGCTGGGCCGAACTCGACCGCCCGTTCGTCCCGGCTGAGTTCATCGTGCAGCTGAAGGACCCGCAGCGGGAACCGGCCCAGTGGGCGTCCGAGCGTGGCTGGCAGGTGCGGGCGCGCTCGCCGGCGGGGCACTTCGTGGTGCACGACCCGGCCGCCGAGGAGGCCGGCGATGAACGCGAGCGCCGCGTGCGTACGGTGGCGTCCAAGAACCGCGCGCGTCTCGACCCGGAGGTCGAGTACGCAGAACTGAACGAGTTGCTGCAGGCGTTCGACGAACCCAACGACCAGTACTTCGGTCTGCAGTGGCACTACCCGCAGATGAACCTCGGCGGCGCGTGGTCGATCACCCAGGGCTCGGCTGCCGTGCTGGTGGCGATCCTCGACACGGGCATCTTCCCGCACCCCGATCTCGCGCCGCGTGACACCGGCTTCGGCTACGACATGATCAGCAGCGCGGGGATCTCCCTGGACGGTGACGGCGTCGACCCCGATCCCACCGACGTGGGCGATCAGAACGGTCCCCAGGGCACGTCGAGCTGGCACGGCACCCACGTGGGCGGCACGGTAGGGGCGCGCACCAACGACGGCACCGGGGTGGCCGGTGTGGACTGGAACTGCGGCCTGATGTTCGTGCGCGTGCTGGGCAAGGGCGGCGGCACCAACTTCGACATCTACGAGGGCGTGCGCTACGCCGCCGGTCTGGTGAACGCATCGGGCGCCCTGCCCGAGCAGGCGGCCGACGTGATCAACATGAGCCTGGGTGGCGGCAGTCCGACCCAGACGGGCGCCAACGCCGTGGCGGCGGCCCGTGCGGCCGGCGTGACGGTGGTGGCCGCCGCGGGCAACGAGAACACGAGCGCGCCGAGCTATCCGGCGTCGTACGACGGCGTGATCTCGGTCTCCGCGACCGACTTCAACCGCAACCTCGCGCAGTACAGCAACTTCGGCGCTGCGATCGACGTGGCCGCGCCGGGCGGCGACACGAACGCCGACGCGAACCAGGACGGCTACCCCGACGGCGTGCTGAGCACGCTGGTGAGCGAAGACGGCGGCGTGCTCACGCCGGTGCTGGGCTTCAATCAGGGGACGTCCATGGCCGCGCCGCACGTGGCCGGCGTGTGCGCGCTGCTGCTCGCGGTGGATCCCGACCTCACGCCCGACGAGATCGAGGCGTTGCTGAAGAGCACCGCCGTCGACCTCGGCGCGCCCGGCCCGGACCAGTTCTTCGGTGAGGGCCTGGTCGACGCCCTGGCCGCGGTGCAGGCTGCCCAGGGCGGTGGTGCGGGTGACCCGGCACTGGCAGCCTCCACGACGAGCGCCGCCTTCGGTTCCCAGGGGACGTCACTCAACGTGGCGTTGCTGAACACGGGCGGGGGGGTGGTCAACTACACATCGAACGCCGTGGAGAACAACGGAGTGGGCTGGCTCAGCGTGACGAACGGCAACGGCACCGCGCCCGGCACCCTGACCATCAACGTGAATCGCGCGGCCGTCGGCGAGGGCAGCTACAGCGGCTCGGTCACGGTCACCGGCAACGGCGGTGCGGCGGGCGCGGTCGTGATCGCCGTCTCGATGGACAAGTCGACCGCCGGCACCGGGTTCATCCTGGATGTGGGACCGGTGTTCGTGCTCGCGCTCGACCCGGTGAAGTTCAAGACCGTGGGCCTTGGCACGGCGACCCAGGACGCCCCGCTGTTCAGCATGCCCAGCGTGAAGAGCGGCAACTGGTTCGTGGTCGCCGGCCCGGACCTCGACAACGACGGCTTCATCTGCGGCCTGGGCGAGCCCTGCGGCCTGTTCCCGGTGCTCAACGAGGTCTCGCTGGTCGGGGTGCTGCCCGGACTGACCACCACCGGCGTGGACTTCTCGGTGGGTGACACGGGCTCCCTGCTGAGCGCGGCCATCGCGCCGGGCGTGGACGGCGCGTGGCCTCTGATCCTGCCGCGCGAGGGCTTCCGCATTCCCTGACGCGAACCACGCCTGCGGATAGCTGCAGGCGTGGCTGCAACGCTCAGCCGCTCACTTGGTCGGGTTGCACGGGACCGGATCGCAGGGCATCTCCTGCGGGAGCAGCGTGGTGATCCCGGTGGAGTTGGAGAGGAAGAAGTCGCCGTTGGTGCGCAACGACGCGACCTGCACGACAAGCACGATGCCCGGGGGCGTCCCGAAGGGAATCGAGACGGGCAGTCCGAACTCGCCTGGCGCCGGCACGACGACGATCGGCGTCGTGAACAGCGGGTCGACCAGCAGCGGGTTGGCCTTCCACTTGGGGAAGGACATGTTCAGCGGTGTCACGCCGACGAGCAGCGTCACCAGCGAGCCGGCCGGCTCGCTCACGACGAACGAGGCGCCCAGCCCGATCTGGGGGATGGCGCCCTCGTAGTGGATGTTGAGGTCGGGCGTGACCAGCTCGACCGTGCCGTCGGCGATGATCGGCGCGCCGTCCTCGGTGCAGCCCGAGAAGCCGCCGATGATCTGGATGTCCTGGGAGATGCGGGCCGTGCCGCCGCTGTTCACGCGCACGGCGCTGCCTGGATTGCCCTGCAGGGGGCAGTTGAAGACCGGCCCGGACTGGCTGAGCGAGCCGCTTCCCGCGCCGCCGCCGAGGATCTCCGAGAGGATGTTGCCGGTGAACTGCAGGTGCCCGCCGGCCTCGACCACGAACGCCTCGTTGCCGTCCCCGCCGGACCACTCGGTGCCTTCGGGGCTGAACAGGGCGTTGCCGCCCCAGCCGCCGCGCACGCGACCGTTGGCGATGTGCACGAAGCCGCCGTTGCCGACCAGGATGCCCACGCCGCCATCGCCACCGTGGGGGCGTTCGGCGATGCCCGGCGTGCCGCGGGCACCGTCGAAGGAGATCGCCTCGGCCTCGAAGCGCGAGCGCGCGACGCGAATGCCGTTGTGGCCCGTGCCGAAGTGGGGGACGCAACTGCTGGCGCGGAAGCGCACGTCCGCTGCATCCTCGATGTCCAGCGCGAACACCCCCGGGACGCCCACCAGCACGTCGGGCGGGCCGATGGCGAGGATCGTGCCGATCACGCTGCCGGGGCAGTCCTCGATCACCAGGAACTCGAGGAAGAAGCCGGTGAGCGACGCGGTCGTTCCCGCGGGGATGTCGCGCACCACGGTCGTGTCGGCGAAGCGCGCGCCGACCTGCTCGGCGATCACCGTGAGCGGCCGGTCGAGCACGAACCCGTCGTAGTCCCCGTCGCGCACCATGATGGTGTCGCCGGGGGCCGCGGCGTCGATGGCGGGCTGCATGGCGGTGAAGTCGGCGTCCGGTGCACCAGCGGCGTCCACCAGGAACGTCTCCGCCCGCGCGGAGCTGATCAGGACGGCGGCCACGAGGCCGAACGAGAACAGGCGTGATGGCAGCAAGAGAGATCTCCCTCGAGGACGGACGCCGCGCTGCGGCATCATCCCGGTGCCCGTCATGGGCGCCGAGACCACTGGCAACTTCGCGAAGGGCTGGGTGTCGGGCTCAGATTCGCACCGCCGCTGTCCGCCGGCGGCACAGCGCACACGCACCGCTACTCGCGCAGCTCGAAGTACGCGAGCACACCGGCCTCGATCTCGGTGCTGCCGAAATAGTCCTGGAGCTCGTTGCGGTGGCCGAAGCGGATCGGCGCCGGCGGCGTGCCGTAGCCGAGGGACGTCGGCGAGCAGAGGGCGAAGCCGATGCCCAGGGTGGTGCGCCCGGACGGGTCGAAGTAGTGCTTGTTCAGGTCGCCCAGGGCCACGGCCCGGTCGTCGTACTCGTCACCCAGGGCGAGCAGGTCGAAGCGGTCGAAGGCCTGCCGGGTCGTGTCGTAGTGGAGCTGGCCGTGCAGCCGGAAGCGGGCGCGGCGCGAGGCCTTGTGCTCTTTCTTGCGGTTCGAGAGACGGGCGAAGCCGTCGAGGCTGAGCGCGAGCCCCGTGTCCGTGACCGCGTCGAGGGTGATGCTGAGTTCGCCTTCGCGCACGTCGCGCGGATCCCAGACGTGGCGCAGACCCGCCGACCCGTTGTTCAGGTAGAAGCGGAAGATGCGTTCGGCGATGGGGGCCGGGACGTTGAGTTGCTGCCCCGGTTTCCGAACCGGTGGCACGAGCGCGATCCACTCGGCACGCGTGAGCCACAGGAAGTCGCGCTGCGGCCCCGCGTTGCGCTGGGACAGGTCGGCGCGGATGCGGAGTTCCCCGTGGGCGTCCCGATCGAATGCGCGGATGTAGACCGTGCAGGTCAGCAGGTCCTCGGGGGGCAGCCCGCGCGGCGGAGCGTCGATCTCGCGCAGCACGTCGGGCCGGCGCGTCTCGGGGTCGAGGGCGCGGTAGGCGGCCACACCGTCGTGGACGATGCGCTCGGCCTCGCTCGCGTAGAAGGGCCCCTTCTCGATCATGTTCCGGGGGACGTCCTCGACCGCGGTGTCGTCCCAGCCCAGCGACTCGCGGAACAGCGGCACGTCCTCGAGTTCGAAGGTCATCTTCTCCACGGCGCCCGTGGCGATGATCGCGTCGCGCGTCGACCGGACCTCGCTGGCCTGGCGCAGCTCGGCCCGGGTCGGTGCGTCGGCGCCGGGTTCGCAGGTGGGGGCGCCGGCCACCGAAGGCAGCGGGGCCCGGCCGTTGTCCCCTCGGGTCAGGCCGTCGTTGCCGAGCGCCAGGACGAACGCGCCCTTCTCGGGGGACGTGGAGGTGATCACGGGCGCGGCGGGCGCCAGCACGTCCATGTTCGCGGTCATGACGTACAGACCGTTCTCACCACTGAAGTCGTCGGGCAGCACCACCGCGACGCAGGTGTCGTTGATGTCTTCGACGAGTTGGGGACCGAACGACCGCCGGTACGTGAGGCCGTTGTGTCAGCAGAAGCCCAGCGGCTCGCCGACCATGCGCCACAGGAGCAGCGGCTTGTCCTCCTCCACGGCGCGCGCTCGGGCCGCGGTCAGGTCCACGTGCCAGTCGATCCTCTCCCAGTGCGCTTCGCCGGCGTTGGGTTTGACCAGGGCCAGCAGGTCGTCGAAGTCCTCGGCCAGGCCCTCCGCGGTGGCGGCGAAGGCATCGGTGGAGCGGCGGCCGACCGGGGCGATGGAGCGCGGGAAGAACTCGGGGAAGCCGAACGGGTGGGTGCTGTCCGCTCCGGCGTCGTGGGTCGTGGCGGCGGTCCAGGTGCCGTCGGCCTCGGTGTACACGTGCATCACGCCGGTCACGCCGCTGCGACCTCGGGCGCCGATCAGGGCGCGCTGCCCGTCGAAGGCCACGGACAGGCCGAAGGCGCCGCGCACTTCGAGCGTCTCGGAGACGAGCTTGACCTCACCCGTCCAGTGGCCGCCCGTGCGACGGTACACGTGCACGGCGCCGGAGTCCTGGTGGCTGACGGGC
>JAJDEQ010000003.1 GCA_029259695.1 Planctomycetota bacterium
TGCCGTGCAACACGTCGTGGTTGATCTCCATGAACTCGTACAGGTTCATGTTCTTGATCGATGCCGTGATCGGCAGGGCCAGGGCGGCCACTGCGACGACGGCCAGGACAGACCGGGTCCACCTCATGGTGTGTCTCCGAAGCCTCAGGGGGAGGTCGAGCGAGACGATGCCACGTGCCGTGGTTCGGGGTCCGGCTGGGGACGGGGGCCGACCGGTACGGAACGCTGGATTCGAAGGAATCAAGTGACGGAGTATAGGCGTGCCCGGTAGGACTGCCTAGGTCGGCCGACGCACCTCAAGTGATTGGTGCGCGCCGCCGCGGGACCCGCACCAAGCTGGTGCAAAGCCCGTGCAAGCTCGCTCAGGCCGTACTCACGGCGTGAGCTGCCAGCAGCGACGAACGACGCGCGCTCCCCGCGAGCGGGCTGTGTCCCAACGCGAACGGACGCCGGACGGCGAGTTGCGCCGCCCGACGTCCGTTCGTCGGGAGTTCACGCGCTGCGCGCGCGGACTACGGGATGTCGGCCCGCAGACCGTTCGTGCCGCTGAACCCGTTGGGCGCGGTTCCGTCCTGGAACCACATCTGCATCACGACCGAGATGCCCGGAGGCGTGCTCACGTCGACCGCAGCGGGGATCGTCAGCGAGCCGGACGGATCGGCGACGACGTCGACCAGCACCAGGAACGGGATCGGGTAGAGCGTGCCGCCCTTGAACCCTGCCGCGCCCTCGGTCAGACCGATGAACCAGCCGCCCACGGCGTTGGGGGCCACGCTCGTCACGTTGAGCGTGAAACCCGTGCCGCCGGGCGTCAGGTCGCCGGTACCCGTGAAGCCGGGCGTGCCGAACGCGCTGCCCAGTCCGGGGCCGATGTCGACGAACGAACCGTTGCTCTCGTACTCGTAGGCGTCCACGAGGGTCTCGTTGCCCGAGCCCTGCACGAACACGTCCACCGGACCCGACGCAGCGCCCGCGGGCGTCTCGACGGTGAACTCGGTGGCGCTGGCGATCTCCAGGTTCGTCCCGGCCACGCCATCGAACGTGGCGGAGTACGCCGGAACGACGTTCGGGCCCGTGATCGTGACCAACTGGCCGCCCGTGAGCGGGCCGCTGACCGGGTCGATCGCCTCGATGTCCATGAACTGGTTGAAGCCGTAGTTGAACGCGCTGGCCATGTTGGCCGTGCCGTCGTCATCCACGACCGACACCGTGACCGTCTCGCCGAACACGCCCTGGGGCGAGACCGCGGTGATCGTGCCGTCGTTGACCACCTGGAACGAGCGGGCGTCGACGCCGCCGAACAACACCTGGCTGGTGCCGGTGAAACCGATGCCGGTCAGCGTGACCTCGGTCCAGCCGACGGTCGGGCCGGAGGCCGGCGTCACATCGGTGATGAACGGAGGTTGCCCGCCGCCCTCGTCGATGTTGATCGGGTAGGCGTCGGACAGCGACAGGTGCCCGGTGGCGTTGCGGCGCACCATGACCTCACCGTCGATCGCGTTGGCCGGGATCGTCACCGTCAGCTCGCTGCCGTTGGAGGGCACACCGAAGACCTTGGCCGGCACGCCGTCGCTGGAGAGCTTGGTGAACCAGACCTCGTTGTTGGTCGCGGAGAAGTTGACGCCGGTGATCGTCAGCGCGCTGCCCAGCTCGAGCGTGCCGCTGATCCCGCCGATGTTCGGCTTGATCGGGTCGGCGACGCCGTAGATGGCGCGGACACCGTTGATGTCGTCGCTGTTCAGCGAGCGCTCCTTGGTGCTGGAGCCCGAGATCGACGAGTACATCGTGGCGTTGAAGTCGCTCGAGTGCCCGAGGCCGAGCGCGTGGCCCAGCTCGTGACAGGCCACGGCCTGGATGTCGCTGCCGGAGCCCGCGGAACCGGGGCCGTCCTGCCAGGTGTAGCCGTCGTAGAAGCGGATGTGCCAGCCGCTGCCGCCACCCTGCATGAACGCCAGCGTGCTGCCCGAGAACCCGTCGAGCGTGCGGACGATGTTGGTGAAGCTGCCGAGGCTGCTCGTGGTGCCTTGGTACATGTAGTCGAAGTTGGCACCGCCGCTGCCGATGAAGTTGCCGCTCACGGGGTCGCCGGAGCCGTCACCGTGTCCGCCGCTGCCCCACTCCGCCGCACCCTTCCAGATCGCCATCACGGCGCCGGTGGCCCCGGGGAAATTGACATGCGGCGCGGTGTTGTTGTTGGACTGGGTGTCCTCGAAGTCGTTCCTCACGCGGAAGTCGCGCTGGAAGATGCTCAAGTTGTGACCGAGCGTCGAGTACGCGCCCGTCGGCGTGGCTTCGGTGCCGAACAGGGAGAACGTGGTGGATGCCGCCACGGCGCCGGCGAGGCCGAGCGTGGCGAAGACCTTCTGCTTGAGATTCGTCATCGGATCGACCTTCCTTACTTACCGAGCTTCTGGGTGGCTGCGGCGCGGTCGGCCTCGATGGCCTGGTGCGTCACGCGGATCCGGGACTTGGCGTCAGCCAGCTTGATGTTCTCGGGGAACGCGAACGATCCCTTGCCGATCACCACCGGCTCGCCGAAGCCGCGCTCGACGCGGTAGGTCGACGACAGGTTGAACGCGAGCTTGGCCCCCTCGGGGTTGCCGCCCTCGGTGATCTGCTTCTCGATCGCGTAGAAGACCACGACCTCGGTGCCGATGCGCACGTCGCGCAGCTCGGGCATCTCGCTGTGGTTGAAGCGATCCTTGGGATCGTGACTGCCCATGAAGACGACCTGCTCGCGCACGGCCTTGCCGGTCGTGACCGACTCGCCTTCGATCGTGAGGCGCGTGTAGATCGAGCCTTCCCACGGATGAGCGCTCTCGATTGTGTCGCGCGCGACGACCTTGCCGTGCAACACGTCGTGGTTGATCTCCATGAACTCGTACAGGTTCATGTTCTTGATCGATGCCGTGATCGGCAGGGCCAGGGCGGCCACTGCGACGACGGCCAGGACAGACCGGGTCCATGTCATGGGTGGACTCTCCGAGGAACTCGGGGGGAGGGATACGGGCAGGGGGAGGGGAGAGGCAACGGGTCCCCCGATCAGGTCGGGGGGTGCACGCCAGTGATTCGGGCACTGACGGCGCGGAGGACTCGAAACCGGCAGGCAAGTATAGACGCGCTTTTGGAGGGCCGCAGCCGCCGAACCATCTTCGTGCTCGGGACTCGGGGCGCGTCCCGAGTCGCCCGGATCGCGCACGGAGGATGCGAATTCGGGCAGAACAGGGCCCGGCTTCGAAACCGGCGGCAGCACGGGAAGCAGGGCCGGGCCCGGCTCCGAAGACCTCTCGAGCGATCAGCCCGGCGCGCGGCCCCGATCCGGGACCCGCCGGGATTCAGCGCCCGTTGGCCAGGAACGACATCCACTCGGCCCGGGTCTCGGCGCAGGACTTGAGCGTGCCGCGCACCGCCGACGTGATCATGGCCGACCCCGGCTTGCGAACCCCGCGCATGGTCATGCAGGTGTGGGTGGCCTCGATCACGACGCCCACCCCGAGGGGCTCGAGCTTGTTCATCAGCAGGTCGGCGATCTGGGACGTGAGCCGCTCCTGGACCTGGAGCCGTCGGGCGTAGGACTCCACCACCCGCGCGATCTTCGACAGCCCGACGATGCGCCCGTTGGGCATGTAGGCCACGTGGGCCTTGCCCATGAACGGCAGCATGTGGTGCTCGCACATCGACTCGAACGAGATGTCCCGCACGACCACCATCTCGTGGTGGTCCTCGGCGAACGTCACCTCCAGATGCCGGCCGGGATCATCCGCGTGACCGGCGAGCACCTCGGAGTACATGCGCGCGACCCGGCCCGGCGTGTTCTTCAGGCCGTCGCGGTCGGGGTCCTCGCCCACGGCCGTGAGGATCTCACGCACGGCGCGCTCGATCCTGGCGGCACCCTCGGGGCTCGGCGTGTCGGAGGACGACGAACCGCTGGCGGAGGACGGGGAATCGGTCGTCGTCATGAGCTGACCCGGAGGAAGTTGGCGAAGTTCTCGATCGTGGCCTGGTCCACCGGCGGATTGGACTTGGTGGCCAGCGTCTCGTCGTCAGGGGAGACCAGCACGTAGAACGGGAGCGTCACCGTGCCGAAGCGCTCCTGCATCAGGCGCAGGTTGGCCTGATCGGCTTCCCGGTTCTCGTCACGCCGGTCGGTGTACAGGCGCGCGAGCACCACCTGGTCCGCGATCGGCGCGAAGTCGGGATCGTCGAACACCTTGCGCTCGATCTTCATGCAGTTCACGCAGGTGATGCCGGTGAAGTCGATGAAGACGTTCTTGCCCGTGGCGCGTGCCTCCGCCATGGCGTCGGCCAGGTCCTCGTGCCACGGCAGCTCGGCCGAGCGCTCGTCCTCCGGCACCCCGTAGTGCAGGGGCGGGAGGTAGGCCTCGACCCAGCCGTTGAGCGTCTTGCCGGTCATGCCGGTGGTGAGGTACGCGCACAGCAGGGTCACGAGCACGGCCGACCCCAGCCGTCTGCGACCCAGACGGGCCAGGGCGGGTTCGCCCGGCATGCGGTAGGTGCCGAACAGGTACAGGGCGAAGGCCGCCAGCAGCATCACGGTGAACAACAACATGGTCGGCCGTGGCATGAGCTCCCAGCCGAACACCCGGTCGACGTTGCTGAAGAACTTGAGCGACGCGATCAGCTCGACGAAGCCCATGGCGACCTTGATCGTGATCATCCAGCCGCCCGCGCCGGGCAGCGACTTGAGCGCGGTGGGGAAGATCGCCAGGAGCACGAAGGGCAGGGCGAAGGTCGTCGAGAAGGCCAGCATGCCGGCCACGATCAGGCTCGGCTGATCGACGGTCGTGAGCCCCGCGAGCAAGCCGCCCACGACCGGCGCCGTGCAGGTGAAGGCCGTGATGGTGAACACGAAACCCATCACGAAGACCGGCAGGTAGCCGCCCTTGACCTGGCCGCCCATGCCGCTCTCGGCTGCCTTCGACAGGAAGCGCGGAGGCTTGAGTTCGTAGAACCCCAGCAGGGACAGACCGAAGAAGACGAACAACGCGCCGACCGCGAAGTTGACCCACGGGTTGGTGGCGAAGTTCTGCGCCGCCCCCGCCGACGCGAGCGCCAGCAGCAGGCCGAAGCCGGTGTAGGTGGCGACGATGCCCAGGCCGTAGACCAGGGCGTAGCTCATGGCGCCGTGTCCCGCCTCGGCTCGCTTGGTGAAGAACGACACCGTGATCGGGATCATCGGGAAGACGCACGGCGTGAGCAGCGCGAGCAACGCGGCCGCGATGGCAAGGCCGATCACGCTCCACAGATCGCCCTCCGCGAGCGCGTTCCGGAGCTGGACCTCGATGTCCTCTTCACCGTCGGCGTAAGGCTGGCCGGCGCCCGTCGACGAGGTGCCGCTCCCGGCGCCTCCTACGGCACCCGCCCCATGGCCGGACTGCGCCGCGCCACCACCACCACCACCACCACCACCACCGTCGCCGTCGCCGTCACCGCTGACGAGCGCGGGCCCACCGGCGGCCTCGGGCCCCGGCGCACCGAGGGTCACGCTGACCTTGTAGTCCTTGGTCGTGGGGAGCAGGCACGAGCTGTCGTCGCACGCCTGGTAGTCGAACTTCAGCCCGATCTCCAGCTCGCCCGCCGGCAGATCACGCGCCGCCTCGAGCCGCGCGTAGACGGAGAAGTCGCCGTCCCAGACCTGGTAGGTCTCGACCAGCCCGCCGCCGTAGTCGGTCGACAGTTCGTGGGCCTCGGCGGGATAGATCGCCTCCACGAAACGCACCCCCGCCGGCAGGTCGCCCGCGTAGACGCGCGTCGCGGTCGGAGCCACGAGTCCTCCCCCGCCCGGTGTGTCGGAGTAGACGTGCCACGGGGCGTCGATCCCGATCGCCAGGCGCACGTCGAAGCGGCTGCCCGCGGGCACCGGCTCCTCCGGGCCCGTCAGCTCCACCCGGACGGGATCCAGACCGAACTGAGCCGCAGCCGATCCGCTGAGCAGGCCCAGGCCGAGCGCCAGCAAGACCCCGAGCCAGAGGCGGTGCGCTGCTGTCGGCGCCCCCCCGCTCATCGCGTCACCGCCGGCTCGTTGGCACCCGCGGTGCCCTCGGCCGCGCGCTCGCGTTCGAGCTCCGCGATCTCCTCGATCAGGGCGTCCACGATCTGCGACTCGGGCACCTTGCGGATCGTCTTGCCCTTGCGGAACAGCAGGCCCTCGCCCGCGCCGCCGGCGATGCCGATGTCGGACTCCTTGGCCTCGCCGGGCCCGTTCACGGCGCAGCCCAGCACGGAGATCTTCACCGGCAGGGTGCACCTGTCGAGGCGCTGCTTGACCTCGGCCACGATCGCCTCGAGGTCGATGTCGATCCGGCCGCACGTGGGGCAGGCGATGATCTCGGGCGAGATCACACGCACGCCGGTGCACTTGAGGATGTCGAAGGCCACCGGGATCTCCACCTCCGGGTCGGAGGTGAGCGACACGCGGATCGTGTCGCCGATGCCCTTGAGCAGGATCGCGCCGATGCCCGCCGCGGACTTGACCGCGCCGTAGTCGGGGTCTCCCGCTTCGGTGATGCCCACGTGCAGCGGCACGTCCGACTGCTCGGCGAACAGCGTGTTGGCGGTCACCGCGCTGGGCACGTCGGTGGACTTGATCGAGACGATGATCTTCTCGACACCCACGTCGCGCGCATAGGCCACGTGCCGCAGGGCCGACTCCACCAGCGCTTCGGGGGACGGCCAGCCGTGCTTGTCGAGCAGGTCCTTCTCGAGCGAGCCGCTGTTCACGCCGATGCGCATGGCCGTGCCCTTGTCGCGCGCCGCCTCGAGCACCTCACGCACCTTGGCCTCGCTGCCGATGTTGCCCGGGTTGATGCGCACCTTGTGCGAGCCGGCCTCGATCGCCGCCAGGGCCATCTTGTGGTTGAAGTGGATGTCGGCGATGAACGGCACGTCCATGGCGCGCATGAACGCCGGGATGTTGCGGGCGCTCTCGATGTCCGGAATCGTGATGCGGATCAGCTCGCAGCCCGCTTCCTGCAGCGAGCGGATCTGCGCCACGGTCGCGTCGACGTCCCGGCTGTCGGTGTTGGTCATCGACTGCACCCGGACCGGGTGTTCACTGCCGATGACGAGCTTGCCGACGGGCACCTGGATGGTGGGACGACGTTCGACCATGTGCTGCTCCGGATCTACCGAGTTGCCCCTGCCGCCGATCCGCTCGGGGGAGGCTGCCGAGCCGCGTCGAGCGGTGGCGCTGCGAGCGGCCACTCTACCTAGCTACCGGCCTGCGCGCTGTCCACGCCCGCCTGCCGGCGGCCTGCTGGGGTGCCGCGGACCGGCCCAGGGTTACGCCCGCGGAGAAGAGGTGTGGGACCCCGGGGTCAGGATTCCCGGGGCCGGACCGGAAGACCACACGGGTGCAGGCCGAGCCAGCGGGTATGCCGGACCCAGGGGTGGCGGGCGCCCATGGTCCCGGGGTGCCGGCACTCCGCGGGCACTCAGCGCAGGCCGTCACCACCGGAAACCGGGCGCTCCGGGCGACTGGCCGGGGCGAACTCCGGGGCCTGGGCCTCGCTCGCCAGCCGCGCGACGATCTCCGCCACGAACTCGGCGATCACCGCCCCCGTCTCGGCGTTGACCTTCGAGGCATCGTCGGACGGCGTGTGGTAGTCGTCGTGATGCCCGCTGAAGACGTTGATGGCCGGCACGCCGCGCCGCAGGAACGGCCCGTGGTCGCTGTGCCCCTCGGTCTGCTCCGCCACGTGCAAGTCGAGCGGGGCGCCCCGCGCCCGATGGGCCTCGACCACCAGCGGCCGCAGCGCCGGGGAGCTGCCGACTCCCTCCACCAGCACGTAGCCATCACGGCTGCGCCCGATCATGTCCATGTTCACCATGGCAACGGGGCGCGCCCCGTTGCGCAGCGGTCGCGCCAGCAGGTGCTCCGACCCCAACAGCCCCCATTCCTCGGCGCTGAAAGCGACGAACACCACGCTGCGCGCCAGAGGCTGATCGCGGGCCGCGAGCAGGCGCGCGATCTCCACCAGGCCCGCCACTCCGGACGCGTTGTCGTCCGCCCCGTTGTGCACCTGCCCTTCGGCCTCCGAGCCGCCCCGCGTCCCCGCGGCGAGACCCAAACCGAGGTGGTCGAGGTGGGCGGCGACCACGATGCACTCGCCGCTCAGCGCAGGGTCGGCGCCGGGCAACGCGCCCACCACGTTCGCCGTGCGCACCCGGCGACGACCGGAGCGCACGGAGAGGAAGGCGCGCACGTCCTCGAGAGCGAAGCGGGCCGAGTCGTCGCTCCGGTCGAGGCGCGCCTGGAGCTCACCCAGGTCGTGGCCGACGGCAGCCATCAACACGGCTCCCACCGTCGCCGTGAGGTGCGCCGCGGGCAGCGAGGCCGACCAGCCGCGCACTCCGATCGGGCCGTAGCTCTGAAGTTCGTCGGCCTCCCCGCCGGGCGACAGGTGACCCGTCTGGTTGATCACCAGCAGTGCCGTGGCCCCGCGGGCGTAGGCATTGTCGATCTTGCGGGCGAAGGTGCTGAGTTCGCGGCGGCGCTCGACATCGGCAGTGAACGGTCCGGGAGGGCCGGCACCCGCCGGTTCCGACAGACCCGCCCCGGAGGCGCCGGTCCCCGGTCCCGCGACACCCGACCCGGCTGCCCCCGCGCTGTCGCCGGCGGCCACGGCGGGCAGGCCCGGACCACCGCGCAGGACCACGGCCACCTGACCGCGCACGTCGAGACCGGCGTAGTCGTCCCAACCCTGCTCGGCGTCGATCAGCCCGTAGCCCGCGAAGACCACCCCACCCCGTCGCCGGGCTCGGAGCGCCGTGCGGAACGGCACCCAGTCCTCGCCCAGCTCCCAGGCGGGACCGAGCACCCAGTCCTGGCCGCCGTCGTCGGTGCCGGCCAGCACGAGCTCGTTGCCCGAGCGCAGTTCGCGCCGCCCCAGGGCCCAGAATCCGTCGTGGAACGTGTCGCCCTCACCCAGGGGTTGAAGCCCGGCCAGGGCGAATTCCTGGGCCACGTAGGCCGCCGCTTCGTCGAAACCGTCGCTGCCGGTGAGGCGCCCGGCCCGGTCGTCGTGGGCCAGCCAGGCCACCCGGGCCATGAAGTCGTCGGGAGCGATGCGGCCGCCGTCGAGCAGGGAATGTCGTGGCCCGCACCCGGTCAGCAGCACCCCGGCCAACAACCCGAGCAGCCCCAGGTTGCCTGCGTGCCGAGCCGGGCCCAGCGGGCGCCGCTGCGGGCGGAATGACTTGCACCACACGCTGCTAGCCGAGCCGCGACGCGACCAGCCGCTGCACCAGCTTGCCGTCCGCCCGGCCCTCGAGCCGGGCCAGGGACTCCTTCATCACCCGGCCCATGACCGACTTGTCGCCGCCACCCAGCTCGGCCAGCACCGCATCGACAACAGCGGCCACCTCTTCTTCTGTGGCCCCAGCGGGCAGATACGCCTCGATCACGCCGATCTGGAAGCGCTCGCGCTCGGCCAATTCGTCGCGACCTGCTTGCGCATAGGTCTCGGCCGACTCGCTGCGCGTCTTGATTCCCCGTCGCAGGACGCGCAGCAGCAGGTCGTCCGGCAGGCCGGTTCGTTCCCCGCCCCCCGCGATGGCCAGGTTCTTCGCGTCGGACATGAGGGTGCGCAACACCTCGAGTTCGTCCTTGCGGCCGCCTTTCATGGCGGACTTGATGTCGTCACGGATGCGGTCTTCGATGCTCGACATGGTGCGGGATTATACTCGTCGGCCTCAGCGGCTCGCAGGAGGGAAACAGTATGCAGACGGCGGAAGGTCCACGCGCGCTCAGCGCGGCCCCCGATCACAGCGCACGCCCCGGCAACGGCGGCCGTGCCTTCGCGGCGGCGCTCCTGGCCGGCACCCTCCTGGGTAGCCTGCCCGGCTGCAGCAGCCCGGACGTCGTCGAACAGCCCATCGATCCCCGCCCGGCGGGGACCTACGTGGGCGATCTGCTGCCCGTGCGCCGCGCCGCGCCCGCCGACATGCTGACCGCCCTGGCCGACGACGGGTCCCTCGCCGCGGGCCTGAACGACGCCTCGCCCGAGGTGCGCCTGGTCGCCACCCGGGGGCTGGGGCGCCTGCCCTCGGACAACGCCGGCATGGCCCTGATGGCCCGCCTCGATCGGGAAACCGACGATCTGGTGCTGGCCGAGGTCTGCTTCGCCCTGGGGCAATGGGGCTCGGCCAACGCCGCCCCCGGCCTGGCGGCCACGCTCGATCACCCCGCGGCGCCGGTGCGCGCCGCCGCGGTCGAGGCCCTGGGCAAGACCCACGACGACAGTTACACGAGCATCGTCGTCGACAAGCTGCTCGACAGTGACGCCAACGTGCGCGGCGCCGCCGCCCTGGCCCTGTTCCGCTTCGACGGCCGACGCTACGAGCACGAGCGCTCGGTCGGTGACGGCACCCTGGGCCGTCGCGACCAGGCCCTGGCCGAAGCCGCACTCCAGGACGCCGAGCCAGGCGTGCGCTGGCGCGCCACCTACACGCTGGCCAACATCCGCGGCCGCGGCGGTCTGCACACGATCCTCGACCTGTGCCTGAACGACCGCGAGTCGCTGAGCCGCGTGTTCGCCGCGCGCGGGCTGGGCGAACTGGCCGGCGAGGGCTTCGGCGACATCGACGCCCTCGACATCCTGATCGACGACGAGCAGGAACTCGTCGCCATCGAGGCTGCCGCCGCCACCGCCGAAGTGGGCAGCATGCAGCGGGCCATCCAGGTCGCACGGGACCACCGCTCGCATCACGTGCGGCGCGTGGTGGTCGAGGCCCTGGGCGAGCGCGTCGACGACGCGAGTCCGGAGCGGGGCGACGTGCTGGCCATGCTGGCCGACGTCGCCGTCGGCGACCCCTCACCGACCGTGCAACGCAGCGCCCTCGAGGCGCTGGTGAAGGTCGCCGAGGACCGCGGAGCCCTGGTGGCGCTGGGCACGTCCCCCGATCCGCGTTCCCGCGCGGCGGCCGCGACCCTGCTGGCCGAGCAGCAGATCCAGGACGACGGTCTGCTCAGTCGCCTGCTCCAGGACGAGCAGGCCGTCGTGCGCGTGGCCGCCCTGCCCGCACTGGGTCAGGAGCGGTTCTTCGGCCGGGCCCGCGTGCTGGTGAACTCGCTGGCGATCGACGACCCGGCCGTGCGCACCGGCGCCGCTCAGGCCGCCAAGCCCCACGTCGAGGCGGGTCGTGCCGAACCGGCGCTGATGCTGGCGCTGGTCGACGCGCTCGAGACGTCGACGACGCCCGACACGGTCGAAGCGCGGCAGGCCCTGCAGGACGCCCTCGGTGTGCCGCGCAGCAACCGCATCGCACCCCCCGCTGCGCAGGGTCGCCTGCTCGAGCGACTCGTGGCCCGGCACCGCGCGGCGAGCGTCGACCCGCGCCCGCGCGTGCGCCTGGACACGTCGCGAGGACCGGTCACGCTCGAGCTCTTCCGCGAGGACGCGCCGTTGCACGTGGCGTCGTTCCTCGAACTCGCCGGCTCGAACTTCTACGACGAACTCGATCTGCACCGCGTCGTGCCGAACTTCGTCGTGCAGGGGCTCGACCCCCGCGCCGACGGCTGGGGCACGGGTGGTCGCCGACTCCCGGACGAGTTCAACCGCGTGCACTACGTCGCCGGCACACTGGGCATGCCCAACGCTGGTGAACCCCACACCGGCGGCTGCCAGATCTTCATCACCCACCTGCCCACACCGCACCTCGACGGCGGCTACACCGCATTCGGGCGCGTCGTGGAGGGCTTCGACGTGCTCGCACGCTTCGAGGTCGGTGACGTGATCACCGAGGTCTCGCGCGTCGACGGCATCCCGCTCCAAACCGACACCGACGAAGGTTCATCCGATGACGAAGACTGACGAGTTGTTCCGTGTCGACGGCCAGGCCGCAATCATCACCGGGGCGGGCCGCGGATTGGGCCGTGCCTTCGCCGTGGCCCTCGCCCGCGCCGGCGCCGACAGCATCCTCGTGGCCCGGCGCGCCGACGACCTGGCCGAGACCGCCAGGCTCGTGGCCGCCGAAGGCCGCAAGGCCTACGCCGTGCCGGGCGACGTGACCGACCCGAGCATCGCAGCGCACGCCGTCGAGGCGGCCATGCGCGAGTTCGACCGGCTCGACATCCTGGTGAACAACGCCGGCGCCTACGGCATGGGCCCGATCGAGGACACATCGCTCGAAGACTGGCGACGCATCGTCGACGTGAACCTGATCGGGTCGTTCCTGTTCGCGAAGGCCGCGGGCAAGGTCTTCAAGACCCAGAAGTCCGGCAAGGTCGTGAACGTCGCGTCGGTCCTGGGCATCAAGGCCGCGGCCGAGGCCACCGCCTACTGCGCGGCGAAGGCCGGCGTGATCATGCTCACGCGTTCGCTGGCGGCCGAGTGGGCGCCCCACGGCATCGGCGTGAACTGCATCGCGCCGGGCCTGTTCAAGACGGACATGTCATCCGTGGTGTTCGACAGCCCCGAGTTCCTGGAACAGGTCATGTCCGGCATCCCCCGCGGCAAGTGGGGCGAGCCCGACGACCTGGCGGGCACCGTCGTGTACCTGGCCAGCGCCGCGTCCGATCACATGGTCGGTCAGGTGCTGCACGTCGACGGCGGTTCGTCCGTGGTGTGATCGAGGACCGTCACCCGGCGTGACGTCAGGCCTCGCGTCGCCCGGGCAGGGTGACCACGAGCGGCGAGGCGCGAGTCACCCGCCGCTCCGTCAGGGCGTGCGCGCCCGAATCGCGTTCGAGAGTGCGAAACCCTGCACGGCGTCGGCGTCCTGGATCACGTACTGGAAGAACAGCTCGGTGCCGCAGGGGATGTTCTTGGGGAATGACAGGATCGGCAGGGCGATCTCGCCCGCTGGGCCCACTGCCAGGATCAGCGGGTCGAAGAACGGGTTGGGCACGAGCGTGCCGCCCTTGAACGGCACCGGCGTCGACGACAGCGAGTAGAACAATCCCGCCGTCGCACCCGGGCGCGCACTCGAGAGATCGATCGACCCCGCCGTGCCCGCCTCCCACGTGCCGCTGGCGGTGAGAAAGGGCACGATGCCGCCCTGCCCGGCCAGCCCCGCGCCCTGGATGTTCCACGTGGCCCCGCTCTGGTTGTAGGTGGCGAGGGCCGAGTTGCCGGTGTTGCCGGTGCGGTCGGTGCAGCTCACGCGGTACAGCACGTTGCCGATCACCGCCGGGATCACACCGCGGAACTGCATGCCACCCTGGCTGGTCATGTCCACCGTCTGAAACGTGCCACCGTTCAGCACGTACAGCAGGTCGCAGTCGTAGAAGTCGACTTCGTAGTGGGGCGAGTTGTCCCGGATCGCGGCGTAGACCACGGTCTCGGTGCCGCCCGGCTTGTCGCACTGCTGGGAGAAGGCGTGGATCGTCGGGGCGTGGGTGTCGGGGATGCCGAGCACGTTCTCGAAGTAGCGGTTGGCCTGGCCCTGGTCGACGCCCATCAGCAGGTCCGGGTCGCCGTCGTTGTCCATGTCGGCGCACTCACCATCGCGGGAGGTCCCGCCGTTGCCGATGATCGGGAGTTCCGGCCAGGGTGCCAGACTGCCCAGCACCGTGGTGCCCGTGCGGTGGAAGAACCCGTCGGCCTCGACCAGCCCGTCGGCGAAGCCGCTCTGGTAGATCCAGTTGGTGCCGCTGAAGTTGGCCATGAACACGTCGAGGTCGCCGTCGCCGTCGTAGTCGAGCATGTCGCCTTCGTCGTCGTCCACGGCGGGATCGCCGCGCACCCAGTCCTCCGCGAAGAAGCGGAACCCCACACCCGGGGTCACGCCGTCGTTGCGCAGCACGCGCTCCTCGTTGCCACCGCCACTGCCGGCCCAGTTGGTGCCCCACACGTCGAAGTCGCCGTCTCCGTCGAGGTCGGCGTACTCGGTGTCGTAGTTGTTGGTCTTGTTGCTCGCGGCCTGGTCGATCAGCGCCACCTGGGTGATGTCGGTGAAGGGCGAGTCACCCAACGGATCGATGCAGTTGTTGATGTAGACGCGCGAGCTGCTGTCCCGGCTGCTGGCGAACACGTCGATGTCGAAGTCGCCGTCGAAGTCGGCCAGCTCCACCTCGAGGGTGTGCAACTGGGTGTCCGCTCCGGCGTTCGCCCAGGGCCACAGCTCGTTGAACACGCCGGCACCGTCGTTGAGGAAGATCCGGGAGTCGCGGGTCCCGTTGATGTTCGGCCCGTAGGACGTGAAGAACATGTCCTTGTCGCCGTCGCCGTCGAGGTCGGCGAAGTCGCACTCGCAACTGAACTCGCGGAACGGGCCCTGGCCGTCCTGGACACCGACCTCCTGGATCAAGGGCACGTTCGCCAGCGTTCCCCAGCGGTTGTCGGTGTCCTCGGCGAAGAATCCGATCGTGCCGCCCTGCACGCCGCCCTGGTTCACGTAGAAGCGGCTGGGCTCGCCGCCGTTGGTGTTCGTGCCGCGGTTGGCGACGAAGATGTCGAGGTCGCCGTCGCCTTCGATGTCGGCGAAGTCCACGTCGCGGGACGTGTCGTTGGGCATCCCCGCGAAGCGAGTGGCCGTGCCCTCGAGGAACGCACCGACCGTGCCGCCCTGGATGCCGCCCTGGTTGATGAAGATGCGGTTGGGCTGCGGGCCCGAGTCACCGCCGTTGCCCACGATCACATCCAGGTCACCGTCGTTGTCCACGTCGCCCACGTCGATGCTCTCGGTGTGGTTGCTGCCGAAGGCCTCGGCCGAGGTGGGGAAGTTGCGCCCTGGCTGCACGTCGCTGAACTGGGCGCTGACCGCGGGCCCCATCAGCAGGGCGAAGACGAGCGAACACAACACGGTGGCGGTGCGTGACATGATCTGGTGACTCTCCGGGTGAGGTCGTGGCCCCAGCTCCCGCCGCATCGGTCAACGAGAGCCTCGCCCGCAGCATATGCGCGATCCGCACGCTCGTGTGACCCCAGCGCCCCGGTGCCCGAGCCGCCCGCGAACGGCGCCGCCGGGGGTCAGGGTGTGCGCGCGCGCAACGCGTTGGACAACGCGAAGCCGGCCACCGCGTCGGCGTCCTGGATCACGTACTGAAAGTAGATCTGCGTGCCGCAGGGCAGCCCCTTGGGGAACGACGCGATGGGCAGCGGGATGGCACCACTGCCCGGCACGACGAACACGACAGGATCGAAGAACGGGTTGGGCACCAGCGTCCCGCCCTTGAACGGCACCGGGTTCGAGGCGAGCCCGTAGAAGAGGCCCGCGGTGGCGCCGGGGCGGGCCGCGGCGAGATCGAGCGTCCCCGGGCTGCCCGCCTCCCAGGTCCCCCCGCCGACGAGCGTCGGCACGTTGCCACCCTGTCCCGCGAGCCCGGGTCCCACGTCGGTCCAGGTCGTCCCGCTCTGGGTGAAGGGAGCCAGGGCCGAGTTGCCCGTGTTGCCGGAGCGGTCGGTGCACTCCACACGGTAGATCACGTCGCCCGTCACGGGCGGGATCACGCCGCGGAACTGCATGCCGCCCTGACTGACCATGTCCACCGACACGATCGGGCCCGTGTTCACGCTGTAGAGCAGGTCGCAGTCGTAGAAGTCCACTTCGTAGAAGGGCGAGTTGTCGCGCACGGCGGCGTGCACCACGGTGGCGGTCCCCGTCGGCTTGTCGCACTGCTGGGTGAACGCCTGGATCAGCGGCGCGTGGGTGTCGGGCACGCCCAGCACGTTCTCGAAGTAGCGGTTCGGCTGGTTGACGTCGTTGGCCAGGAGCAGGTCGGGGTCGCCGTCGTTGTCCATGTCGGCACACTCGCCGCCACGCGAAGGCCAGCGGTTGACGAGCGAGCCCGTCGGCATCTCGGGCCACGCCGCCAGGCTGCCTGAGGACGTCGTCCCCGTCCGGTGCAAGAGGCCGTCGGCGAGCGGGACACCGTCGAGCAGGCCGCTCTGGTAGATCCAGTTGGTGCCCTGGAAGTTGGCGGCGAAGACGTCGAGGTCTCCGTCGCCGTCGTAGTCGAGCAGATCGGCTTCGAACTCGTCGGTGAGCGGGTCGCCCTTGACCCAGGCGCTCTCCGCCACGAAGCGGAAGCCGGCACCCGGCGTGGCCCCGTCGTTGCGCAGCACCCGATCCCCGAAGGTGAAGACGTCGGTGGTCCAGTTGGTGCCCCACACGTCGAAGTCGCCGTCGCCGTCGAGGTCGCCGTACTCGAGTTCGTAGTTGCCGTTGCCGCTCTCCGCCGACTGATCCAGCAGGGCGAACTGGGTGATGTCGGTGAACGGCGTGTCGCCCACGGGATCGATGCAGTTGTTCACGTAGACCCGGGCGGTGCTCTCGCGACTGCTGGCGAAGATGTCGAGGTCGAAGTCGCCGTCGAAGTCCGCCAGCTCGACGTCGAGCGTGTGCAGGCGGATGTCGGCGCCGGGGTTCGCCCACGGCCAGAGTTCGTTGAAGACGCCGGCGCCGTCGTTGAGGAAGACGCGCGAGTCGCGCGTCCCGTTCAGGTTGGGGCCATACACGCTGAAGAAGATGTCCTTGAAGCCGTCGCCGTTCAGGTCGCCGAAGTCGCAGTCGCAGCTGTAGTCGCGGAACGGGCCCTGGCCGTCTGCCACGCCCACCTCGTCGGCGGGGTCCACGCCCACCAGCGCGCCCCAGCGGTTGTCGGTGTCCTCGACGTAGAAACCCAGCGTGCCGCCCTGCAGGCCGCCCTGGTTCACGTAGAAGCGACTGGGCTGTCCGCCGGTCGTGGTCGTGCCCCGGTTCGCGATCAGGATGTCGAGGTCGCCGTCCAGGTCGATGTCGGCGAAGTCCGCGTCGCGGCTCGTGTCGTTGGGCACACCGGCGAAGCGCGTGGCGGTCTCCTCGACGAAGGAGCCGGTCACGCCCCCCTGCAACCCGCCCTGGTTGATGAAGATGCGGTTGGGCTGCTCACCCGCATCGCCCCCGTTGGCCACGACCACGTCGAGGTCGCCGTCGTTGTCCACGTCGCCCACGTCCACGCTCTCGGTGAAGTTGCCCCCGAACGCCGCGGCGCCGTTGGAAAAGTTGCGGCCCGGTTGGATGTCGGAGAGCTGGGCGCTCGCAGGCAGGGCGAGCACGGCGAGGGTCAGACAGCAAGTCGTGGCCGCAAGGCGAGTCATGTTTCCAGCTCCGGAAGTGCGCTCTGTTGCGGACGGTGCCCCACGTGCCCGCCCCGCTCGACCGAGGCACGCGCTCAGCCCATGGGGCACCCGCAGCCTAAGCGTCACTTGCCCCGCCGTGGGACTCGATTCCCTGAACGCCAGCCACTCCCCGCCCAGTCCCCGGTCACACGACGCATGCGCACCCATCCGACGACGATCGCCCGCGGGCTCGACGCCCCTGGCACCTGCTCGCTATCGTGCCCCGTTCCGAGCGCCCGTAGCTCAGTTGGATAGAGCATCGGTTTCCTAAACCGGAGGTCGCAGGTTCAATTCCTGCCGGGCGCGCCATGTTCTCGCGGTGCGCCGTCACCCCGGGGTGCGCTCCTGGCCGGGTCCATCCACGTCGGCGCGCACGAGACGGCGGCGGCGAAGGTGAGCATGACCTCGAGCGAGGCTGCGGGACTGAGCGCCCTACGACAGAGGCGCGGCCGGCCCTCCTGACCTCGAGGGCATCGAAAGCGAGGACCACCCAAGCGCGCGATTGCCGCATACCATGGCGCGCCGCCGTCCCCGAAGCCCGAGGCGAGTGGCGCTCAGCCCCCTCGCGACCTCGGGTTCGCTCCACCGATTCCTCACCAGCGAAGATCCAACATGCGCTCACGTCTCACCGCCCGCTGCTCGTCGATCGCTGCCGTGGTCATCACTCTCGGCGCGACGTTCCTGGCCTCGGTCCAACCCGCCCTCGCCCAGACCCCGGGTGAGATCAAGACCCAGGCGAAGATCAGCAGCACCCAGGGTGGCTTCGTCGGGGCACTGGGCAACGACGACCGCTTCGGCATCGCCTGCACCGGCATCGGCGATCTCGACGGCGACGGCAATCCCGACATCGCGGTGTGCGCGTACCAGGACGACGATGGCGGCAGCAACAAGGGCGCCCTCTACATCCTGTTCCTGAACGCCGACCGGACCGTGAAGAGCTTCTACAAGAACAGCGAGCTCTCCGGTGACATCAGCGCGCTGCCGTCCCCCGGCGAATTCGGCTTCTCCATCACGAGCCTCGGAGACGTGGACGGCGACGGCCTGACGGACCTCGCCGTGGGATCGTTGCGCGCGGGCACGGACGACGGCGGCCAGCTCCACATCCTGCGCATGAACAGCGACGGCTCGGTGAAGTCGGAGCTGCTGATCACCGAGGGCGTGGCGGGCTTCGGCGGTGACCTCGACACCTTCGACCTGTTCGGTGGAAGCGTGGACGTGGTGGGCGACCTCGACGGCGACGGCATCGACGACCTGGCCGTGGGCGCGTATCGCGACGTCGACGGAGGCGCCTTCAGCACCGGCGCCGTGTACATCCTGTTCCTCAACGGCGACCAGACGGTGAAGGCCTGGCAGAAGATCAGCCAGACAGAGGGCGGCCTCGGCCTGACCCTGGAAGACAGCGCGGAGTTCGGCGCCGAGGTGGCGGGGATCGGCGACCTGGACGGCGACGGGGTCCCGGACCTGGCCGTGGGCGCCCCCCTGAAGCTCGCCTCGCCGGGCCGCGGCGCCGTCTACATCCTGTTCCTGAACACCGACGGCACGGTGAAGTCCTCCCACCTGATGGACAACTTCGGCGACCTGGCCGGCGTGTACGGCAGCGGGGGTTTCTCCGACTTCGGCTTCGCGATCGCGCGCGCCGGCGACCTCGACGGCGACGGCATCGACGACATCTTCGTCGGAGCGGCGCAAGAGAACGAGGTCCACGCGATCAAGCTCGCAGCCGACGGCACCGGCACGGCCATCGCCAAGATCGGGGCGAACACGGGCGGCTTCGTCGGTTCGTTCCTGGGCACGGACCGTTTCGGCAAGGGCCTCCGACCCGTGGGCGACCTCGACGGCGACGGGGTGCAGGACCTGGTCGTCGGTTCCTGGTTCGACTCCGACGGCGGCTCCGGCCGCGGCGCGGTCTACCTGCTCGAGGTCGTCGGTCCGCCCACGCCCGCAGCCGTGCCCTCCTTCGTCTCATCGCTCGACGGGCGCGCCGGGCGCTCGACGCTGATCAAGCCGGGCGGCGGAGGCGATGAGGCGATCCTCGTGCCGGCCGTCATCGTCCCCAACCAGAGCGCGAGCTGCGTCTCGGTGCGCGAGGTCGTCGTCGTGGGCGAAGAGGTCGCCTTCGGCGCGAAGTACATCGAGGAGACGGGCGAGTTCCCGTTGCACGCCGTGCAGGGCGGGATCATCGCCACCCAGGAAGGGGACGGCGGCGGACTGGCCGACATCTTCACGGCCAACAACGGCGGCGACAGCTTCTCGTACCTCGCCGGCCAGGACATCGTGGGCCAGCCGCCGTTCGCGCCCCAGGTCGAGTTCGCCATGCCGAACGACGGTGCACCCGTGGCCATCGCTCTCGGCGACTTCGACGCCGACCTGGCGACGGACGTCGTGCTCGCCGGCGACGCCGGCGTGACGATCTTCCTCGGCGACGGCCTGGGCGGCTTCACGGCCGCCGGCTTCGCCCCGGTCGCGCTCCTCTCGGACCTCGCCGTGGGCTTCGTCGACGGCGACACGCACCTCGACGTCGTCACCACCAGCGCGGCCCTGGCCCTGGGCCCCGGATCGGAGCAGGGCTTCGCCACCGTGCTGCTCGGGGACGGCGCCGGCAACCTGGCGGCAGGCGGCACGTTCGCCACCGGCCAGGCCCTGGCCTCGATCCTGCTGTCGGACATCGACAACGACAGCGACCTCGACGCCATGCTGGCCGTGCACCAGTTCGACGCCGGTCCGGGCGGCGCACCCCAGGGCACCCTGGCGCTGCACCTGGGCGACGGCCTGGGCGGCTTCACGCCCTCGGGCATCTTCGCGGGCCTCGCCACGCCGTCCGCCGACGGCGTGCACCCCACGTTCGGCGCGGTCGGTGACCTGAACAACGACACCTTCGACGACTTCGTGTACACGAGCGCCGAGAACATCGCCTTCGCGCCCGGCACGTTCTCCGACGAACACCCGCCGATCGCACTCACCGTGCTGCTCAACGACCAGGCCGGCGGCTTCACGCCGTCGATCGTGGGCACACCCTACGCGGGCAAGGGCGTGGCCCCGGTGCTGGACGACATCGCACCGGCGCCGCTCGACGGCGTGCTCGACTGCACGCTCGTCTGGTACGAGGACACCCTGGCCGGGCAAGGCGCCGGCACGCAGCTCGCGTCGTTCGTGGCGGTCTTGCTCGGAGACGGCACCGGCGACTTCTTCGATCCGTCGCCGAACCAGTTCCTGACCGGCAACGAACCGGGCGACGGCGACATCGGCGACGTGAACGGCGATGCCCCGGGTGACGGCGGCGGTGGCGGACCCGACGTGCTGATCCCCAACACCAAGGGCGACTCGGTCTCGGTCCTGCTGAGCGATGGCGCCGGTGGCGTGGAGACCGTGATCACGGTCAACGACGTCGACGCCCAGGACCCGGGGACGCTCCCGCCGGGCGGCGTGTGGGAGGGCGGCCCGCGCGCGCTGCAGGTGGCGGACCTCGGCGGCGACACCGACCTCGACGCCGTCGTCTACAACGCGTGGGTCGACACGGCCAACCTGTTCAGCCAGGTGTTCGCGAGCCTGAGCGTGTTGCAGGGTGACGGCACCGGCAACATGCTCGTGGCCCAGAGCGTGCCGCTCGGCCGCGGCGGTGAGATGGCCGTGGGCGACGTGACCGGCGACGGCACCGACGACGTGGTCGTGACCCAGCGGCTCGGTTCGGGCGGCCTCGACCAGGTGCTCGTGTTCCCGGGCACCGGCACGGGCGCCGGGGCCATCGCCGGATCGCCGACCCCGGCACCCGTGCCCCCGGGGCACGTGCTGTCGGGCGGACTCGTCCTGGTCGACATCGTGGGCGATGCCGGGCTCGACGCCGTCACCACCTCGACCGAGGGCGGCGACGGACGCGTGCTGGTCTACGAGAACGTGGCCGGTGCGCTCGTGCCGACGCCCCACGACGCGGGTGCCACCTGGAACACGGTGCGCAGCATCGACGTGGCCGACCTCACCGGCGACGGCGACGACGACGTGGCCGTGGGCGTGGCGAACGGACGCCTGGTGCTCGTCGCCGCGAGCGGCAGCGGGTTCGTGCCGTCGCCGGTCAGCGCCCAGGCGGCGGCCGTGGGCGGCGGCGCCCTGCGCATCGGCAACCTCGACGGGGACGGACGTCCCGACATCATCTCGTCGGGTTCGGTGGCCGACGGCACCCTCGACCAGGCCTTCGTGCGCAGGCTGATCGGCACGGGCCCGGGCGCCTTCGGCGTCGACACGTTGGGCGGTCTGGCCGCCAACGGTGCCGACGGCAACGCCCTGCGGCCGCTCGTGGGCGACCTCGATGGCGACGGCACGTCCGACCTGGTGCTGATCCACGGCACGGCCGACAGCGTGTCGCTGGTGCTCAACGAACTGCACGAGACCGAGGCGTTCGGCACCGGCAAGCCCGGCAAGGGCGGTCTCACACCGCAGCTCCGGGGGTCGGGCTACACCACGCCCGGCGGGTTCATGGACGTGCGCCTCACCAACGGCGTGGGCGGCGCGGCGGGCCTGCTGCAGGTCGGCGTGGGTCGCATCGAGACCGGCTTCCTGCACGTCGCCGCGCCTTTGCTCGACCTGTTCCCCGTCGTCGGCGGAGCGCCCGGCGTCGCGGGCCAGGGTGAGCTGACGCTGCCCTTCAAGCTGCCCACCGATGCCATCCTGGTGGGCGAGTCGTTCACGCTGCAGTGGTTCCTGGTGGACCCCGACGCCGGGGGCCCGATGCCCACGATGATCTCGGCCAGCAACGGACTCGAAGTCACCATCGTGGACTGAGCCGGCCCGAGGTGAGATCGTCGGCGGGGGAGGTCACGGCTTGACGGACACGGAGGGAACGGTCGGCGCCACCGTCGTGCTCGAGCCCGGGGCGCGCATCCACGACCTCGTGCTCGAGCGCGAGGTGGGACGGGGCGCGCAGGGCATCGTCTTCTTGGCGCGCCAGGAATCCATGGACCGCACGGTGGCGGTCAAGGTCCTGCCCAAGGAGATCACCTACACGTCGGAGCAGGTCGAGCGCTTCCGGCGCGAGGCGGAGGCGGCGGGGCGCTTGAACCACCCGAACATCGTCTCGGTCTACGAGATGCTCGAGGCCGGCGGGCACAACATGATCTCCCAGGAGTTCGTGCCCGGCGGCGACCTCGAGGACGTCATCACCGAGCACCGCGAACAGGGGGTACGCACGAACGCCGCGCACTGCGCCTGGGCGGCGGGCGTTTGCCGGCAGCTCGCCGACGCGCTCTCCCATGCTCACGAGCACCACGTGTTGCACCGGGACATGAAGCCCGCCAACGTGCTGCTCACCGAGAACGGTCTGCCCAAGATCACCGACTTCGGCCTGGCCAAGGTCGAGGACAAGATGGACCTGTCGCGGACCGGCGCGCTCATGGGCACGCCCAACTACATGAGCCCCGAACAGGTCTCGGCGCGCAAGGACGTCGACGGCCGCACCGACGTCTACAGCCTCGGCGCCATGCTGTACGAGATGCTCACGTTCCAGTTGCCGTTCACGGCCGAGTCGATGCAAGGCATCTTCGTGGACATCCTCAGCCGGGCGCCGAAGCCGCCGCGGTCGTTGCAACCGGGTATCAGTCCCGACCTCGAGGCGGTCTGCCTGCGCTGCCTCGAGAAGGACCCCGACGACCGCTACCGCGATGCCGGCGACCTGGCCGACGACCTGCAACGCTTCCTCGACGGTGAGGCGACGCACGCACGTCCGCTCTCGGTCGTGGGTCAAACCGCTCGCTGGGTGCGGCGCCAGTCGGCGGCAGCCCTCGCCGGGGCGTGCCTGCTCGTGCCCACGGCCGCCTTCGCCGGCGACCTGCTGCTGCACAAGGCCGCGGCGGAGGACCTGGGGCTCCACGACGTGCGGCTGGGCGTGATCGCGGGGGCCGCATTGCTCGCGCTGTACCCGGCCATGATGCTCGGCACGCGCCTCGCGCGCGGCCAGACGTTCGGCCGCTGGCCGGCGGCGGCGTTGGTGCTGGCCCTCGCCGTGTGGTGCGGGTTCATCGTGCGCGACCAACGCACGACGCAGATCCACCACGGCGACCGCGCCGCCCTCGCGGCCTCACTCGCCGTGGAGCAGGCCGGTGACCGCATCGACGGCGACGACCTGCGCACCTACGCCGACACCTGGGCCGAGCGCCTCGATGCCGACGACGCGCGCCTGCTCGCCCGGGGCTGGTTGCTGCGCGCCCACCCGGTGCTCGCCGCCGAGTGGCTCGCGCGCCTGCCCGGCGACGACCCGCTGGACGCCGCCCTGGCCGCCAGCGTGCACTGGGCCCTGGGCCAGGAAGGTCCCGCCAACGAAGCCGAGTCGCGCCTGCGGGAGCATGCCTCCCGATCCGCCGACGCGTCCACCTGGACCGCGGTGGGACACACCATGCGCGACATGCGCCGCTTCGAGGAAGCGCGCGACGCATACGTGCGCGCCGGGCTGAGCGAGGGCGCCGACCGGGACCGCCTCAACCTCGAGCTGGCCCGGGTGTGCGGCGAACTGTGCGAGACCGAGCAGCAGCTCGAGTACCTCGAGGACTACATCAAGTGGCGCCCCGACGATCCCAACGCCCAGCGCATGAAGGTCGACATCGCGCAGCAGCTCGGCGACTGGGACGCCGCCGCCGAAGGCAACGCGGAGCTGGAACGCATCGGCCTGACGCACATGGCGATCGAGCAGGAGTTCAACACGCTCATCGTCCAGGACCGGCGCGTCGAGGCGTTCGAGACCCTGGCCGGGTTGGCCGCCGCCGACGACACCGACGCCCGGCTGCTCATGAGCGTCGTCTGGCGCGCGCTGCGCGAGAGTTCGCGCATGGAGGCCGACGCCGGCAAGGCCCAGGCCGCGGGCGACACCGACGCGGCCGGCCGGAAGTACGGCGAGTCCCTGCGCTGGCTCACGCTCGCCTACGACACCGTGCGCGACCTGCTCGCCGACGACGACACGCTGCACGAGGCGCACAGCATGCTCGCCACCGTGGCCCTACGCCTGCTGATCTACCAGCCGAACCGGGCCGACGAACATCTGGCGACGGCCCTCACGGCAGCGCGACGCACCGTGGAACTGGACCCCACCCACTGGCAGGGTCACTACGACGTCGCCGTCGCCCTGGCGCGACGGGCGTACCACGACCACGGCACGGACGAGTCGGCCCTGGACCTCGCGACGATCGAGGGGATCGTGACGCCGCTGCGCGAGGCCGTCGCCATGCACGGCCTGCAGGTGCGTCCGCTCAACGACGCCGCCCACTTCCTCGGCCTGATCCACGACCGCACGGGCGAAGGAGACCTCCTGCTCGAGGCCCTCGGCTACGCCCGTCGCGCCACGCGACAGGCAGCCCTGCCCGACGGCAGCTCCTGCGAGATGGAGCGCTCGGAGGCGAGCTGGCTCTCGTCGGCCTACACGACCCTGCGCGAACTGCAGGAGCGCGACGGCGACCTGCGCGGCGCGCTCGCCAGCGCCGAGCAGGCCCTGGCCGTGCTCCCACCGGGCGACCCGCGCACTGCTTACCGCGAAGCCGCGGTCGCACGACTGCGCGACGAACTCGGGGAAGGGTAGGGAGCCAGCTCCATGTCTCACACCATCGAACCCGCCACGACCGGGCGCTCGAAGTGCCGGGGGTGCGCGCAGCCGATCCCCAAGGGCGAGCTGCGCTTCGGGGAGCGCATCCCCAACCCGTTCGCCGACGAGGGCGAGACGACGCTGTGGTTCCATCTCCTGTGCGGCGCGTACAAGCGCCCGGAGACCCTTGGCATGGCGCTCACCGGCACCGGTGAGCAGATCGAAGAGCGCCGCGCGCTCACGGAGATCATCGCGGACGGGCTGCGACACCACCGCCTGCCCCGGGCCGACGGCGCCGAGCGCGCCAGCAGCGGCCGCGCCAAGTGCCGCAGCTGTCACGCCAAGATCTCCAAGGACGACTGGCGCGTGCGGGTCGTCTTCTTCCAGGAGGGCATGTTCTCGCCCGGCGGCTTCATCCACCTCGGCTGCGCCGAGGAGTACTTCGGCACCGGCGACCTGGCCGAGCGCCTGGTGCACTTCAGCTCGAAGCTGAGCGACACCGACCGGGTCGAGCTGAGCGCTGCGCTGACGCACTGAGGCCCGTGCGGCCTGCTCTCGCCGCGCTCAGTACGGACCCGGATGCGTCATGAGCCCTTGGCACGCGGCAATCCGAGGGTCGCGCGGCAGCGAGAACCGACTTACCGTCGAGCCTCGCTCTTCCGGAGGACTCGACCATGATCCGCACGCTCTCGAGGTTGTCGCTGCTGGCCTTGCTGCTCACGACACCGGGCTCCTCGTTCGCCGCGGGCAACGGCATCCTGCACGGGGTCGTGACCAACGGCGCAGGCCAACCGGTGACCGGGCTCACCGCTGTCGTCACCCACCTCTCGGGGCAGTTCCCGTTCTCGGAGTCGCAGGAACTCACCGCCGGCGGCGAGTTCGTGGTCAATCCCACCGTGGGCAGTTACCTGGTGGAGCTGCGCGACGGTGACGAGAACGTCGTCGCCTACCGCCACGGCATGAACATCTTCAACAACATCACCACGTTCGTGTTCTTCACCACCGAGGGCACGGGCTCGTGCCAGCAGAACCTCGGCTTCGCCAGCCCCAGCGGCCTCTCGCTCAGCTTGTGCGGCGACGACCTCACGACCGCCGGCAGCTCGGCTACGCTCGACGTCTTCAACGCCATCACGAGCTCGACGGTCTACCTGGCCATCGGGCTGGACAACGACCCCACCCCGTTCAAGGGCGGCACGCTGGTGCCCTTCCCCTGGCTGACCCTGCTGCCCTTGGGCTCCGACATCTTCGGTCGCGTGTCGCTCACGGCACCCGGCGGCACGACCACGCCGGTCACGCTGTACATGCAGGTCATCGACCCGAACACGCCGGCCTTCCGCTTCAGCAACGGCATCGAGGTGCAGATCGGGCTCTGACCTGATCGACGTCCGGCCCGGTCTCACGGCCGACCCGGCATAATCGTCGGCGCCCCTCCACGGAGCGACGCCGACATGACTTGGATCACTCTCAACCCGCCGGTCACCGCAGGACGTGGAGCGGCGATGTCGGCCGCGCGGTACGCCGCGCGGTGGACGGTCGTGCTCGTCGCCAGCGTGCTGTGCCCCACCGTCAACGCGCAGCACACCGCGCCCGCCTCGCGCCCCAACATCCTGTTCGTGTTCAGCGATGACCACGCGCAGCACGCCATCGGTGCGTACGGCGGCCGGCTGGCGGAGCTCGACCCCACGCCGCACATCGACCGCCTGGCGCGGGAGGGCATGCGCTTCGACGCGAGCTTCTGCACCAACTCGATCTGCGGCCCGAGCCGGGCGTCGATCCTGACCGGCAAGCACAGCCACGCCAACGGCTTCCGCGTCAACGGCGATCGTTTCGACGGCGACCAGGTCACCTTCCCCAAGCTGCTCCAGGCGGCCGGCTACCAGACGGCCATCGTGGGCAAGTGGCACCTGTCGTCGGACCCGCAGGGCTTCGACCACTGGGAGGTGCTGCCGGGCCAGGGCCGCTACTACAACCCGCGCCTGCTGCGCGACGGCGGCGAGCGGGTGGTCGAGGGTCACAGCACGGCGGTCGTCACCGACCTCGCGCTGCAGTGGCTCGACGAGCGCGACCCCGAGCGTCCGTTCCTGCTCATGTGCCAGTACAAGGCGCCCCACAGGAACTGGATGCCGGCGCCCGAACACCTGGACCTGTACGACGACGTGACGATCCCCGAGCCGGCGTCACTCTTCGACAGCCACAGCGACAACGCGAGCCCGGCGCGCCATCAGGAGATGGAGATCGACCGCCACCTCAACCTGGCCTACGACCTGTTCGTCACGCCGCGCGACGGCTACGACCCCGACAGCGAGCCGGGCAGCGACCGCTCGGGCTGGCGCAACCTCGACCTGATGACACCCGTCCAGCGCGCTGCCTGGGACGCCGCCTTCGACGACGAGAACAGTGCCTTCTGGGCCACCGACAAGAGCGCCGCCGACATCGTGCGCTGGAAGTACCAGCGCTACCTGAAGAACTACCTGCGCTGCGTGCGCGGCGTGGACGACGGCGTGGGCCGTCTGCTCGAGCACCTCGACGCCACCGGCCTGGCCGACGACACGATCGTGATCTACTGCTCAGACCAGGGCTTCTATCTGGGCGATCACGGCTGGTACGACAAGCGCTGGATGTACGAGGAGTCGCTGTCCATGCCGCTCATCGTGCGCTGGCCCGGCGTGGTGGACGCCGGCACGGTGACGCACCACCTGGTGCAGAACATCGACTACGCCGCGACGTTCCTGGACGTGGCCGGCGCGCCCGTTCCGGACGACGTGCAGGGCCGCTCCCTGCTCCCGCTGCTGCGCGGTGACCTCACCGGCAACTGGCGCGACGCCATCTACTACCACTACTACGAGTACCCGTCGGTGCACATGGTCGCCCGGCACGACGGCATCCGCACCGAGCGCTACAAGCTGATCCACTTCTACCAGTTCGACGAATGGGAGCTGTACGACCTGGAAGACGACCCCGACGAGCGGCGGAACCTCCACGGCCTCGAGGGCTACGGGACGCTGACCGACAGCCTGGCCCGCCAACTGCGCGCTCTGCGAGAACACTACGCCGTCGACGCGGACCTCTCGCCCATGCCCGCCGAGTGGCGCGCGCAGTACCGCTGATCGCGGCCCCGGGGTCGACGAGAACGCACGACGCTGGGGAGCCCGTCCGGCTTCGCGGCCGGGAACGGGCTGGAAGTGACCGCTCCCTGATCACCGCCACGCTCGATGCCCGCATGGAGGACCCGTGTGTCCGCCCGGTGGCATCGACGCTCTGAGCAAGAGAACGACTCGTCTGCTCCGGCAACCAGGAACGGCCGCTGCGGGACCCAGGCTGTGGGTTTGCGAGGGGGCAGCGTGTGGAACGAGCGTGCGTCGGCCCGGCCGCGGCGCCTTCGAACGCGTCTCCGCTGCCCACACTGGTAGGCTGGGGGCCCTCCCCCCCGCGTCACCGCGCGCAGATTGATCCGCCCGCGAGCCCCGCGCCGGGTTCGGCGACGCCCTCCTCGTTCACTCGAACGACCGCCGCCCCGCCCCCTCCTCCATCGATACCCACCATGCCCCCCGACAACACCGGTCCCCACCCGTCGCTCCCCGTCGGGTCGACCAAGCCGTTCACAGCGCGCCCGCTGAATACCCCGGCGGTCCCCGCGACCGCCACACCGCAACAGGCAACCTCCGCGTGGAAGCAGATCGTCGCCGCCTACCGTCAGCCCGATGGCCTGCGCGCTTCGTGGCAGCTCGTCAACTCGGTCGGGGGCTACGTGCTGCTCTGGTACCTCATGTACCTGGGGCTGTCCGTCTCCTGGTGGATCACGATCCCGCTGGCCGTCCTGACGGGCGGCCTGTTCGTGCGCGTCTTCATCATCTTCCACGACTGCGGGCACGGCTCGTTCTTCCGATCGCGCCGGGCCAACGACTTCTTGGGCGCCGTCACGGGGTTGATGACGTTCACCCCTTACGCCCACTGGCGCTGGGAACACTCCGTGCACCACCAGACAGTCGGACGTCTCGACCAGCGTGGCGTGGGTGACATCTGGACCCTGACGGTGCAGGAGTACCTGGAGGCCTCGCGCACCAAGCGCTTCGCCTACCGCCTCGCCCGCAACCCCGTGGTGCTGTTCCTGATCGCCCCGCTGTTCCTGTTCGTGTGCATGCAGCGCGTGTCGTCCTCCAAGGCAGAGCCCCGCGTGCGACGCTCGGTGTGGTGGACCAACCTCGGCTTGGCCGCAATGGCCGTGGGCCTGAGCGCCATCTTCGGCATCGTGCCGTACCTGTTGATCCAGTTGACGATCCTGGCGGTGGCCGGCTCCGTCGGCGTCTGGCTGTTCTACGTCCAGCACCAGTTCGAAGACGCCTACTGGGAGCGGGAGGATTGGGACTTCACGGCCGCCGCGCTGCGAGGCAGCTCGTTCTACAAGCTGCCCAGGGTCCTGCAGTGGTTCTCGGGGAACATCGGCTTCCACCACATCCATCACCTCAGCCCGCGCATCCCCAACTACAACCTCGAGCGCTGCCACGACTCCGACCCGGTGTTCCGCAGCGTCAAGGCGCTGACGCTGTTCTCCAGCTTGCGACTGGTCAGCCTGCGTCTGTGGGATGAGCAGGCCAAGAAGCTCGTCGGGTTCCGGCACCTCGCGTTGATCCGCAAGCGGGAGCGCAACCGACGAGCGGCGTGACGGCGCGCCCCTCGGGCCGTCCATCTCGCAACCCAAGGCTGGCCGCTCGAGCCGTGACTCTCGGGGGGAGGGCGCCGCTCCCCGGGGACCAGCGCCGGGTCAGGGCGGCAGGACGATCATCAACTGCTCGCCGGGAGTGAAGTCGGGCCGGGTCTGCAGTACGCGACCGTCGGGCAGGAACACGCGCGCCGAGTAGATCCCCGGCTCGAGTCCCGCGATCTCCATGCGACCTTGCTCATCGGCGGCGAAGGACATCCCACCGCCGAGCCCGTAATCCAGCCCGTGGATCTCGTGAACGATGATGTGTACTCCCGGCAGCGGCTCGGCGTTGCCATCCACGACGGTCGTGCTCCACGCTTCCACCTTCTGAAGATCGAATCGTACGGGCTGCCCAGAGCCATCTCGAGCGACGGTGAACACCTGGCCCCGGGCGCCGAACCCCGGTGCGATGGCGCGGCCTCGGTAGAGGCCCTGCTCGAGAACCAGAGCCACCGCCCCGTTCGCGGAAGCGGCGGACGAGCGGAGGCTCACGGTCCACTGCATCTGATCGTGCCGCACGAGCGTGAGCTGGGCATCGGATAGCGATCGACCGGTCACGTCATCACGCACGAGCACTTCCAGGACCCCGTGGTCGGGAAGCTGCAGTGTCACGTCCCGCTGCTCGCCGGCGCGCAACTCGACCCGCTCCTGCACCAAGCTCCGCGAGATTCCCGTTGCACTCTCCGCCCGGACCACCAGTTCGAGCAGCCCCGACGACGCGGCGCCGAAGTCGAACACGCCGCTGTCGTCCACCGGGACGGTGCGTTCGTCCAGGATGAGCTCGACGCGGCCTTCCTCCTGCAGCCAACGTGCGTCCACGTGGTATTCGATGGCCGGATCGGACACGACACCCAGCAAGGTGCCGAACAGCACGCACGGTCCGTCAGCCCCGCCGAGCAGCAGCACCAACTCGAGTGCCTGCCCCGACGCGAGTTCCACGTCGCGCTCCGTCGTCCCCGATCCGCCGGAGAACACGGGCAGCAGGGCCGCCGGCACGCCTTGTTGACGTACATCATCGGCAAGCGGATCCAGGCGTCGTGCCACGACCCGCTGCAGGCCCGGCTGGAGACCGTCGAAGGTGAACCGCCCCTGCGCGTCAGTCGACGTATCGCGCGTGCGACGCAGCACCGTGGCCACGGACTGCGAGCCGAATTCGCCATTGGGGGAAACGGCCACCCAGACGTCGGCCAAGGGCTGGCCCGCAGGTGCTCCCGCCGACATCGGATCGGCCGCACCTGCCCGCACCACCCCGTGGATCGAGGCTGGGGCCACGAGCTCGATCTCGTGCTCCACCAACTCACCGTTGCCGGACAGCGCGAAGCGCGGCACATCGTGAGCCGCGTACCCGTCGGCATCCACATGGAGCGTGTAGCTTCCCTGGCCCACGGCATCGATGGAGAACAGCCCCCTCGCGTCGGTGCGTGTGCGCGCGGCGACTTCCAGCGCGGTCTGCCCCCGGTCCCAGACCGCGTCATGCGCCACGAGTTCGATGTCGGCGCCGGGAACCGCCTGTGCTGTGGCCTGATCGGTGACCCGACCGGCCACCACGTCGCCGCGCCCAAAGCGCAGGACGACCTGGTCGGCGACAAGCCTCGGCTTCTTCACCACGATGGCGACCGGTGCACGACCCGGATGACGTCCCTCGATCAACAACGGCCCATCCGATTCCAACGACAACTCGAACCAACCGTCACCAACGGCGCGCATGGAGCGTGCGGCACCCACCTCCCGCGCCATGCCACGGGGCAGTTCGCGCAACGGCGCAGCGCTGAGCGATGCGTCGGACAGCGGTGCCCCGGACGGCTCTTCGACAGCCCGTACGCGAAACCGAGCCCCGGACACCAGTTGCACGACGAGGGGGTCCGCGGTGTCCTGCGGCACGAAGTGCTGCACGCGCAGGAAGCCCTCCGCTTCCACGAGCAGGGAGCGCCCCGTCCACGACGCCCTTGTCAGCTCGAAGCGGCCCGTGCCATCGGAGACGACGGCCTCGCCCAATGTCAGCTGCGTGCCGCCATGAAGTTGGTGGACCCACTCCAGACGTGCGCCGACGACGGGGCGCCCCAACTGATCCTCGACCAGGCCGGCCACCGTCGCGGAGTCCTGGCGAACCAGCGTCACCGGCACGTTGTCACCCCGTGCGAGAGCCGGCGCGAAGCCGCGCAGCTCGTCACCGCAGGCGACGACGAGGCCTCCGACAGGCATGTCGCCCAGCGGCAAGCCGAACACTCCATCCGGTCCGCTGTTGGCACGCGCGTCCGGCTCGACGTTACCCAGGCGTTGCACCGCGTCGGCAACGTCGACCACCGGCAAGGACCAGGCCAGCACGGGCTGTGCGCCGAGCGGCGAACCAGCCTCGTCGATCACCCGACCCGTCAGGCGATGGTCGACCGTCACCGCTTCAGCTTCGAGCGGGGTGACGGGAGCGGGGAGCGACGTGCGCTGCGCGGCGGCCGGGGTGGAATTCCGGTCGTTTGCACCCTGTGCCAGGCGCAACTGCTCCCGGGCACGCTCGTGTGACGCCATGCTGCTCCCCGAGCGATCGGGTACGACCAACCACAGGGCCCCGAGCCCAACGCAGAGCAACACCACCACGATCGACGACCAGGACCAGCGCTTCATCGACTCCCCCCGTCCCATCACCACCCCTCCGTCAATCCGGGCAGGTCTTCAGGGCGAACGGTTTGGAGGAACACAGGATCTGGATCCCGAACCAGGCGGTGAGCTCCAGGCAGCACTCCACGTTGACCACCATCTTCTGCCCGAGCATGCCGTTCGGGCAATGCTCAGACGTACCGCAGTCCAGCGGGTAGGGCGCGAAGTCGATCAGTGAACAGGAGTGGGTCGGCAGCGTGTCCGAAATGATCGGCGCGCCGATGAACATCGAGAAGCAGCCCTCGCTGTGCGTAGCCCAGACCACCACCGTCTTGCCCACGATCATCCCGAACATGTTGCGCCAGATGATCGTGTCGCCCACCAGGGCGTAGTGCGCCGTGGGCACGTACTGGTTCCCCGCCGTGTGGCTCTGGCTGCTCTGCGCCACGACGGGCGGAGCCACGGCCAACGCAAGGCCAATGATGATGCAAGTCACGTGTAGACGGCTCATGTCTGTCTCTCCCGTGTGATGCGTTCGCTGCCCGGCGAACGCGATTCGTCTTTCGCCCCAGTCGCCATCGAACCTAGGCTCTTGGCCCGTGACGTCAAGCTTCCGTGCGCCGAGTTCCGCTAGGCGAAACAACATGGCAGAATCAGGGGCTCGCCTTGCAGGACCGGGAGCCCATGCCGTGATCCAACTCATCATCAAGCGCACGTGAAGCACGTGTCGCAAGGCGGTCGCCTTGCTGCGCGACGAAGGACTCGACTTCGAAGTGCGCGAGTACACCGACGAGCCGCTCTCGGTTGTCGAACTGAAGTCGGTCCTGGGCAAGCTCGGGGTCGAGCCGTCGGACGTCCTGCGCAAGCGCGACGCGAAGGAGCTCGGACTCAGCGGTGACGAGACGAGCGCCGAGCTGTTCAAGCTCATGGCGAGCAACCCCACGCTGCTCGAACGTCCCATCGGTGTGCGCGGCCGCAAGGCGGTCGTGGGTCGCCCGGTGGACAACCTGCTGGAACTGAGCACACGCCGATGACCTCCCGCGACAGCAAGCACCACCACGAGATCCTGATCGTCGGTGGCGGCGCCGCCGGCATCTCGGTCGCCGCCCGTCTCGCCGCATCGACGCCGCGGCCCGAGATCGCCGTGATCGACCCGTCCGAGAAGCACTACTACCAGCCCATGTGGACGCTGGTGGGCGGCGGCGTGCGGCCCAAGGAGATCACCCAGCGGGACCAGGCCACGGTGATCCCCAACGGCGTGACCTGGGTGCGCGACGCGGTAGCCGCCTACCAGCCGGAAGACAACGCCCTGACCACGAGCACCGGCACGCGCCTCACCTACGACCAACTCGTGGTGGCGCCCGGCATCCAGCTCGACTGGGACAAGGTGCCGGGCCTGGCCGGCAACGTCGGCAGCGGCGGACTGTGCAGCAACTACTCCTACGAGACCGTCGACTCGACCTGGGAGAACATCCGCGCCTTCCGCGGCGGCACTGCGGTGTTCACGCACCCCGCCACGCCGATCAAGTGCGGCGGCGCGCCCCAGAAGATCATGTACCTGGCCGCCGACTACTGGCGCAAGAACCCGCCGCCCGCGCCCTACGAGATCGTCTTCTGCATCGCCACGCCGAAGATCTTTCCGGTCGTCAAGTACGCCGAGGCGCTGGTCGGCGTGGCCGCCCGCTACGGCATCGACGTACGCTACAAGCACGACCTGGTGGCTGTGGACGCGGCCGCCCGCAAGGCCACCGTCCGCAACCTCGACTCGGGCGAGGACAGCACCATCGAGTACGCGATGATGCACGTCACCCCGCCCATGAGCGCGCCCGACACGATCAAGTCGAGCCCGCTGGCCAACGAGGCCGGCTGGGTCGACGTGGACAAGACCACGCTGCGGCACACGCGCTACGCCAACGTGTTCTCGCTCGGCGACGCGTCGTCGCTGCCCGCATCCAAGACGGCCGCCGCCGTGCGCAAGCAGGCGCCGGTGCTGGTCTCGAACCTGCTCGCGGCGCGCAACCACCGCGCGCTCCCGGGAAGCTACGACGGCTACGCGTCGTGCCCGCTGGTCACCGGCTACGGCAAGCTGATCCTGGCCGAGTTCGACTACGAGTTCCAACCGCAGGAGACGTTCCCGTTCGACCAGAGCAAGGAACGCCGCAGCATGTACATGCTCAAGAAGCACGTGCTCCCGCGACTCTACTGGGACGGTATGCTCAAGGGCCGCGCGTAACGGGCAACGCCGTGGTTGGCCGGCGTCGTGAGCACGAGGACGTAGCGGGCCGACGATGAGCGACGAGACCACGAGCGGGCCGGCGTCTTCGCGTCGCAAGGGCCTCTCCAACCGTGCCAAGCTGCTGCTGTCGCCGCTGATCGTGCTGTTGGCGCTCGAACTCGTGGCGCGGCTCTACGTGCGCGTCACCGACGAGCCCTACGACAGCGCCGCGACCCGTGAGCACATCGAGCACACGGTGGCCGCCATGTCGCCCTACAGCGACGACGGCGAGGACGACGACATCGTGCCCCACCCGTACTTCGGCTGGGAACGGGCCAACAACCTGGCCACCACCTTCCAGGACGAGCACTACTTCACCACCGAAGAGGCCGACACCTCGTTCGACGTGCTCGTGGTGGGCTCGTCCGTCGGCGCGTCGGTGACCAACCGCGCCGGTGACCGGCTGGTGCAGATGCTGTCCGCCGACGCGCGCCTCACCGGCCGCCCGGTGCGGCTGATGAAGTACGCCCGCGCCGCGTTCAAGCAGCCGCAACAGCTCATGCTGGTGTGCTACCTGCTCAGCCTGGGTTGCGCCCCGGACATGGTCGTCTCGCTCGACGGCTTCAACGAGATGGCCTTCGCCGTCGGCAACGGCAACCGGCAGACGCACCCCAGCTACCCCGGGATCGACCAGTGGTCGGTCGTCGTGCGCGAGCACGCCGTGGGCCCGCAGGCACTCGACCTGCTGATCGAGTTCCGACAACACCAGCTCGACGCACAGGCCCTGGCGGACACCACGCTGCGCTACGGCCTGACCCGCAGTTGCGTGCTCGGCTCCCTGGCCAGCGCACGCCTGGGCGGCATCCGCCAGCGCTGGGCCCGGGCGCAGCAACGCTACGTGGAGCACGTGACCGAGGGCGGCACGCGCGCGGCCACCTCGGGCCCCGCCTTCCGCGGACGCCCGCCCGCCGCCGTCGACGCCGGCATCCGCACCTGGAGCCACGCCACCGAGACCCTGCACGCCATCTGCGACGGCCGCGGGATCCCCTTCGTGAGCGTGCTCCAGCCCAACCTCACCGACGTGGACGGCAAGCCGATGAGCGACACGGAGGCCGGCTTCAGCGCCTCGGACACGTGGGCCTTCGCCGGCCGCGAGGGCTACCCCAAGCTGCGCGCCGCCGCGGCCCGGTTGCGCGAGCAGGGCATCCACTGCGTGGACGGCACGCGCATCTTCGTCGACGTGACCGAGACGACCTACGCCGACGGCTCGCACTTCAACGACCGCGGCAACCAGCTCATGGCCGAGTTCGTGGCGCAGGCGCTCCTGGACGCACTGCCGGTGCCGTGAGCCATGGATCAACCGGCCGCGCGTTCTCCGGTGTTTCGTCGCATGAGCGCCACCGCGAGGTAGACCAGGGGTGTGTCCACCGCCGCGATCGTGACCTTGATCAGGTACTGCCCCACGATGATCGGCAACAACGGCATCTCACCGCCGAAGGCGATGCTCACGAAGATCACCGTGTCGATCAATTGGCTGATCAGCGTGCTGCCGTTGTTGCGCAGCCAGAGCTTGCGCCCACCGGTCCACTCGCGCAATCGGTGGAAGATCCACACGTCGAGGTGCTGGCTGAACAGGTAGGCCGTCCACCCTCCGAGCAGGATGCGCGGTGCCATGCCGAACGTCTGGGCGTACGCCTCCTGGTGCCCCCAGAAGCTCGCCGGCATGGACCAGATGCAGACCTGGAAGAAGGCCACGGCCACGACCATGCAGAGGAAGCCCGCGCGCACTGCCACCTTGGCCGCCTGCCGGCCGAAGACCTCCGAGATGACATCCGTCACGGTGAACGTGATGGCGTACGAGAACACGGTTGCCGCCGCGCTCAGCCCGAAGGGCAGGGCGATGATCTTCGAGCCACCGGCGACGCTGGCCACGAGCACCGCGGTGTTGAGCGCCACGAGGTACACCATCAGGTGCCGTCCGTGACCTGCTGTCTCCTCGCGCGTCATGTCCGCGATCGCTCCCTCACCAAGAGGCACGCTGACAACGCCCGGTGATCGCCGCGGTCAGGCACCGGCCGCCACGAAGCCCCACCCGGTGAGCACCTTCGCGATCTGTTTCTCGAAGGTCTTCTTCTCGTAGCGGATGACCTTCAACCCGTGCAGGTCCGACGGCTGCTCCAGGTCCGGCTGCTCGCCTTCGTTCTTCAGGATGAAATGGACGCGACCTTCGTGTCTCCATTTCTCGCACAGCATGCCCGCCTCGAAGATGACGTTCTGCCGGGCGCGGGGTCTGAGTTCCGGCTCGCCACCTTCGACTCGCTTGCCGCCCAGATCGTCAGGCGTGAGCAGCACGAACCCGGCCACGCAGTCGTGCACCTTCTCCTCGAGGTGTTCGAGGATCGTCTTGTTGCCGCAGGTCTCCTCCTTCAGGATCACGATGTCCTGGGCGCTGATGCCGTGCAGCCGGACGACCTTGGACAGGTCGTCCACCAGATCGTCGTCGTGCCCGTGCACCACGAAGATCTTGGCCGATGTGTGCAGCGGCGACTTGGAGGCTGCGAGTGCGCTCTCGAGCGCACTGACGTACGCCTCGATCCACCGGATCGCGCCGTCATCGAACTCCTGCTCCACGTCGTTGTTGTGGAAACTCGCCACACCGATCACCTGCTCGCCGTTCCCGAACGGCAGCTCGATCGGTACGCAGACGATGTTCTTGACCGGGATCGGGTCGCTCTCCTCCTTGACGAAGTCCTTTCCCTTGTCGATCCCGTTCTCCCACTTGGTGCGGTTCGTCATGAAGGCGGTCCACGCCAGGCCCTTGTTCTTCGCCGAGAACGAGGGCGAGTTCTTGTCCGTCGCTCCCGGGAGATGGAAGTGGAGCTTGTAGGGCCGCAACGACTTCCTGTCCTTCGACACCATGTAGAGCGAACCGGCCTCGCAGATGTCATTGTCGTCGATCACGAACTGCAGGAAGATCGTGAGCACTTCCTCCTTGGACTTGTGGCGGGCGGCCCTGAAGAAGTTCTGGAGTGCGTCCACGCGTTTGTCGGGCATGCGATCCCCCTTGATCTCGCTCTCCCTGGCTCCGCGCTTCCCGCGGGAACCTCCTTCGAGCGTGCGAGCGAGAATACTCGCTGATCGTAGGAGCGTACAGGCGCCCCGGCGTGGGGCCGCCGCCATGCGCTGCACACGGCGGCCGCGCCCGAGTCACGCAGGCAGGGATCAGTCGTCGAGGCGCTCGTGGTCGCCAATCAGTTCTTTGGCGCGATCGATCACGGCGTCGGAGGCCTCGTCGTCTCCGAGCGCGCGGTGGGCCCGCGACGTCGCGTTGGCCAGGTTGACGAGCACGGGCTCGGGTGGAGGCTCCTCACTGGACACCTGCTCCCACACGCGGGCCAGGAGATCGCGCGCCTCGGCCGCCCGGCCCTGCTTCGTCATGGCTTCGCCCAGGACGGCGTTGGCCTGCATCTTCTGGAATCGATTGCCCTGCGCACGCAACGCACTCCGGGCCGCTTCCTCCGACTCCGCCCAGCGCTCCAGCTTGGCGTACGCCATGCAGAGCACGTCCAGGGTCTGACGCATCTGCGGACTCTCTTCGCCCGGGTTCACGGCGAAGCCCTTGCGCGCCTTGAGCAATGCCGGGTGGCCGCCGACGAACCGCTGCTGCCAGCACCCTGCACATCCCCGGTCCGGCCCGCAGACGCACCCCCGTCTTGTCGGCCGTCGCTGCTCGAGGCTTCGCTGGAATCACTCACGGCGAGTCGATTCCAGCCCCCGGCGCGCGTGACACCCGGACGATCCCGGGCCCACCACCGTCGTCGCGGCTCAGTTCTCGATGACCGGCGTGTACTCGAAGGCGCCGATGTCGCACACGGTCGTGCCCACGCCGTCGATGTCCACTCGCGCGTTGCCGCGCTGGTCGAACTCGGGGCAGGCCCCGTCGTCCGCGGCGTCGATGGCGGGGCTGTCGTCGCGCAACGCCATGGTCTCGGTGTTGCCGCCGTTGTCGCGCAGCTTCTTGTCCAGTCGCGGATCGGTGTTCGACAGGTCGAACGTGCCGTCGACGATCAGGAAGCCGCAACTGTCACCGTTCTCCAGGTTGCCGCCGCCCGACGAGATCGGCCCGACGCAGTTCGCCTTCTTCTTGCCCACCCGGAAGAGCAGCGTGTTGGTCAGGTTGACGGTGTTGGCGCCGCCGTCGTCGTCGTCCGCGGAGATGTTGGCGTCCTCCTTGGAGCGGTTCTTGGCCAGGGTGCAGTTGATCAGCGTCGTGACCGAGGCGTCCTCGAGGCTCATGGCGGCGCCGTTGTTCTTGGCCCGGTTGAAGGCCATCGTCACGTTGGTGAACGTCGTGTTCTGGGCCGAGTTCTCGAACGCACCGCCCTCGTCCGAGGCCTTGTTGCGGCTGAGCGTCGAGTTGTTCATCACCAGCTCGCCGCCGGAGATGTCGATCCCGCCGCCATCGTCCTTGGCGCGGTTCTTGGTGAACATGGAATCCTGCACCGTGGTCGTGCCCGACTCGACGCGCAGGCCGCCACCGTCGTCCAGACAGCGGTTCTTCGTGACCAGTACCTTGCTCAGCGTCAGGTCGTCGTTGGCGCGGATGCCGCCGCCGCCATCACCGTCCGTCTCGCTCTTCACGTTGCCCTTGCGCACCTGCAGGCTCTCGATCGTCGTGGGCGCGAAGATGTCGAAGATGCGGGTCTTGGCCTTCTTGCCGTCGATGATGGTCTCGTCGGCACCGGCACCGGTGATCGTGACGTCGTCGCTGATGTCCAGGTCGCCCGTGGCGGCCGGATCGCCACCGTCCACGGGTCCCGTCAGATCCTTGAGCTTGAGGCGGTAGAGGCCGGCGGGCAGATTGATCTCGTCGGCACCGGGCGTGAAGTTGGCGTGCATGATCGCCGCGCGCAGCGTGCACTGCAGGCCTTCGGTCTCCAGGTCGGCGTCGCACACGCCGTCGCCGATGTTGGCGTCGGGCAGGTCGTCGGTACTGTTCACGTCGATCGTCTCGGCCAGGCCGGTGGGCGCGAACAACGAGCAGATGAGCATCAGAACGAGAGCGGTGCAACGCAGCGACGACATGCTGTCTTCCTTTTGGTGACGTGGGCGCCGATCAACCTCGCGCCCGAACTGGGTCCGGGCCCCCTGCCCGAGCCCCCGATTGTGACCGATCTTGCCGCGCCCGTCGAACGCAGCGGCGTCCGATTCCCTTAAACTCACACGCCGAATCCGCACCCCGGGAACAGCCGCTTGTCCGAGTCCGCAGACGACCTCGCCGAGCGCGCCCAGGAGGTGACGCGCCTGCTCAAGACGGTGGCCGGCGGCGACGAACGCTCCGCCGATCGCCTGATGGAGCTGGTCTACAGCGAGCTGCGCGGCCTGGCAGGTGCCTGCCTGGGCCCCGCCGCGGCGGAACACACGCTGCAGCCCACGGCCCTGGTGCACGAAGCGTGGTTGACCCGCGAGCCGGAGTAGAGCCCGTGCATTCCCGATCCCACACCGCGTGTCGGCTCAGCTTGCTCTCCACGCTGTGCGCGCTGACCCTGGTGCTCGCCACGGGCTGCGGCATCCGCGGCACCCCGCCGAACCCCGCCAGCACCGGGCCCGGCGGCCTGCTCTTCGAGCGCGAGCACCAACTCGTCCAGCTCGAGCCCGAGAGTGCGGCCGAGCGCGTGCTGTTCACGTACCCCGACCGCGGCCTGGACGGCATCACCTGGGCGCCCGACCGACAGCGCTTCGCCTTCGCCTCCAACCGCGACGGCAAGTGGCGCATCTACAGCGGCAGCCTGGACGTCGAACCACGCGTGCTCGTGCACAAGGACGAAGGCTTCCCGGGGCCCCTGCGCTGGTCGCCCGACGGGCGCCGCATCGCGTACGTCATCGACGGCTACACGGTCGGCACGGGCTGGGTCTGCGTGGTCGACGCGGACAGCGGTGACGTGCGTCGCGTGACGCCTCCCGATGGGTTCGACGGCAGCTTCGACTGGTCGCCGGACGGGCGTTCGCTCGTGCTCGCGGCCGAGGTGTCCCAGACGGTCCATGATGAGGGGCACGTGCTCTGGGTCGAACGCGAAGCGGAGCTCGAGCTGCTCGACGTCGCGTCGGGCGAGCGCCGACGCCTGACCGCGCTCGCCGGTGAAGTCGAGCGCCCGGCCTGGTCCCCCGACGGCCAATGGATCGCGTTCCAGTCCGGCGCGAACCTGATGCTCGTACCCGCGACCGGAGGTGACGTGCGCACCCTCGCCACCGGCATCGCCAACCACGGCACGCCGGTCTGGGCCCCCGACTCGAGCCGACTGCTCGCCCTGAAGATCGTCGAGCGCAAGAGCGGGGGCGAGGGCACGGACTGCGACGGCGTGTTGCTCGTCACCCTCGACGGCGAGGAGCGCGTGTTCCCCTCCGATGCCCACGTGTGGCACGCGCTCTGGAATCCGGCGGCCGACCGCATCCTGCGCGTCGACAACGAACGCCTCGTGCTGCTCGACCCCGAGTCCGGCGCCGAGGAGACGCTCGTGACCGACACCGGCTGGGTGAGTGAAGTCGACTGGCGCTGACGCCGCCGGCCCGCGCGTCCGAGACGGGCGGGCCACGGCCGACAGGCGCTGACACCGCCGGCCTACGCGTCGGGTCGGGCGGGCGATGGTCGGCAGAGGCTGACACGGCCGACCGGCGCGTCGGGGACGGTCGAGCAACGAGCGTTCTCGCGACAGTCAGCGCCCGTCGTCGGGATCGCCTTCGGGATCCGGGTCTTCGGCCTCCAACTCCCAGCGGATCTCGTGGGCCACGCCGCGGATCGCGGCCCGGACCGACCACGCATCGATGGGTGCGAGGTCGCCGTAGTCCTCGAGCACGAAGGGCTCGTCCTCACCTTCGGGCCAGGCGCGCACGGTGATCGTGCTGGCGTCGAACAGCCCCTCGGCGCTGGTCGACTGCATCGCCCGCAGGTCGACGTGGTCCATCAGGTAGCAGAGCCGGCCGTACTCGAACACCGACACCTTGCCGCTCCAGCGGCCCTCCCGGTCGACGAACTCGGCGCGGCCGTCGCGCCACAACGTGATCCGATCCCCGCCCCAGATCCACGGGCTGAAGACCCCCAGCTCGACCTTCCAGTAGGGCAGGCGCTCGAGCACCGCGGGGATCTCGTCGTAGCCGATGGCGTGACCGAACAGGTACGCGTACTCGGGCGGCACGTCGTCCGGCGCGCCGGCGGCAGCACGGCCGGTCCCGCCGGCACCCGTGTCGCCGGGCCCGCACGCACCGAGACAACCAGCGACGACGGCCAGCGCGACGAGTGTCCTGTGCATGCGAGCTCTCTCGGGCGGAAGGGCGCTGCAACCGCGCGCGGGTTGCCCGGTTGCGCCGCTCGTCATCTTCGCTGCCCAGCGGTTTCCGGCAAGCGCGTGTCCACCCAGACGTAGTCGATCAACTGCGACTCGACCCAGTCCGAGCACTCGGACGGTGTCGACATCTCGGACACAACGGGCCCGCTCGACTCGCCATCCCGGGTGACTTCCCGCTCGAGTCGGCACAGTGTGCAGATCTCGGTGCCCGACATCGTCACGCCGAGCGACGAACAGCCGACGAGGGTCGCCAGCAGGAGCGCGACGCCGTTCCGCTGCACGCGTCTGTTCATCGCCCCTTGCTCCCGAGGTGCCGTTGGCGTCGAGTGTATCAGCCTCGGGCTCCGGTCCCGGTCGCGAGCGGCACCGGCTCGCCGCTCAGACGTCCCCGCGCTTGGGCACCGGGATGTCGAACGCGAGTCCGCTGGAGCCTTCGCCGCGGCCGGTCTTGCGCTGGTGGCCGAGCCAGGTGACGACGCGCCCGTCGCGCCAGCGGCAGCGCTGCCACTTCGTCTCGATGATCGTGCCGGTCCGCTCGACCTCCTCCTCCGCGACGTAGTAGGAGTCGGGAACGGCGGCTTCCAGGCCCTCGCGCAGCAGGCGCGTGCGCGCTGCGATCTTCTTCGGCACGACGCCGTCTTCGCCCTCGAGCAGCCGCGGCATGGCCGCCCGCTGGAGTTGGATCTCGCGGTTGTCGCCGGGGATGTGGACCGGGATGAACGGGATCCAGTGCTCCGCCACCGAGTTCATCAGCGAGTAGCGGATCTTGGCGTCGTTGGCGAACGCCACGGGCGGTGCGGCGACCACGTCCGCCTGGTACCGGGCGTGCAGTTCCAGCGCGACCTCCCGGCCACGGCGCGACGAACCGTCGGGCAACTGGACCACCGTCTCGATGCCCCAGACCATGTTCGAGATCTCGTCCCGGATGAAGGCGACGGACTCGACCGGCTTGCTCTCCAGTCCGGAGGGCGTCGTGGCCGGCAGGAACAAGCGGTCGTCGGGCGCGCCCTTGTTGGTCAGTCGGAACATCTGCCAGCTCTGCACCGGCCCGGCCGCCGTCACCGCCGGATCGATCCAGAACCGCTCGCCGAACACGTTCGTCACCGCCAGTCCCTTGATCTCGGTCAGCGACCCCACCGGCAGGTCGATCGGCAGCAGGAACCAGTCGTTGGCGAAGATCAGCCCGAACTCGATCAGCAGCAGCTTGGCGATGTCCGTCGTGTCGGGGTCGATGTCACCGAAGTTCGTCACGCCCTCCTCGAAGGTCCAGTGGCGCGTGTTGGGCATGCCGCCGAACTCGACCGTCGTGGGCATGAAGCTCGTGACCTCGGGCGCGGTCGCGGAGCCGCCGGCGTGGGCTGCGCCCGTCGCCACCGCGTCGAAGTCGAACCAGTCGAGCCGCCCGCCGCGGTACTCCGGCGCTCCCAGGGCCGCGGGCTGCGTGCCGTCGGGCGCGCTCAACTCGAGGCCGTACTCCAGGTGCCGGGCGCGCCAGGCCTGCAGGCTCTCGTCGGGCTGCAGGTAGCGCGACGCCGCCCACGCACCGAACTGCGCGCCGAGGGCGTCGATCTCGGCCTTCTCCGGGTCCACCAGCCCGAGCCCGTCGGAGGCCAGCGCACCGGGTTGCGACAGGTGCAGGAACAGGGCGCCGCCGTCGATCATGCGCGTCGCGACCGCTTCCAGCGTCTGCCAGGCGGCCGGATGCGAGGTGACGGCGTGATCGGCCTCGAGCGCGGGGTCGAACGACGTGAACGGGTAGGCACCGAGGAAGTCGGCCACCCGTGCCCCGTGCCCGCCGGCGTTCAGCAGCTTCTTCCAGCGACGTCCGAGCGCCAGGCGCAGGTCGGCGTTGTGCAGCCGCCCGTCGAGGGTCAGCGGCGGCGTGCGCGCTTCGATCAGTGCTTCGAGCGGCAGGTCCGGATCGTAGGGCTGTCGCACGCCGCTGGGCATGTGCAGCTCGGTGACCGCGTCGTTCTTCCAGGCCACCTTGGCGTCCACCGGCGAGCCGGCGTCCTCGCCGATGAACTCGCCCAGTTGCCACTGGCGGGTGATCATCCACAACGGGTCGCGCACTTCGGCCTGCAGCGCACGGGTGAAGTCCGGCCGGCGCGGACGGCCCTCGAGCCGATTCCACATGAGCGTGGTGGGCAGCAGCGCCTTCTTGGCGAAGACCGATTCGATCCCTGCGGTGACGACGTACTTGTTCACCCGTCCGCCTCCAGGAGCGCCAGTTGGATGTTGTTGTTGAAGGCGAAGTTCAACATGGACGTGATCGGGAACGTGGTCACCGCCGACACGACGGCGGGCACCAGCGGGCCGAGCGCCGTCGGGTCGACGTGGGCCGGCTCGACGGCGCGCAGCCGGGCGAAGTCGAGGGTCTCGTGCAACGTGTCCACCAGGTCCTGCCAGCGCCAGGCGCCGCGGAAGTCGGGCGGCGTGGCCAGCAGGATCGCCTGGGGCGCTTCGGAGTTGGGCCGGTCGAAGTGGAACGCGAGGCCGGTGGTCTCCTCGTCAGCGGGGATCACTTCGACCCATTCGTCGAGCATCAGGCCCGAGTAGGTCCGGGCCGGCTGGGTGGGCTCGATCTCCGCCCCCGGCCCGAAGTGGGCCGAGTAGAGCAGCTTGTCTTCGTCGAGCACGAACGGGTCGCCGTTGCGGAACGTGTCCGGGAAGCGCAAGCCCAACCACACGTCGTGGGGACGGTGCGGGAACTGCAGCGCCTCGAGTGACGGTTCGTCGGCCGCGCCCAGGGCCTCGCCCAGCAACGCGGCACGCTCCAGGTGACGCAGCCGCTCGCGCACACGGGCGACGCCGTGCAGCCAGTCATCAACCGGGAACGGCGTGGCGTCGGGCCCGCTCTGCAAGTGCGTCAACAGCGCGGCGTGGCCCGCCCAGACGTTCTGCCACTCGGCGAGCCGCTCGGACGCGAGAGTGAACTCCGGCAACACCACGAACGCATCTCCCAACAGCGCGTGCGCGGCCTCCGCCACCGCCGACTGAGCCTTGTTGCCGGCGGTCGCCGCGGCGCGCGCCAGCGCGTCGGTCGCCCGGGCGTCGCGCCGGGTGATGTCGTCGCGCAGGAAGCCCGCCTTCTGCGCCAGGTCCTGTGCCAGCCCCAGGACGCCGTCGCGGAAGTCACCCAGCTCGAACGGCTTGTGGTCGATGGTCGCGATGGTCGGCAGCAGGGCCGTGACCGCCACCAGGGTGGCGCCCACCCGCGTGGCCCCGTCGTGCAGCGCGCGCAGGTTGCCGAGCTCGGTGTCCAGGGTCGTGCGCAGGGCCGCCACCGCCGTCTCCAGGTCGACGATCAGAGCCGGCAGCGGCGCGATCACGACGGTGGACACGGTCCGCCCGGCGCGCACCAGCAGCGCCGTGCGTTCCTCGTCGGTGGCGGTGCCCGGCAGCGCGGCGTAGTCGGCCATCACGCCGTCGTGGTCGGTCTGCTTGGCTTCCCAGCGCTCGATCACGGCGGCGATCGCATCACGCAGTGCGATGAAGCGCGGGCGCCGGCCCTCGACGGCCGTGGTCAGGCTGGCGGCCTGGAGGCCGAACGGCAGCACGGGTCGCAACATGGCGGCGTAGTCGTCGCCCCACTGATCGATCGCGTCCCGCGCCGCATCCCGCGCCACTTCGGGGTCGACGCCCTCGCCGATCGCCCCGTCGAGCGCCGTGACGAAGGCCTCGATGGCGGGCAACACGCCCTGCAGTTCGGCCTGCACCGTCGCCACCTTGTCGGGGCGCACGATCAGCGTCTCGTCCTGGGCGACGCCGGCCTCGATCTGCAGCGACAGGTCGGTGGGCCGCAGCGGCCGCGCGTCCAGGACCGTTCCGCGCAGGGCTCGGATCAGCGGGGCCAGCTCGAACAGCGTCAGCCCCGCCACCCCCGCCGGCTTGTACTCGAGCGAGAAGACCGCGTCGTCGCGGGGCGCCGGCGCGCCGTTGCGGATGGCGAAGTCGATCAGCAGATCGTCGAAGCCGGGCATCTCCCGGGCGCCGCCGGCATCCACCAGATAGAAGAGGTCGACGGGGACCAGACCGAGGTCGGTCATGGAAGGTGTGAGCGCGACGTCGGTGTTCGTCGCCTGGTCGTGCCAGGTCACCCGGGCGAAGACCGTGGCCGGCCCGGGCATCTGACCCGCCAGCCAATGGGCCAACGCCGGCTCGCCCCGGGCCCGCGGCGTCGTGTTGGCCGGGTCGCCCGGCAGCAGTCCGCCCGCGAGCTGCAATCCGATCCGGTGGGTGAGCGACTGGCCGCTGCGCGGCGTGGCCACCACCTCGGGCGACGGCGGATGGGTGCCCTTGCTGAACGCGTCGAGGGTGCCCGCGGCCCGGTCGTAGTTGCCGCGCACCACCTGGTACACGCCCTCGGAGATGGCCAGGTCGCCGACGGCGTCGCCCACGCTGCGCATCCGGGCCACGTGTCCGTCGATCAGGTCGGCGATCTGCGGCGCGCTCGGCAGCCCCGGCCCGGTGAACTCGGTCAACGGCGGCAGGTCGATCAAGCCGTAGGGATAGGTGTCCGCGCCCGTCTCGGCGACGTGCTCCGCGAAAGCCGTGCCGTCGAGCACGTTGCGCGCCTCGACCTGGGTGATCGAGTCGAGCGCCGCCACGGCCGTGAGCTGGTTGCGGTTGCCCGCCAGCGGGAAGGCCCGGCGCAGGTCGTAGATCAACCGGTCGAGGAACAGACCCGGTTCGTCGTGCAGCGCGCGCTCCAGCCGGTAACCCAGCAGGGCCCCCAGGGACTGACCGGCCTGGATGCCCTCGATCACCGCCTGGGCGTGGCGCACGCGCTCGGACGACAGGTCCACCGCCAGCAGGTCGGGCGCGCTGGGCGTGGCGTTGGCCACGTGGCCGTTGCGCAGGATCGCCGCCGTGACGGCGTGATCCAGGGACGGCGCGTGGATGTGTCCGCGGTTGCTGGAGTCGCGCATCAAGGGTGCGTCGCGGCCCCGCTGGAACAGGCCCCTCAGCTCGCGGTCGAGCGGCACGGGCTCCAACGTCTGCTGCTTGGGTGCGACGTTCTCCAACCAGCCGTAGGCGCCCACATGGATACCGGTCTTGCCGAAACCCAGCGCGCTCTCCTCGCGCATGTGCGCGAGTTGCACCGCGTGCAGTCCCGTGCGCCACGCATCCAAGCGATAGGTGAGGCAGTCGACGTGCTCGACGAGTGCGCGTTCGAGCCCGCCCGTGCTCGCGCCCTTCAGCACGTCGAGCGCAGCGAGCTGCCCGTTCAGGTAGAGGTCCTGGGTCAGCAACGCCTGCGGGATGAAGTCGCCCAGGCGCAGGGACGGATCGCCGGTGACGGCCTGATCGGTCCGGTAGAGCGGCTCCCACCGGCTCCGGCCGCCGCCCTCCGCCGCCACGTGCACGAACTTGGGCTCCTTGCGCTCGGCCCTGAACTGCGCGTCGTTCCAGCCGAGGGCGACGCGGCGCAGCGTGAGCCCGGTGTCCACGAAGCCCAGGTCGAGGGCGTGGCGCAGCATCATGTAGAGCAGGGCCCGCGGCGGCTCGTCGCTGAAGCCCTCCTGTTTGCGCAGCGCGTCGTGGGACGTGCGCGCCGCCGACTGCAGCCAACCGATGTAGTTCTGCCCGTCGGCCCGCCCCACCGAGAGCGGCGCGGTGTCGGACAACTCCGCCTCGACCAGCTCGCCCTTGAGCAGGTTGGGATCCTTGAGGAAGACCTTCTCCAGGATCTCCGGCAGCTCGCCCCCGGGTGCCATGCTCCAGCCGAACTCCTGCAACGCCAGCAGCCCCGCCTGCACGTAGCGCGTCCACTGGGCGCCGAGCGGCGCGCTCACCGGCTCCAACGCGAACCCGAGCGTGTTGTAGTACTGCGTGAAGGTCTGGGAGTAGCGCTGGTAGAACTCGGCCGACGTGGGGTGCAGCCCCACGATGTCGAGCAGCGTCTGGTGTGCATCGGCGCCGGCCTCGCCCACGTGCGCCGCCTGGTTCGAGAGCAACTGCCACAGGTCGACGCCGCGGTCGATCAGGCGGCCCAGGCCGTCGAGGTAGCCGCCGGCCGGCAGCCCCAGCGCTTGGACGCGCCGCGCATAGGCGCGCGACTTCCACCAGTTCGCCTTCGACCAGACGGTGGCGGGCAGGATGCCGTAGGGCTGCCGGCCGATGCGCACCGACGGAACCGTCCCGCGCCCGATGACGAAGCGGTTGAAGAAGTCGCGCGTGTCGCGCACGGCTTCCTCGGAGAAGACCGGCTCCATCATCTGTTCCATGTAGTAGCCGAGCGTTCCCGGCCACAAGGCGATGTTCATCGCCCGCGCCTCGGCCTGGTCGGTGCCGTAGTAGTGGGGCGACTTGCGCAGCACCGCCGGGTCGATGCCCAACATGCCCGCCAACCACGCGCCGTCCTTGCGCGTGCGCCATTCGTGCGGGTCGTCGCCCGGGTCGGTCTCGAAGAAGTGCGTGTAGGTCTCCGCGGGCTCCTCCCACCAGGAGTAGGCCGCGCGGGACGCGTCGGTGTTGTTGGTGGCGCGTCCCTGGGGCAACAGGGAGAAGCCGTTGCGGCTGGCCTGGTGGTTGCCGATCAACTGCTCGAGTTCGGCGGCGCCCTCCGCGGCGTCGCTGCCCACGCGGACGCCGAGCACGAACAGCCGGTCGAACTGCGGGTCCAGTCCGCGTTCGCTCAGGTTCACGACGAAACCCATGCCCTGCGCCACCGCCTGCTCGAAGTCGACGGTCCAGCGCATGGGCTCGGGCAGCTCCAGGTCGGGGCCGTCGGCCCGCACCTGGTCGGCGTCGTCCGCCGCGGGCTCGGGACCGACCTGCAGGTCGGCGGGGATCGGCTGCCCCACCTCGCTCAACACCTGCTGGTCGTTGCGGAAGCCCAGCAACACGAGGCGCTCGGGCAGCAGCCAGGCCCGGGCGCCGCGGGTCCACGCGTCGGTGCTCAGGGGCAGCGTGGCCGGGTCGGGCAGGTCGAGGAAGGTCACCACCGGCACGAGCGAGGGGTCGGGGCGCACCGCCGGGTCGCGCAGGTTCACCGGGACGAGTTCGCCCTCCACCTCAGCCGCACGGGCCGCGCCGAGCGCGGCTTCGAGCGCGGCGAAGGCCGCATCCCGCTGAGCACCGGACGACGACCACACCTGCGACCAGAACGCGCCGATGGCTGCCTGTTCGGCCGCGGGCACCGGCACCGCGGGGCGGATCACGAGCAGGTGCTCACCGGCTGCTGCCACCGGCTCGGCGTTGGTCGGTGCATACAGGTCGATCAACCACTTCGCCCGGCCGGCGCCGTGGCTCTTCACCAGGGCGGTCCAGGCCGCGCGCCGACCGGCCTCGTCGCCGCCCGCCCGCCAGACCTGGGTCCAGTAGCTGGTGATGTTGGTCAACTCGGTCTCGGAGACCTCGGGCTGGAACGTGTCCACCAACGCGTCGTCGGGGAACACACGCACCCACAGGAAGCTCTGCGGCACGCCGTTCTCGGTGACCGTCTTGAAGCGCGTCTCCAGCCGCAGCGGGAACAGCGCCATGGGCGTGTCGTCGGGCAGGCGCTCCACGGACTGCCGCGGGTCGGTGAACAGCGCGAATTCCCGCAGCGCGTCGGCGCGCGCCACGAGCGCGCTGTCGAAGCGAGCCCGCGCGCCCCGGACGTCGACCCGCGCGGTCTGCACCTGCTGCTGCAGTTGTTGCAGCTTGCCCGCTGCCGCCCCACCGCTGTCGGCGTTGGCCTGACGCGCCAGGGCATCGACTTCACGGGTGAGCCGCTTCGGCACGAGTCCCGCGCGGATCAGCTCGGTGCGGGCTGCCTCCACGGCCCGGCGAGCGTCGTTGTAGTCCTTGCGTGCGTCGGCGAACTCAGCCATTGCCGTTCTCCTGGTCGGGCAGCAGCTCCGACGCGTGCACCGCCATGATCACCGGCGTCTGCAACGCGATGTACGCCAGCTCGGCGGCGCTCACGTTGGCGTCGAGGGGCACGTCCTTGTCGGACTCCCACTGTTCGCGCTTCTCCTGGAGCGTCGGGTCGGTGGGCTCGGTGAGGCTGCGGCCGGGGATGTCGGCGACCTTGACCGGGACTCCGTCCGCGAGCCCCGGCACCACGTCGGCCCAGGCCAGGTCGTTCCACACGTTGATGTCCGACTGGGGATCGCGCGACACGTCGAAGCCGAAGCGCGCGTCGCCGGGTACCTCTTCCAGGCGGAAGAACCAGCCCGGCTCGTTGTCCACGGTGTCGTCGCCGCGTGCCTCGAGGGCGGTCAGGTCGAAGCCGAAGAAGTAGATGTCCGGCGCCACCCGCGCCTCGTACAGCGGCGTGATCGGCGTGACGGTCTCGTCGAAGACCCGTTCCTTGGTCTTGTCGGGCGTGCCGTCCGGCTTGAGCTGCCACCTGGCGGGCTGGGCGCTGACGATCGTGTTGGGGTACTTCTTCAGCAGCTCGCCGCGCACCACGAGCACCAGTTCCTCTTCCGGATCGGGACCTTCCTCGCGGTTGTCGTTGTCGCCCAGGTCGTCGCGCTGCGACCAGAGGTGCAACGGCTTGATGTCCTTGAGCTGCTCGCGCGCCGCCTCCTTGTCCGCGGCCTGGGCGATCTTCTTGCGCACATCCCAGAACTGGCGGAAGTAGCTGCCGCGCTGGTCGGTGGTGTACTCGCGCCACAGCAGTTCGCGGGCGAACTCGTGGTTGAGTCCGACCATGTAGGCCTCGATGAACTTCTGGTTGGTCTCCAGCAGCGTGACGCTGTCGGGCTCGACGAGGTGCAGGTTGGGCACGAACAGCTCGGTGCCCGCCTTGACCAGCGGCTCGTACATGGGCGTGTCGAACTCGGGGTAGGCCATGGCCTCCACGAACTTCTCGCCGATCTGTTCGAGGATGCGGCCGGGGATGCGCAGGCCGCTCAGTGTCCAGCGCGGAATCGTCGTCTTGGGATCGATGGCGAGCACGACGTCGGCCGCGACCCGGGCCAGGTCGAAGGCGACGGTCTCGGGCGGCTTGCCCAGCTCCCCACTCACCTGGATCAGTCGGTACTCGTCGCGCAACGCCGCTTTGAAGCGCCGCGCCTCGTCGTTGTCGACCTCGCCGCGTCCCACGCTGGGTCGGGTCAGGTCGGTCTGCAGGTCGACCTGCGGAGTCAGCGTGAAGTCTCCCGAGCCCGGCAGCTCGTCGACCGTCTCGGGGGTCAGGTTCTCCTCGCGCAGGCTGTCCGCCGCGGCCTGCTGGTCCGTCGCCCGCCGCGCCCGGAGCCAGGCACCGACGGCGCCGACGAGCACCGCGCCCGCGACACCGAGCCCCGTCGCACCGGCGCCCAGGATCCACAACAGGAGCACCAGCAGCAGGATCAACAGGCCCAGGGCCCGCAGCGCGTTCTGCCGGACCCACTTGCCGAGTGCGATCCAGGTGGGATCGAGCGCACCGCTCGGCGCGGCGCTCTCGGCCAGTTTGTCGGGCGTCAGGATCTTCTCGGGCACTGCCTTCGGCGGCGCCGCGGAGATCTCACCCTCGTTCGCCCGGGCGACGAGTTGGCCCCCCGCTTGCCCATCGGTCAGGGCGAGTCGGCCGGCGACCTGAGCTTCGCTCCGGGCGAGCTGCTTCGCGGTCCGGCCGCCGGGCCGCATGGCGCGCCGCATGGCGCTGGAGGTGAGCGCGACACCCAGGGGACTGCGTGTCATCTGGTGCCGCAGCGTCAGGCCACCCGAGACGATGCGCGCCTTCATCGGCGCCGTCAGCATCAACAACTGGCCCGCGGGCGCGACGGCGTTCGCCGTGAGCTGGCCCGCGATGTGCACCTTGTGCAGGTGCTGGCTCGCGAGCTTCGCAAGCTGGGCCTGGCGGATGCGGCGGTTGGCCTCGAGCACATCGCCGATCTGCTCCCAGGCGGCCTCCATGTAGGTTTCCTGGGTCTCCTGGATCACCTTGGTGCCGAAGCCGGCGGCGGTGCGCCAGCGCGGATCGAGGTTGAGGTCGTGGACCCAGTTCGCGCGGTGGGGCACGTCGCTGCGGTCACGCTTGGTGAGCAGGCGTTCGGTGAGCGCGTGCCAGCGACCGTAGATCGGCGGCGTGATCAACGGGTCGGGATCCTGGTTGACGCGCGCGTCGAGGTCGCCGCTGCCGTTCGCGCCGGGCCCCTGCTCCTGGTAGCTGTCCGCCAGGTTCACGAACGCCGCCAGCTGCAGTTGGAACACCTGCGGGTAGGGCGTGGCCCACGTGTCGAACTTGTCGAACTCGAGGCGCTCGGCCTGGCCGAGGGTGGCCAGCGGCGCCTTGAGCGCGCCGCCCAGGCGCAGCACGCCGCTCAGGTCCGGGTCTTCGATACCCGTGATGTTGGGCGCGGGGTCGGTCACGTCCATGTCGCGGTGACCCACGCGGCTGTCGACGATGCGCGGTTGGAGCAAGCGCACCAGCGACTCGAAGTCCCCGCGCTCGGACGTGCGGAAGTACCAGCGATGGTAGAAGGGGAAGTAGGTCGTGTCGGGCCGGTTGGCCGGCACGCCGTAGGCGCCCCACGCCGACGACGTGGCCCCCAGGCCGTTGGCGACGTCGTCGAACAACGGCTTGGGGTCGTGGCCCAGGCCGGCCAGGCGCCCGCTCTCGAAGGCCGGGATCAGGAACGCGTGGTAGGCCGTCTTGGGCTTGAGTTTGCGCGGGCACAGCAGCCGCGAGCAGGCCGTGTCGGGCGCCGTGTCGATCACGCGCTGCGCCTCGGCGGCGGCCTTGGCGGCATCCGCCTCCACGACACTCGCGGAGAACTCGTCGTTGAAGTGGGCGTGACCCCAGGCCCAACCCTCCGACGGGTCCGCGAACACGTCACCGAAGTTCGCCGTCACCTCCACGTGGGGCAGCGGCTTGCCGGTCAGGTTGGCCACCTCCTTGAACTCGGTGCCCTCCTCCAACACGACCAGCGCGAGCCAGGGCAGCAGCTTGCGGCCGGCGGGGACCGCGGGCGTGTAGCGCCAGGGGAAGTCTTCGTCGTAGAACTCGATCGCCGCCAGGTAGTTGGGTTCGAAGTTGGTCACCCAGTGGTCCGGCTCGACGCGGCTGATCTGCGCCGCATCGATGCCGACGATGTCGCCCGGGCCGTACAGCTCCACCTGCCGCGCGATCGACGCCGTGGTCGCGCCGCCGCCCTTGTTGGTGCCCTCGATATCGAGGTTGACCTCGACCGTGGCCCGAGCCGTCACCGCCTGCGCGCCGATGCGGTTGGCGATGCCCTTCCGCAGCCAGGGGAGGAAGGTGTAGGTGCCCACGGGATCGCTCATGCCAGCTCCATCACTTCGGCGGCGGGGATCACGTGGAAGTCCTGCGCCGCGGCGGGGTCCGCCTTGGCCTGTGCGGCCAGGGCGTCCTTGGCCTTCGCGTGCGAGGAGAAGGCGGTCGCGCCGTCCCAGACCGTGTTGTCAGCGGCGTGCACGATGACGAAGCCCGGCACCGTGGCCTCGATCTTGTCGGCGAACGGCACCTTGGCCAGCTTGCTCGCCTTCGACAGCGGCGACTTGGCCACGGCGTTGCTGCCGAGCATCTGCTTGAACCACAGCTTGCCGACGTTGAAGAAGCGCCTCACGTGCTCCTTGAAGTTGTTGTCGATGATGATCAGCTCGTGCAGCACGATGCGCTTCACCGCATGGCTCGTGCGCGTGTCGGTGCCCGAGACCGACACGTCGGCGCCGGCGGCCTGCTTCTCGTACCCGGGCGCGGACAACTTGGCCGTCTCGTCGATGTCCTGGTACTGGGCGGTGGCGAAGGACTCCTCCACCTCGGCCTTCTGCACCAGGTCGGCGGTGGTGACCTTGAGCACCGCCTTCTCGATGTCGCCGATGGGCTGGTTGCCGATCTTCTGGATCGACAGGTCCAGCGGCACGGCACGCTGACTGATGCGCAGCACGCCCACCGGGTGCAGCACGAGCTCCTCGGTGGGCTCGATCGTGCGCAGCGTGACCGACAACTGCGACCCGGGCGGCGGCAGCGCCAGCCAGTTCTCGCGCTTGCCGAACTCGGCTTCGAGGATCGGCATCGCCGCCACTTCGGGCAGCACCGTCTCCGCGCTGTCGCCCCAGGTATGGGAGAAGGGCACGCTGATGCTGAAGAACAGGAACGAGATCGACCCCTCGCCCTCCACGTGCCAGGGCGAAGTGCCCTCCAACTCGCCCCGGATGCGGATGCTGAACAGGCCCGCGCCGAACACCTTCACCGACATGGACGCGGAGAAGCTGATGTTGAAGTAGAAGGGCGAGAACTGGAACAACGCGTCGAAGCCGAGGTGACCCTGAACGTTGAAGGCGCTGACCCCGAAGTACAGGTCCACCGCGGCGCCGAACTGCGCGGTGTTCGACGTGACCGCGAAGTAACCCTTCACGCCGATGCGCGCGAACGACGTGTTGAGCAGGTACAGCGAGAGGCGCTGTGGGCTCGGGAACGGCATCGGCGGCGGGTTGAACTTGGGGTGGAACCCGCCGACGCTCAGGATGAACTCGGCGTCGTTGCCCCAGGCGATCAGCAACCCCATCTCGCCGCCGATGGTGATGAACACCACGCGGCTGCCGAACAGCGAGGCGAAGAACCACAGGCGCTGCTTGTCCACCTCGAGGGCGCCGATGAACTTCACCTGCAGCACGAGCAGCGCCGCGTCCTCGTCGGGCAGCACGCACTTGAGCACGCCCAGGATGGTGACGTTGCCCGGCGGGACCTCGATGATCACGCCCAGCGAGGCCGTGATCAGCGACGGCGTGCCCCAACCCAGCTTGGCCATGGGGCCGATCAGGAACGTGCCCTCCTGCGGCGGGAAGAAGCGCCGCATGTCCGAAATGATCTGGGGCGCGTTGGCGACCACGTTCGTGGGGAACATGACGCTCTCGACCGAGCCTGTGCGCACACCCTCGGCCAGCTCCTCCTGGACCATCGTGCGGTTCAGGCCGAGCAGGCCGCCCACGCCGATCAGCGTGAAGCCGAAGCCCAGCTGGATCGGCGTGCCGAACTCGGCCGTCACCACGATCAACAGCGAGAAGCCCTTCGAGCCGTCGGGCATCCTGGTGTTGATCAGGCCGATGGCCTTGAGCGCCAGGAAGCCCGAGAACACCAGCTCGAGCGCGCCCGCGTACTCGCCCTTCTCGTAGTCCAGGTAGAGGTAGCCGCCGCCCTTGACCACGCCGGCGTCGAGCGCCAGGCCCACGCCGTTGGGCGGCTTGAAGCGCAACGCCAGGTCCACGGGCCCGAACTCGGCGTCCGCGTCGTCGTCGGCGGCGAACGCCACTTCGAGTTCGACACCCATGCGCTCGACGGTGGCGGTGAGCGGACCGAGCTGCCCGGTGATCCCGGCCGACGTCTCCAGCGCGAACGACCCGTCCTGCCGGATCTTCAGGATGATGTAGAGCGTGTCGAGCGTGGCGATGCCCAGGCTCTGGTGCATCGGCAGCGCGATCTCGAGCCCGCCGGCGGCGCGCACGACCAGGCCCTCGGAGAGCTTCCAACCCAGGGCCAGATCGAACACCCCCTCGATCTTGGCGCCTGCCAGCAGCGACCCGAGGAAACTGTCGGCGCCTTCCGAACCGAGGGCGAGCTTCAGCCCCTTCAGTTCGGCCAGGACGCCCGGATCGATGCTCACCTCGCCCGTGGTGCTTGCCCCGACGGTGAGCTCGGCGCCGATGCTCACGTCGTCTGCCGTGAGGCGCAGCAGGTCGTTGCCGCCGATGATCGAAAACCCGCGCGCGGCGGGGTTGCGGTTCAGCTTGAAGGCGGTCGACCCGCTCGCGCTGCCGGTCTTGGGTTCCACGGAGAAGTCGAACGGCGGCGCCAGGCGGAAGATCGCGCCGCCCTCCAGGGCGAAGCCCGCCTTGAAGTCCGCCCCCCAGGTGTCGTTGAGCTCGACGCGCTCGTCGAAGTCGTGCGCGACCTCGGCCGACACGTCGAGCGCCAGGCCGGGCGGGTTCAGCGAACTGTCGCGACTCCAGCGGAAGGGCCCGACGTTCAGGAACGCGTCGTCGCCCAGCTTGCCCGCGTCGGCCGAGCTCTGCTCCTCGTAGAACCCGAGCACCGAGTCCATGATCTCGAACGGGTCGAACTGGGCAGTTCCCCAGCCGTACACGTTCGCGAAGTGCCCCGCGGGGTCGGTGATCAGGTCCTTGATGCGGCCCAACTCGAGCTTCTTGCGCACGTGGCGCACGGCGTTGGGCGCGCCGCTCTCCTCGACGACCCGCCAGTCGACGAGCCCCAGCAGCTTGAGCAGGAAACCCAGCCGCGCTTGCTTCTGCTCGAGCAGGGTGATGACGAGGTAGTCGATGGCCTTGCGCGCCAGGGTCTCGGCGAAGTCCCGCACCGCATCGCGCTCGATCGCCGAGAGGGCGGCGGCCGCCGCCTTGATGCGCTCGACCATGTCGGCCATGGCATCGACGAAGCGGTAGACACCCTCGACGAGCTTGACGATCGCGCTCACGAGTTGGCCGGTGTCGCCGCTCGTCACCGCCGCGTCGAGTGCGTCGGCCGCTTCGCGCAAGAGGTCGCCGGCGTCGCCGAGGGCCGTCCCGGCCGCCGTGACACCGCTGTCCCCTGCGATGGCGTCGGGGAGTTCGAACCCCAGCCCGTCGGTGTCGAGGTCGCTCGCGAACCCGCTCGTCTCGCCCAGGGCCCGGGCGATCCATGCGCCGGCTCGCGCGATGTAGACCTCTTCGCCGGCCATCGTCAGCGCTCGCTCGTCATGGCGTGTTGTCGTGGCTCTTGCGGGCGTCGACCCTGCCGGCGCCGTAGGCCTGGGTGTGTTCCGGTGTGTTGGGCGGCGGGTCGACACCCGGAGAGGCGGCGCCGGCGAGGATGCCGCGAACCTGGGTCGTCGACAGGTCGGCCTTCTTGTCGAGCAGGCAGGCGACGACGCCAGCGATCATGGGCGCGGCCATGCTCGTGCCGTCCTTCTGGATGAAGCGGCGGCCCGCGAGCCACGGGGGCAGCTTGAGGTTCAGGGCGACGTCGGTATCACGCCCCTGCGCCGAGTTGATCTCGACCCCCGGCGCAGCGATGTCGGGCTTGTCGGCAACGAGCGCCTTGGGCGCCATCGGGTCCGAGTAGTCCCGCAGGGGACCGCGCGACGAAGAGTCGGCGATGCCGCCCAGGAAGTCGTCGTAGGACCCGACGGTAATGGCGTGTTTGCCCAGCGTGTCGGAGGCGGACTGTTCCGCCACGACCTCGACGTTCCCGTCCCTCGCCGTGCCGTTCTGGAGCTTGTCCGCGATCTCGAACAGCACGGCCTTCTTCGCCGCCCATCCCACGACGTCACACACCGCGAAGATCTCGGTGCCTGGCGGAGCCGTGATGCGCATCTCGTAGATTCCGGGGTGATAGGAGACGCTCCCGCCCCTTTGCTTCGGCTCGACCCAGAACCGCACCCTGTGACGGCGAACCGTGCCCCCGGCCGGATGGGGTACGGCGGTGGGGCCCTGGTGGAACACGAACGCGCTGTGGACCTTCTCCGACCAGTTCACGAGGGCCACGGACTTGGGCGGCCCGGTGCGCGGCACGAAGCCGCGCAGCAGGCTGCCACCCACGCCCATGTCGCCGCTGAAACCCGCCTGGTCCGGGAGCCGCAGCGCGAACTTCACCGCGGTGTGCGGAACCGTTCGTCGATACCAGAAGGTGACCTCGATCGTAGGCTTGAAGAGTTCGCGTGTGCACGTCCCGCCGTCGTCCTTGGTCGTCTTGTACTTGCGCTGCACGACCCCGCGGACGTCTCGCAGTCTCAAGGGCACCACGATCTGCGCGCTGGACGGCACCGGGACCTGCATGCTGCCCGGCACCGTGATCTTGGCCACCTGCTTGCGCTTCGTGTCGCCGGAGTTGCCCGCCGACTTGACCACGATCGCGCCCTTGGGGACGTGCGGCCGTTGAGGCTTCGCGGTCGGGCCGAAGACGTCGTCGACCCAGCGCGCATCGCTGTCGAGAGCATCGCCCGGCGCACCGTCCGAGCCGAAGCTCATGTTGATCACCACCGGCTTGCCCAGCGCCTTGGCCGCGTTGACGCAGTACATCACGGCGTCCTCGAACAGCCCCTTGTCCACCTTCGCGCCGAACCCCGCCGCGGTGCGGAAGCGGATCTCGTCCGGCACGTCGAGCATCTTGACCACGATGATGTCCGCGTCGGGCGCCACGCCGACGATGCGGGCGTTGCCGCCGCTGGGGAAGAACGGCCCGCCCGCGGCGATCCCCGCCACGTGGGTCCCGTGACCCAGGCAGTCCTTGTGGGTCAGCGCAGCCCCGCCGTTGAGCGCGGCTTCGATCTCCGTGTCGTCGAACTCCACGCCATAGGTCTTGTTGGGCCGGGTGAGGAGCGCGGCTGCCGGGCAATCCGCCAACGAGCCGGGCTTCAGGCCCTGGTCCCAGATGCGCTTGATGCGCGTCTTCTTGGTGGGCGTGAGCTGGCTCAGGAACATCGGGTGCGTGTAGTCGATGCCCGTGTCGATGATGGCGACCACGACACCCTGGCCCGTGCCGTCGGTGGCCCGCGTCATGGCGCCTGTGGCTTCCACCGCGTGATAGAGGGCGTCGCCCCCGACACCCACATCGCCCGCGCCGAGACCACGGACGTTGATGTCGAACACCGACGTCTCGAGGGCGGGCCGGTAGCGGCTCCCGCCGGACAGGAAGAGCACGCCGGGGTGGTCCGTGAGGGCCGGGATGTCAGCGAAGCGCACGACGCCGACGGCCTCGTTGCCGGTGACCGAATCGGTGTCGAAGCCCAGGGCCTCGATCTGCGCCAGATCGCCCTCGAACGCGAGGCCGACGCTCACAGCCGGTTCACCCTCGTCTGCGTCGGCTATGTTCGCTGCGCCGGGCCTGTTGAATGCGTTGCCCGCATTGCCTGCGGCCTCGTGGGCCCACAGAACCCTGGCGAGCGCCGCGTCCAGCTTCGCGAAGTCGGTCACCCTTCTCTGCCCCCCTCGACTCCGGTGCCATCACGCGCGCGACCGGCCGAACCTCCGGACAGCCCCGCTCCTGATCGGCACTCCTTCTCCACGTCGCAGCCGACGCGAACCCGACCGGCATGTTCGCAAGGATTCCCGAATCCTGCAAAGTGGCATTCGGAACCGGAACGAACGTTATGGAAGTGTGTGAATGTGGTGGCGAGGATGACCCCATGCCCACTCGCATCCCGCTGTTGGCCCTGGCCGTGCTGCTCCTCACCGCGTGTGGCGGCGACATCCCGTCCTGGCCCGACGGCGGGCGCTGGAAGATCCGCGGGGGCACGGGTGCGCCGTTACGGATTGTGGGGTGGGTGCCGTAGGGCGGGGGCGGCTGGGCCATTGGCCCTGAGCTACTGTCCGGCCTGGTCCAGTTGCCATGGTTCGGGAAGGGACCTGGCCTGCTTGTCGGGGTCGTCCTCGTTGTGCCATGCGAACGGAGGGATCTCGGTCGCGACTCCGTTGACTCGGTACTCGATCATGCCTCGACTCCGAGCAGCCTGCGCCAGCCCCTCCCTCTGGCCCACCGCGAAGTCGAGCAAGTCGACGTCGGCCCCGATGCACAGCACTGGCCAGGCTGCATCCAGTCTCCCGATTTCGTGGCGCACGCCCCCTACGACTTCGAAGACCATGACGCTCATCGGCGGGCCTTCGCTCTGTCGGAACAGAACCGCCCGGTGGACTTCCTCCCGGCTGAGGAACCAGGCGGCGAGAATCCCGGCCACCGTCAGAGCCGAAACGACAATCCGCCACGGAGCTGTCGGAGGACGGCTGAGCGGCCGGTAGGACGACACCGAGCCCAACTCGTCGCGGTACGCCGCCGGGGGCTCGATGTCCTCACCGAGCTCGCCCGCGATCGACCTCAGCAGGTTCTCGAGTTGCCCATCGTTCGACGCCTCCGTGGCTCCCTTGTGCGCGATCGGGTCCGGGAGCTCCTTGGGCAGGAAGCCGGGCACCATGAGAAGCGACAACCTCTTCTCCAGCCCCCAACTCGCGCCCAACTCATGCTGGACCCACGGAGCCTGCATGCTGTCGTGGGAGACCACACCAACAACCACTTCAGCGACCCTGATGTCGTTCAGCAACTCCGCCTGGATCTCGTCAAAGGTGCCGCGCTGGTCCCAGTCTGCACTCGTACACCGGATCTCAGACGTCGAGAGTCGGAACGCCGCTCGGAGCAGCTTCGTCAGCTGCTCTGCGAACCCCTTG
>JAJDEQ010000021.1 GCA_029259695.1 Planctomycetota bacterium
CGTGGTGCACCTCGTAGCTCTCCTTGAGCCCGCGCAGGATCGCGATGGTGTCCTCGATCGTGGGCTCATCCACCTTGACCGGCTGGAAGCGGCGCTCGAGGGCGGCGTCCTTCTCGATGTACTTGCGGTACTCGGCCAGCGTGGTGGCGCCCACGCAGCGCAGTTCGCCGCGGGCCAGGGCCGGCTTGAGCATGTTGGCGGCGTCGACGGCCCCCTCGGCCGCGCCCGCGCCCACGAGCGTGTGCAGCTCGTCGATGAACAGGATGATCTCGCCGCTCGCTTGCTCCACCTCGCGCATGAGGCCCTTGAGGCGTTCCTCGAACTCGCCGCGGTACTTGGCGCCGGCGAGCAGGCTGGCCAGGTCGAGCGCGAGCACGCGCTTGCCCTGGATCGAGTCGGGGACGTCCCGCGCGGTGATGCGCTGCGCCAGGCCCTCGACGATGGCGGTCTTGCCCACGCCCGGCTCACCGATCAACACGGGGTTGTTCTTGGTCCGGCGCGAGAGCACCTGGATCACCCTGCGGATCTCGTCGTTGCGACCGATGACCACGTCGAGCTTGCCCTGCTCGGCCAGTTGGGTCAGGTCGCGGGTGTACTTCTCGAGCACTTCGAAGCTGCTCTCGGGCGTCTCCGAGTCGACGCTGCGGCCCTTGCGGATCGCGTCGAGGGCGAGGTCGACGGCGGCCCGGGTCAGCCCGCGGTGGCCGAGCGCGGCCACGAGGGCGTCGTCGCCCTTGGCGGTGACGGCCAGCAACAACACATCGACCGAGATGTACTCGTCACCGCGCGCGGCGGCGGCCTTGGAGGCCTCTTCGAGCACGGCGGCCAGGTGCGTCGACATGGCCGGGCCCGACGACGAACTGCCGCCGGTCACCCGGGGTTGGGAGCCGAGCAGGCCTTCGAGTTCGGCCAGCAGTTCGCTCCGTTGCGCGCCCACTTGGGCGAGCACGGCGGCCACGTAACCCTGCTCCGGTTCGAGCAGCGCGGCCGCCAGGTGCGTCGGCGTGAGCTCGGGATGCCCGCTCGCCGTGGCCTTGCGGACGGCGCTGGAGAGGGCTTCCCGCGCGCTCTGGGTGTAGGCATCAGGGTTCATGGCAATCTCCGAGCAAGGGGACCGAGGCAACCACCGGAGTTGCAACGGGCGTGCCAACGGGGCGGATCGTTGCCCGTGGGGGGGGATCGGGTCGCCTGAGCCGTCTCCCCTGTGAAGCGATATGCCATTAAGGCACGAATGCCGCCATTAAGGCGGGCGTCGGCTCAGGGGCGACCCAGGCGCCTCCCGGAAGGTGTGACGGCCAACCCGCGTGGCTAGACTCTGCGGGCCGTGGCCGCCCAGCCGTGCCTTCCCCGCCCTGCCCGACTGCGAGATTCCATGCTGATCGAACGAACCCTCGCGGATTTCGCCGAGCGAGCCGCGTCCAAGGAGCCCGTGCCCGGTGGTGGCTCGGTCTCCGCCTACATCGGGGCGCTGGGGGCCGCTCTGGGCGCGATGGCCGGTCGCTTCACCGAGGGGCGCAAGGGCTTCGAGGACCACGCCCCAACCCTGGCCGCGGAGGTTGCGCGCCTGGACGAGTTGCGCCAGCGCCTGGAGGACCTGGTGGACGTGGACGCCCAGGCCTACACCGGCCTGTCGGCCGCCTTCAAGCTGCCGCGCGGCAGCGAGGACGAGAAGCAGGCCCGGCGCGAGGCGATCCAAACCGGTCTGCAGGCGGCCATGGAACCGCCGCTCGAGATGTGCCGGGCGTGCGTCGGCGGCCTGGAGTTGCTCGATACGTTGCGGCAGCACGTGAACCCGAATCTGGCCAGCGACGTGGCGGTGGGGGCCTACGCGCTCGCCGCGGCCTTCCGCGGCGCGTCCGTCAACGTGCTCGTGAACCGGGCCGGCATCAAGGATCCGGCGATCCGCGAACGGGTCAGCAAGGAGGGGGCGGCGCTCGCCGAGCAGGCGACCGCGCTGGAGGCGCGCATCATCAAGGACGTGATCGCGTCGCTCGAGTCGTGAACGACCCGTCCGTCGTCTGTCACTCCGAGCGGGTTGCGCCGCTGCTGGGGGGCGACTTCACGCCCGAACGCCTGGACGCCGTGGAGCGCCTGCTCGACGAATTCGGTGTGCTCAGCTTCCCGGATCAGCCGAACGGGCTCTACCCGGCGGTGGAACACCGCTCGTCGGCGACGACCTACACCGGCTACCAGAACACCTGGCTGCGCGACACGGTGCACATCGCCCACGCACGCCTGTCCAGCGGCGACGTGAACAGCGCCGGCAACACGAGCCGGACGCTGCTGCGCTTCATGGCGACGCAGCGCCACCGGCTGGAAGCCTGCATCTCCGGCAGCGCCGACCGCGACGACCCGATGCAGAGGCCCCACGTGCGCTTCGACGGCGAGACGCTGGACGAGTTGGACGTGTGGTGGCCCCACGCACAGAACGACGCGCTCGGTTACACGCTCTGGTTCTGCAGTCGGGTCGGGCTCATGGGGCTGCACGTTCCCGACGAGGGCGAGGTCGCCGTCATGCGCCTGCTCACCCGGTACTTCGAGGGCATCGCCTACTGGCGCGACGCAGACAGCGGGCACTGGGAGGAACATCGCAAGCTGTCGTCGTCGAGCGTGGGCTGCGTCGTGGCCGGTCTGCGCGCGTTCCAGTCCATGCTGCTGGCGCCTCACGTCGCGGGCGGCAGCGAGCGGGCGCTCCAGTCCGAGACGCAGTACCTCGATCACCTGATCGCCCACGGTCACGAGGTGCTCGAACGCCAGTTGCCTGCCGAGTCGGTCGACGGCGACCACGGCTTCGATCGGGGCGTGGACGCCGCGCTCCTGTTCCTGATCGAACCGCTGCAGGTCGTCGAGGACGAGATGGCCGACAGGATCCTGGCGAACGTCGAGCGTGAGTTGCTCGGTCCGCACGGCATCCGACGCTATCGCGGCGACTCGTACTGGATGGCGGACTACAAACGACTGCTCGACGAGGACGTGCGCACCGGCGGTTTCGGCGAGGACCTCAGCGGTCGCGACGCCCTGCTGAAACCGGACACGGAGGCACAGTGGTGCCTGTTCGACCCGCTCGTGTCGGTGATCGCCGGGCGACGCTACTTGCGCAGCGGCGACCCGGCCTGGCGCGAGCGCCAGGAGCACTACTTCCGTCGCGCATTGGGTCAACTGACCGGCGCTGATTGTCCTCTCGGTGAGGGACTGTGCGCTGAGGCGTATTACCTCGAGGACAGCACCGCCCGTGAACCGCGGTGGGTGTGCAACGACGACGCGCCGCTGCTGTGGACGCAGGCGCTCCTGGTGTGGGCGCTGCACGCGATGCGTCGCTCCCGGCGACGGACCGGCTGACCCCGCTGGGAGCGGTGTGACGGGATCCCGCGACGGCGTGTCGCGGAGGCTGCGGCATTTGTCGCGGCCGCCGTGACGCGCGTGTTCGTACCGGCAAAAGAATCCCCTGGCGTGTCGCGATTCGGCGCCTGTGACCTCTCTGCGCGGCCGATAGGCAGGGAGCCCACTTCCGTGGCAGGTGTCCCGACCCAGGAGGCACGTGCGCCATGCAAACCTGCTCGTCTTCCCTGCATTCTTCGATGTTTCGTGCGCGTCGCCGCGCGGTCGCCGCCCACGCGACCTGCGCGACGCCTCCCGCGGCATCCCCCGATCGTGTCCGCCACGAACCCGACTGCGCGCAGCGATGTGCAGGCTTCACGCTGGTCGAGGTGCTCGTCGCGACGACCCTCAGCGCCGTGCTGCTCGTGGGGACCGCGGCCGTCGCCGGCATGTTCTCCGAATCGGTCGCGGTGCTGTCGAAAGACATCGCGAACGACCACGAGGCGGCCATGGCGCGCATCGCCAGCGACATCCACTACGCCTGGTGGGTCGAGGTGCCGCGCTCCAACGTGCTGGCCGTCGCTGCCCACACCGGCGACATCACCACCTACACGTGGAACGGCTACGACCTGCTCGTGACACTGCCATCCGGCGAGGAAGGCGTGCTCTGCTCGGGCGTGACGCAGTGCCTGTTCGAACCGCAGCTGGTGGACCGCTGGCGCGAAGGCACGCCGGCGGTGAGGGGACGCACGCTCTACAGCAAGCCGAACCCGATGGGCATCGCACTGCCGATCGATCTCGAGGACACCGGGACGTTGGCGATCAGTTTCGCGCTCGACAGCAACGAGGGTGAAGGCACGGTGGCCGGCGTGAACGAGCGGCTCCTGCTCTCACATCCCACGAGTATCCAGGTGCCCATCGCCGTCGGTGAGACGGGCGGCTCGATCGAAGCGACGCTCTACCGCGCTCGTGCACCGGGTGACCCGCGAGCGCTCGCGGGCGAGCCGGCGATCGGCAGCTTCGTGATGCCGCTCACCGCGTTGCCCACCTCGGCGCGCTCGATGCTGTACCAGGCCGACCCGCGCTTGCCCGCCCCTCCGGGGAAGGTGCGTGTCTCGCCGCGCTTCCAGGCTCCGACGAGCCTCGTGGCCTTCGACGTGGGCTCCAGCGTGCCCCGGCTCGACCCGGGCGTGGCCTACACGCTGCACCTGAAGGTCTCGGGCGGCGCGGGCATCTCGGTGCTCGCGGGCTACCCGGCCTGGGGCACCTCCGGCAACGTCGCCTTCCGGGATGACGACGCCCAGTCGCTGGCAAGCCAGCCGCTCGTCGTGCCGGTCACGATCACCGGCAACGCCACCGTCACCTCCACCTCCTCGAGCGAAGAGGTGATCATGGTCAAGACGACGCTGGCGGCCGACGGTGGCCGCACACTGACACGTTCGGCCGGCGTCTACGGTCAGGTCGTGGCCGAAGAGCCGTGGCTCGGGGTCGTGGCGGGGGAGGCAGCCCCCTCCCGCGGGCCCCGCTGAGCGACGCGCTCACCCCGTCTGCCCAGGCGCGACATCAGACGGCCGGCCGTTTGTGCCGACGATCAGACGTGGCGCCGACTGTTCCGGCCCGGCATCCGCGATGCCTTACGGAACCGTCACCGAGAGACGCGCTCCAATCGAGTCCAATGAACTGGTGGGTCAGGGGGTTTGCCCGCAAGGGCAAGTAAGTCACTCTTCTCCCCTTCTTCCCCTTTCCCCAGAGTCGCCCTCTGGCCCACCTTCTCGGTGACCTCAGGAGCACGCGCGGCCGCCGACCCGGCGCGCCCCGTGTTGGCCGTTCGCCCACCCGACCGTACGATCCGGGGATGATGTGCGCCGCGATGCAGCGCGGGTCCGCGTGGGGAGCGCGCCCGTGAAGGAAGCGCCCCACGCGTACCGCTTGTTGCTCGCCGTCTCGCGGGTCGACGGTCGGGTGAACCGCGCGGAACTGGAGCGCATCGCCCACTTTCGTCGGCTGCTCGGATTGGGCCGTGTGCACGCCGCGCGCATCGACCGCGAGGACGACCCGGGCGGCACCGCCCTGGAGCAGGTCGCGAAGAAGGACGTCGAGCGGGACGACCTGATGCGCCTGTTGTTCTCGGTAGCGTGCGCGGACGACGACCTGGCCGCCTCGGAGAAGCGCTGGCTGCTGGCGGTGTCCGAACGGCTGGGCATTCCCCGGGCGCGTTACGCCGCGCTCAAGATGGAGGCGCTCGATCACGTGGCCCACCGCAAGCGCGCCCGGCGGACGCAGGCGTTCGCGCTGGCGACGGTGGTGCTCGCGGTCTTGGCCGTGGTGCTCGCGTTGCGCACGTCGGACGAGGCCGACGGAGCCGTGGCCTCGAGCACTGTTGCGTTCCAACAGCTCGAGCTGCGTCACGAGCAGACCGTGGTGCTCATCTCGGTCGAGTACAGTCTGCGCCGAGGTGCGGAGGAGCAGCGCTTCCAATCGTCGGGCAGCGGGTTCTTCGTGTCAGCCGACGGCTTGATCGCCACGAACAAACACGTGGCCGAGCCGTGGAAGTTCTCGGCTGTCGTCCAGCAGGCGTTCGCCGACGGGTTCCAGCTCGAACCGTTGGTGCGCCGCTGGGCCTGGGTGTCCGGCGCGCGGGTGTTCGACCAGGTCGGCGCACTCGATCCCACTCAGGCCTATCGCTCCGACGCCGGGACGCTGCGCCTGGTGCTCACCGCGCCGGATCAGATGGTGCCGTCGCGGGTCCCGCTGCCGCGCGGAGGCGAGTACGTCGGGGTGCTCCACGCCGCCAACAACAACGACCTGGCGCTCCTGGAGGCCTCGGGGTCGGACGCCGTGGCCCACGTCCTGCTGCACGAGGACGACGCCTCGATCTCCACGCTCGATGCGGTCATGGTGCTCGGCTTCCCGCACACGCTCGACGTGCTGGAGAGCGACCACGCGGTCCTGTCCGCCACGGTGGGGACGGTGCGCAAGGCCGAGGAGACGTTGCACATCACCGCGCCCGTGGCACCCGGCAACAGCGGCGGTCCGGTGTTCGATGCGGACGGTCGCGTGATCGGCGTGGCCACCCGGCGTCTCGGCGACGCGACCTACGGGGGCTGCATCCGAGTGCGCCACCTCGCCCGGCTGATCGCGCGAGCGAGGTGACGCTGAGGGCCCCGTGGCGGGGCGCGCCCGAAGAGGATGCGACAGGAGGGGTCCGACGCGTGTCAGAGCGTCTCGAACTCCGTCTCGGAGATCGTGCGGTTGCCGCTCTCCTCCTGGACGATGACCTCGAACTTGTACTCGGTTGCGGGCGTGAGGAACTCCGGCGGGATCGTCACGGCGGGCGCTGCCGTATCACCGGTGAGGATGATGCTGAAGACCTGCAGGATCTCGTCCTCGGTCTCCACGATCAGCTCGTACAGCTCCGGCTCGAGTTCCTCGCCATCGAGGTCCTCGGTGACCGCGTCGAAGCTGACCACCAGCGGCAGGGCGTGACTGACCATGTCGCCGTCGGCCGGCCACAGGTTGGCGGGCGGCGCCGGCAGCGTGTGCGTGAACTCCGTCTCGCCCTCGATCTCATCGCCTTCGAGCGTGCGCCCTTCGAACTCGTACTCGCCTTCGGGGAAGCGCTCCAGGAACTCCTCCATGGAGAGCTCGTCGGCGGACGGCTCGGCGCTCTCGAAGAAGCCCTCGGTGAGGCCCTGGTCCTTGAGCTTGCCGCGGACCTTGACGTTGAGCACGGGGCGCGCGTCCTCGAGACCCACGCGCATCCGCTTCCACGGTTCACCGTCCCAGAAGAACTGGATGCCGAAGTCACCGTCGGTGGAGTTGAACTCGATGAAGACCTCGGCCTCGTCGAGTTCGACTTCTTCCTTGCCGCCGTCGCCGAGCGGCACGAAGGCGAACGCGGCCACGAGCGTGGCGATCATGGTGTTGTTGAACGTGAACATCTGGATCGACTCCCTGTGAAGGTCCGTGTTGACGGAGACTCCCGCTCCGTGTCCACGCATTACAGAGCCGATTCCAGGACACCGCGTGATCGCAAGGTGACCCGCGCATTACCGCAACGTGATCGCTGCGTCGACGTACGGCATCCGCCCCCGGCGCCTACGCCAGAGTGCGTGCACGTGTGCGTATGACCAGGCGCCGGGGCCCGGCGTCGGCGCGAAAGACGCGCGTTGAGCGGTGGCCTTTGCGCGCGCCGTGGGGCGGTTCGCAACGGCGGCGCGCCTGGCAGCACCAGCCGCACCCGGGTGCGGTGCCGGCTCGCGGGCCCCGGCCGGTTCAGTTCTCCGTCGTGGAGACGGAGTCGAACTCGCGGCCGAAGCGGAACGTGGTGGATGATAGGGGAGTCGAACCCCTGACCTCCTGATTGCGAACCAGGCGCTCTACCAACTGAGCTAATCACCCACGTCGACGTCCGTCGGAGTGGCGGATCGTACGGATGGAGCGGGGCACGGGCAACCGCCGCGGGGCGGGTCGGGAGCTCAGCTCCCGGCGGCGGGGGCGGGCTGTTCGGCGGCGTCGCCGGTCCGCTTCGGAGCCCGCATGCCGGGGTCGTCCGGGGCCCTGCCACGCCGCCCTTCGAGGGCGCCCTCCACCAGCACGTACACGGTGGGGATCACGATCAGGGTCAGCAGGGTGGCGGCGCTCAGGCCGGCCACGACGGTGACCGCCATGGGGGCGCGCAGCTCGGTGCCTTCGCCGCCCGTCGAGGGCAACCAGCCGGTGAGCGGGAGCAGGCCCAGCACCGTGGTCATGGTCGTCATCAGGATCGGGCGCAGGCGCATCTCGCAGGCAGTGGCCACGGCCTGTTGCACGCTCATGCCGTCGAGCCGGCGGCGGCGGTTGCAGGCGTCGATCAGCACGATCGCGTTGTTGACCACGATGCCGGCCAGGATGATCCCGCCGATGAACACGACCACCGACAGGGGGATGTCGAGCATCCACAGGGCCGCCACCGCGCCGAAGAACGCGAGCGGCACGGTGACCATGATGATCAGCGGCTGGAGCAGCGACTCGAAGATCGACGCCATGACCACGTAGACCAGGAACACCGCCAGCAGCAGCGCGGTGGTCATCTGGCTCAACGCGCCGTCGGCCTCCTGGGCCTGGCCGCTCATGCCGATCACCAGCTCGCCCGTGCGCTCGATGTCCACCAGTTCCCGCTCGATCTGCTCGGTCGCCCGGCCGATGTCGAAGCCGGCGAGGGACGCCGACACGACCGCGGCGCGCTGGCCCCAGATGCGCCGGATCTCGCGCGGCCCCTCGCGCACCTGCACCCGGCTCAGGGCGGACAGGGGCTCGGACGACGGGCTGGTGGGGTTCACCGGCACCCGCATCAGGTCCTCCAGCGACTGCAGCTCCGACTTGTCCATCTGCACCAGGACGTCGAGCTTGTGCTCTTCGTCGGTGAAGCGCGTGGCGACCTGGCCCTCCACGTAGCCGCGCACGGTGCTGGCCAGCGTGGACGTGTCGAGCCCGTAGCGCGACAGGAGGTCGCGGTCGAAGCTGAGCATCACCTCGGGGTTGCCGGGTTGCACCGTGGAGCGCACGTCGCGCAGCCCCGGGATCCCGTTCAGGGCGCCCTCCACCCGCTCGGCCGCCGCGGCGATCTCGGCCAGATCGTTGCCCTTGATCTCCACCGCGATGGGGGAGCGCACGGTGAACAGCGACGGGCGTTCGAAGCGCACGTCACGCAACTCGGGCAGGTCGCTGAGCTGACTGCGCAGGAAGGCCATCAGCCGCTCCTCGGCGGACTGCATGTCCTCCTGGGGCCGCAGGCCGATGGTGATCCTGGCCGTGTGCTCACCTTCGTCGGGTTGATTGATCTCGTCGCGCGGCACACCCACGGTCGACGACACCCAGGCCACGTCCGGGTGGTTGTCGAGCGCCTCTTCGGCCAGCCGGGCCACGAGGTTCGTCTCCTCGAGCGGCGTGCCGACCTGCATCGCGATGCGGCCGACGACCTCGCCCTGGTAGACCTCGGGCAGCAGCTCACTGCCCAGCGTGCTGGCCGTGCGCACGGTCCAGGCCATCAGCAGCACGGCCACCACGAGCGTGAGGCGCGCATTGGTCGGCGAGCGCACGATGCTCGCGATGAACGGCCCGTAGTGCCGGTGCAGCAGGCCGTAGGCGGCGCTGAAGCCCACGGCGGGCAGGTACATCAGGAATCCGAATGCGCTGGCCAGCAACCACAGCAGGGCCGTGACGCCGAACAGCAGCACGCCGATGGCGAGCAGCAGCACACGCCCGACGACTTCGAGCAGCAGCCGGAAGGTCCACCACTGGAACAGCAACTTGGCGATCTTCGGCACGGTGCTCGTGCGTCGCCAGTCCGCGGCAGTCCCCAGGGGTTTGAGGATCTCGTGCTTGAGCGAGCCCAGCGCGCGCCTCACGTCGTTCAGGCCGCTGAGACCCGCACCGCCGCGGGAGGCGAGCATGGGCACCAGGAACAGGGCCACGATCAGTGAGACGACCAGGCTGGCCACGACCGTCAGGGCCTGGTCGCCGAAGACCTGGCCGGCGATGCCCTCGACGAACACGATCGGCGCGAACACGGCCACCGTGGTGAGCGTGGAGGCCGTGGCGGCACCGGCCACTTCGCGCACGCCCGACACGGCGGCCTCCCGACGCCCCATGCCCTGCTCGCGGCAACGGGCGATCGACTCGAGCACCACGATGGCGTTGTCGACCACCATGCCGATGCCCAGGGCGAGGCCGCCGAGCGACATCACGTTGAGCGTCGTCCCGGAGAGGTGCAGCGGCACGAAGGTCACGATCACCGAGACCGGAATGGCCACGGCGATGATCAGTGTCGTCGACAGCTTGCGCAGGAAGAGGTACAGCACGAGCACGGAGAAGAAGGCGCCCAGGACCGCCGACGAGCGCACCTCGGCCAGGGCGCTCTCGATGAACTTCGACTGGTCGGACAGCGTGTGCACACGCACGTCGGAGGGCAGCTCGGCCACGAGGTAGTCGTACGCCTCGTTCTTGAGGCGCAGCTCGTCGCGCACGTCTTCGAGTTCTGCGAACACCTCGCGGGCGCGGACCGCCGCCGGGTCTTCGACCTGTTCGTCCTGCGGTGCCGCCTCGGGCGCCGCTCGGGCGCTCGGCGGGCCTCCACGCTCCGCTTGCCAGCGCATGCTCGTGGCCTGCTCGAGCTTGGCGAGCTCGGCTGCCAACGCCGGGCCGGAGCGGATCTCGGTCTGCAGCGCGAGCAGGCGCGCCTCCGGATCGACGATCGCGCCGGTGCGGAGCTGCGCCAGGTAGGCGCGCTGCTCGGCGGTGCCGAAGGCGCGATCGATCACGCGGCGCGCGAGGTCGACGATGTTCGCGTCGGCTTCCTTGAAGACCTGCAGCTCGACGCTCTCCCGCCCGTCGATGCGGGTGATGACGTCCCGTTCCTTGTTGGTGCGGTGCACCGTGGCCACATCCGACAGCCGTACCGACGAGTCACCGTCGCGGACGAGGATCGTGCGCCCGATCTCCTCCACGTCGCGGTACTCGTTCAGTATGCGCACCAGGTACTCGGTGTCGCCTTCCAGCACCGTGCCGCTGGCGAGGTTGACGTTCTCGGCGGCCAGCCGCGACACGACATCCTCGGCGCGCAGACCGTAGTTCACCAGCTTGTCGCCCTTGAGGCGCACCTGGATCTCGTCCTCGAGCCCGCCGCGCACGCGCACCGCGGCCACGCCTTCGACGGTGGAGAGCGTGGGTGCGAGATCGTCCTCGGCCAGCGTGCGCAGCTCGAACAGGTTCTGGCCGCCGGTCAGGCCCAGCGTCAGGATCGGGGCCAGCGTGGGGTCGTAGCGCAGGATGATCGGCGTCTCGACCTCGAGCGGCAGGATCGTGCGGTCGAGTCGTTCGCGGATGTCCTGGATTGCGTAGGTGAGTTGCGTGCCCCAGGCGAACTCGAGCGTGAGGTCGGAGACGCCGGCGCGCGAGATGCTCGAGATCGACTCGAGGTCGGCGAGCACGCTGAGCGCTTCGTGCAGGCGCTTGCTGACGCGCTCCTCGACGTCCTCGGGGGCGGCCCCCGGGTACTCGGCGCGGACCGTCACGCGCGGGTAGCTGATGTCGGGCAGCAGGTTGAGCGGCAGGCGCTGCAGCGACTCCCACCCGAAGGTGAAGAGGGTCACGAAGACCATCGTGACGGCCACCGGGCGCACGGTGACGAGACGGAACACGCCTCCCGACTCGGGCGACGCTCCGGTCAAAAGGCGTCCTCGACGATCTTGATCAGGTCGCCGTCCTTGAGGTTCTCCTGCCCGACCACGACCACGCGCAGGTCGGTGGACAGCGGTCGGCCCTCGAGGTCGGTGAGGATCTCGATCTGCGTCGGGGTGCTCACGCCGGCCACGAAGAGCACCTTGCGCGCGCGGAAGCGATCGACGCTGAGCGCCGGGCCGGCCTCCAGGGCGTCGGCCGTCGCCGTGCCGTCGTCTTCTTCGGCGCCGTCGGCAGCGATCACGGCGCCGTCGGCCTGCGTCGCGCCGGCGTCGGCTGCATCGTCGACCGGTTCCTGTTCGTCCTGCCCTTCGTCGCCGGCGGCATCGATCACGTCGACCACGAAGATCACCGGCTGGTCGTCCTCGTACAACACCGCGCGCTTGCTCACGAGCAGCGCGTCCTGGCGCTCGGCGGTGACGACGCGCGCCTCGCAGAAGAGCCCCGGCACGAGTCCTTCGGCCGGCTGCAGGTCGACGATCACCGGCACGGCGCCCGTGGCCTCGTCGAGCACCTGGTTCACGATGCGCACCTCGCCCTCGAAGTGCTTGCCGGTGTGGGTCACGGCGCGCACGTCCACGTGCTGGCCCCGCGCCAGGACCGCGAGCGTGTCCTGGGGCATGCGCAGGTTGAGCACCAGCTCCTCGATGTCCACCACGGTGAAGGCCGGGGTGCTCAGGTTGGACAACTCACCGACGTCGCATTCGCGGCGGGCGACGATGCCGGTCAACGGTGCCGTGACGAGGGCCTCCTCGAGATTCGTGTTGGACTGCTCCCAGTCGAGTTCGGCTCGCTCGCGGGCGATCTCCGCGAGTTCCAGTTGGAGCTGGGCGCCGCGCGACGCGAAGTTCGCCAGGGCCAGGTCGTCCGCGGCGGTGTCCGCGGTGAGCTGGGCGTCGTCCGCCTCCTGCTTCGTGACGAGGCCTTCGTTCACGAGTTCAGTAAGCCGCGCCAGGTCGGACTTGGCCTTGTTCGCCTGGCGTTCGGCCCGCAGCACCCGGCGTTCGTCCTCCTCGAGCACGAGCTTGCGCGTCTCGACCGTCTTGGCCGCCTCGCTCTTGGCCGTGTCGGCGACGCGCGCGGCCAGTTTCAGGTCGGTGTCGTAGAGCTGCATCAGCGGGGAGCCGCGCTCGACGCGCTCACCCTCGTCGACGAAGACCTCGGTGATGGGCAGGTTGGCCAGCTTGGGGAAGACCTGCACCGATCGGCGCGCGTCGACGGTGGCGGAGGCCACGACCTCGTCCCGCACCGCTCCGCGCTCGAGGCGCTCGACCACGACCGGCGTCTCACTGCGCTCGGTGCCGCGTCCGCCGGCCACGCCGCCGGCCTGGTGTTGCTCGCCGGCATTGGTCTCCGCGCCACAACCGCTGAGTGCAATCCACAACGCGGCAGGCAGCACGAGCACCGCGCGGGGCGTCGACGCGAGGGAGCGAAGGGGGCGGGGCATGAGCAGTGGTCCGGGCGGAGTCGGTGGAGCGCCGGACGCGGTGACGACACCGATGTTGGGGGCGTCGGCAGCATAGGTGGCGGCCCGAAAGCGACGGATCTTTTCGTATGGTAGCCACGATCTCGCCACGGCGTCGATCGACGTTCGCCGGGCGGCCCCTCGCAGCGTCGGAACGACGATGATCAGCATCCAGGCCGCGCGTCGCATCGTGCTCGAACAGGCCTCTCCGTTGACGGACTCCGAGCGCGTGCCGGTGGTCGATGCCGTGGGTCGTGTGCTGGCCGCGGACGTGGCCGCCGACGGCGACCTGCCACCCTTCGATCGCGTGATGATGGACGGGTTCGCCGTGCGTGCGGCGGAGACCGTCGGTGACGCGCCCGAACTCGAGGTGGCAGCCGAAGTGGCCGCGGGCGACGAGGCCAACCAGCCGCTGGAGTCGGGCCAGGCGCACGAGATCATGACCGGGGCGCCGCTGCCCCCCGGCGCCGACGCGGTGGTCCCGGTCGAGTGGACCGAACGGGTGGGCTCCCGAGTGCGCCTGTCCCAGGCGGTGCGCAGCGGCCAGCACGTGGCGCCGCGGGGCGAGGACCTGCACCGCGGCCAGGTCATCGCGGCGGCCGGGGAGTGCGTCTCCACCCTCGGGCTGTCGCTGCTCATCGCGTCCGGCGCCGGTGAAGTGGCCGTGCGCCGTCGACCGCACGTGGCGCTGCTCACGTCGGGTGACGAACTCGTGCCTCCCGGGGCTCCCGTGCGCCGCGGCCAGATCCGGGAGAGCAACGGGCCCGCCCTGCGCAGCCTGCTGGGCGCCACCGGTGCAAGGGTCGAGAACCTGGGCGTGGCGCGCGACACGCTGGACGACCTGACGGCGAAGTTCCAGCGGGCCCTGGAAGCCGACGTGGTCGTGCTCACGGGCGGTTCGTCGGTCGGCTGGTACGACCTGTCGGCGGACGTGGTCGAGGCCGCCGGCGGCCAGCGCCACTTCGATCGACTGTCGGTCAAGCCCGGCAAGCCGACGCTCTTCTACACGCTGCGTGATCGCCTCGTCTTCTGTCTCCCCGGCAACCCCGTGGCGGCGCTGATGACGGGGCGCATCCTGGTGGCCCCGGCCATCGCGCGCCTGGCCGGCCGGGACGTGTGCGACTGGACCGGCCTGCGGCTGCCGCTGGAGGCGGCCGTGCGTCGCAACCCGGCCCGGGACCTGCTGATCCCCATGCGCACCCGGACGGAGGCCGACGGCACCCGCAGGCTGGTGTTCGACGGCTGGCACGGCTCGGGCGATCTGGTCTGCATGGCGCGCGCCCAGGGTTTCGGTTTCGTCGGCAGCGGGGAAGGCGAACTGGCGGCGGGGGAGTCGGCGGACTGGTTCGACCTGCCGCGTCCGGGAACGACCGAGACCGGCTGGTAGCCGCGCATGAACGGATCAGGCATGCGCGCGTTGTGGCAACTGGTGATCGGGGTCGGCGCCCTGCTGGCCGCGTTTCCGCCGGTGGGGTTGTGGCCCCTCGCGATCCTGGGGCCGATCGCGCTCACGCGCCTGGGCAGCGAGGCCGGCAGCAGCGTCCGGGCGTTCGGCCGGTTGTGGCTCGCCGGGCTGGTGTTCTTCGGCATCGGCAGCGGGTGGGTGGCCGAGACGCACATCGTCAACCTGGTGCTGGTCACGCTGGTGCAGTCCTTCTGGTTCGGCGTCTACGGTTGGCTCGCGCACCGCGTGATCGGGCGCGGGGCGTCGCCCATGTGGCTGGGGGTGATCTGGGTCGCCCACGAGATGCTGCGTCACGAGTTCCCGGAGACCGGGTTCCCGTGGCAACTCGTGGGACAGGCCGCCGCCGCGAGTCCCCTGATGGTGCAGGTGGCCGACCTGGGCGGCGTGATGCTCGTGTCCTGGGTGCTGGTGACGGTGTCGAGCGGGTTGCTGGCCCGCTGGGAGGGACGCCCCGGACTGCTGCCCGCCCTGCTCGTGCTGGCGGCGGCCCTGGCGTACGGCGCGATCCGCCCGGGCACGCTGGCCGAGCCGGAGCCGGGACCCGTGTTGGCCGCGATCCAGCCCGGGTTCCCCCAGCGCCTCAAGGACAACCCGGCGGCCGGCGAGGAGCGTTACGCCGTGTGCATGGAACTCGTGCGCACGGTGGCGGCGCAGGACCCACCGCCCGATCTGATCGTCTGGCCCGAGACGATCTGGCCGCTGGGCCTGGTGACCGAGGAGACCCTGGAGCCGGTGGGCCAGCTGCTGGCCCGGTCCCTGGCGCAGGTCCCCGGCGCCGGCCAGCCCGCGACCGTGCTCGGCGCCGCCTGGGGCTTCCGGGGCCCGGACGGCGAGGCCGCCATGGCCAACTCGGCGCTGTACTACGACGGCGCCGGCCGCCCGGTGGCGCGCTACGACAAGCACATGCTGGTCCCCGGGGGCGAGATGATCCCCTGGTACCAGTTCATGCCCGAGGGCGCCCAGCGCTGGTTGCGCCGAACGGTGGTGCAGATGGCCGGATTCTGGCCCGCGCTGGAGCCGGGGCCCGGGCCCAACCTGGTCGAGCTGGACGGCCTGCCGTTCGGCGTCACCATCTGCTACGAGAACGCCTATGGATCGTACTGTCGTGGGTTCGTGCAGCAGGGAGCTCGGTTTCTTGTCAACATCTCCAACGAAGCCTGGTTCGGTGGGTCGACCGAGTACGACCACATGGAGCTGCAGTCGATCCTGCGGGCAGTCGAGACGCGACGAGCCGTCTTTCGCTCGACGAATTCGGGCATCTCGTGTCTCGCGCGGCCGGACGGTCGCCGTCCCGGTCCGGCGGATCGGCTCGTCGTCGACGGCCTCGACCGGGACGTGCGCGGCAGCTTCACGGCGCGCATTCCGCTGCATTCGGACGCGACTCTGTACGTGGCCTGGGGCGACTGGCCGGGTTGGCTGTGTCTGCTCGCGGCAGCATGGGCGGCTCTCCGCCGACGCGGGGCGCCTGTTTCGTCCTCAAACCCGGTTTCTTGACAGCGCAGGAGGGCCTCACTACGCTCCTCCCACTTGTCTGACGAGCGCGCCGGGAACCCCGTTCTGTACTGAATTCCCCGGAGCGTTGGGCCCCAACGAGTGACGCTATGAGTGGTATTGGCAAGGTCTTGGTGGTCGTGAACCTCGTGCTCTCCCTGGTGGTGCTGGGCGCCGCCGGAGCGCTGCTGCAGCGGACGGAGGCCACCAAGGACGACTTGGCGGCTACCGAGAAGCACCGCGACGAGCTGCAGGGCAACCTCGACGAGGCGGTCAGCGATCACAGTGCGCGCAAGAGCCAGCTCGAACAGGACAAGCGGGCACTCGAGGGCGAGAAGGTCGACCTCGAAGTGGAGCGCGACAACCTCAAGCGCACCAACAGCCGTCTCCAGAGCGACAACGACCAGCTCCGGAACCAGCTGCAGGTGATCTCGGGCAAGCTCGACAGCATCGACACATCGTTCGCGAGCACCCTCCAGGCCAACCAGGACCTCGTGTCCAGGATGGAGGACTTCCGCACCGAGGCGTTGGACGCGCAGAACGCGCAGCGCGTGGCGGAGCAGGCTCAGCGTCAGGCCGAACAGGGGCTGGCGAGCGCCCAGAACGATCTCGAGCGTCTCAATGACGAGCTCACGTCGGCCCTCGACGAGGGGCGTTCGCTCGGCAATCAGCTCGAGGTGGCGCAGGCGTCGGGCTTCGACATCACGTCGGTGGTGGCCATGCCGCGCATCGAGGCGCAGCTCTCCAACGTGGACACCGAGTACGGCTTCGTGATCCTCAA
>JAJDEQ010000201.1 GCA_029259695.1 Planctomycetota bacterium
GAGGGCTGGTTCCGTCCGGGCTGGTCCGGCTTCCTGCCCGAGGGCACGCAGCCGCCACCGCCCCCGTCCGGGCCGCCCGCCGACCTCGCCGTCAAGGTGACCAAGACGGGCGACATGTGGGCCCATCGCTCCAACAGCCCCGAACGTCATTGGAACGAGTTGGTGGCCGACCGGACCTCGGAAGCACCGGCGAGCTTCCAGTACATGGCCGATCACGAGAGCTTCCTGCCCCGCGATCGCGCGCTGGCCCGCTGCGCCATGCACCTGCTGCTCGACGTGGCCGCGCCGGAGAAGGACGAGACGTTCCTGGCGATGCTCGATCACGAGGTCTCCACGCCCGAGCACGGGATGCCCGACGCCGACCCGTTGCCGCTGGTCTTCGCCCGAGCCATCGGCGGTGTGCCCGAGGTCGAAGCCTACGAGGCGCTCCCGCTGGCCGAGGCCATGGCGGTCATCGGCCATCCGGAGATCGCGGAGCGCTTGCGCGAGTTGGGCGCGAGCGGCATGGCCGCGGTGGCCGACCATCGCCAGCAGTCGGCGTGGCTGTACGACCAGTGGGAGATGGAGTCCGAGGAGCGTCTGGCGGTCTGGACCGAGATCCTGGGCGCCGAGTACTTCCAGCAACTGCACGAGTGGAAGTTGGTCAGCGGGGCGCTCGACCGGGTCACCGGCGCGGGGCTGGAGGCGGCCAAGTCCTACCCGAGCAAGGAGCGCGCGCGACTCAGGGTGGCGGAGGCGTACTGGGGAGCGGCATCTCCGGGGAGCTGACAGCTCCACGAGCAAGCCGCTAAGCTGCGGGGCTCGCCAGGAGCCCGCCCGTGCACGATGACCCCGCATCGCTCGACTTCTCCGGTGACGACATGTACGCCATGGGCGAGAACGTCCTGCGGCGCGTCGTCGATCACCTCACAAGCCTCGATCAACAGCCCGCTGCCGGCGATGTGGACGCGGCCGAGTTGTGCCGGGCGCTGCGCGAAGGCCCGCCCGAGCAGGGCACGTCGCTGGACGACCTGCTCGACCCGTTCTTCAACGAGTGGGTCGGACGTTCGTGGACGGCCTCGGGCCCGGGCTACCTGGCCTACATCCCGGGCGGCGGCCTGTACCCGTCGGCGCTGGCCGACCTGATCGCCGACACGACCAACCGGTTCACCGGAGTCTGGCAGGCGGCGCCGGCGCTGGTGCAGCTCGAGTCCAACGTGATCGACTGGTTCGCGGATTGGATGGGCTTTCCCGCGACGACGCGGGGGCTGCTCACCTCCGGAGGGTCGCTGGCCAACTTCGGGGGCATCGTCACGGCCCGCGAACGGCTGCTCGGGACAGAGCTCCGCGACGGCGTGCTGTACACGTCGAGCCAGGCCCATCACTGCGTGCTGAAGGCCGCGCGGTTGGCGGGGATCCTGCCGGATCGCGTGCGCCGGATCCCGGTCGACGAGCAATTCCGCATGGGCCTCGACGCGTTGTCGGATGCGATCCGCGCCGACCAGGATCAGGGTCTGCGTCCGTTCGCGGTCGTGTCGAGTGCGGGCACCACGAACACGGGCGCAGTCGATCCGCTGGAGGCGATCGGCGAATTGTGTGCGGCCCACGGCATGTGGCACCACGTCGACGGCGCCTATGGAGCGTTCTTCCACATGGTCCCCGAGCTGCGCCCGCTGTTGGCGGGGCTGTCGACGGCGGATTCGCTGGCGCTCGATCCGCACAAGGCGCTGTTCCTGCCCTACGGGACCGGCGCGTTGCTGGTGCGCGATGGAGAGGCGTTGCGCGAGGCCCACGCGGGCAGCGGCAGCTACATGCCGCCCGAGGCCCTGGAGGGCTTCTTCGATCCGTCCCAATACGGCCCGGAGTTGTCGCGGCCCTACCGCGGTTTCCGCGCCTGGCTGCCGATCAAGCTGTACGGCACGGCGCGCTTGCGAGCCGCGGTGAAGGAGAAGCGCGACCTGGCGGTCGAGGCGGCGGACGCGATCGCCGCGCTCCCGGGCGTGCGCATGGTCGCGGCCCCCCAGTTGTCGCTGTTCGCCTTCCACCTCGAGTGGAGGGGCGCCACGCAAGACGAGCAGAACGCCGCGACCGAGGAACTCATGCGGCGTGTCGTCGCCCGCCAGCGGGTGATGATCACGGGCTGTTCGGTGGACGACGGTCGCTTCCTGGCCCGTGTGTGCGTGCTCTCGTTCCGCACACGTCGCGATCGCGTGGAGGCCTGCGTTGAGGATGTGCGCGACGCGGCACAGGCGATCCTGGCCGAGCGGAGCGTGCGCACGTGAGCCACCCCGTGGACCTGGCCGCGATCCGGTCCGCCGCCGAACGCATCGCGCCGTACGCGCACCGCACGCCCGTGATGACCTGCGAGGCCCTCGACCGACGCGCCGGCCGACAGTTGTTCCTGAAGTGCGAGAACCTGCAGAAGGTGGGCGCGTTCAAGTTCCGCGGGGCGTGCAATGCCGTCCTGCGCCTGGCGGACGACGTGGCCGCTCGGGGTGTCGTCACCCACAGCTCGGGCAATCACGCCCAGGCGCTCGCGTTGGCGGCTCGCCTGCGGGGCATCCCGGCCCACATCGTCATGCCGCGCGGGGCGCCCGCGGTCAAGCGCCGCGCCGTGCTGGACTACGGCGCGCGCGTGATCGACTGCGAGCCGAACCAGGCGGCGCGCGAGAGCGCGGCGGCAGCCGTGCAGCAGGAGACCGGCGCGACGCTCATCCCGCCCTACGACCATCCCGATGTGATCGCCGGCCAGGGCACCACCGCGCTCGAACTGCTCGCGCAGGTGGACGACCTCGATGGGATCATCACCCCGGTCGGCGGCGGGGGCCTGTTGTCCGGCGTGTCGATCGCGGCCAGGGGGATCGACCCGTCGCTGCGCGTGTTCGCCGCCGAGCCGGCCGGTGCGGATGACGCCCGGCGGTCGCTGGAGGCGGGCGAGCGCATCCTCCAGACGGCGCCCGACACGATCGCGGACGGGCTGCTCACCAGCCTCGGGGACCTGACCTGGCCGATCATCCGCGATCACGTGGAGCGCGTGATCACGGTGGACGACGAGGCCCTGGTGGCCGCCATGCGCCTGGTCTGGGAGCGGGCCAAGCTCGTCATCGAACCGAGCGCCGCCGTGGCCGTGGCGGCTGTGCTCTCCGCCGAGTTCCGCGAACTGCAGGGTCTCGAGCGCGTGGGCGTCGTGCTCAGCGGCGGCAACCTCGACCTCGCGCGGTTGCCCTTCGCCGACCCATGACACTCTCATGACAGTCGCCCGGGTGCGTTGGCCTAGACTGCCTCGAGCATGGAACGCATCGGCATCGCGGGCATCTCGATCCACGGCAGTGACGTGACCGGCCTCGAGCAGGTGCGGCGCCCGACCGACGACGGAGCGCTGCGCGACCTGGCCGATGCTCTCGGTGCCTCCGAACTCGTCTTCCTGGCGACCTGCAATCGGGTCGAGGTGATCTACGCCCGCGAGGAAGGCGACCTGCCCTCGGTGCCGGACCTGGGCCTGTTGGCCGCCGAACTGAGCACTGAGCTGGCGGCGCGGCAGCTGGAGGAGACCCTGCTGTTGCGCACCGGCCGCGACGCGGTGCGGCATCTGTTCCGCGTGGCCGCGTCGCTCGATTCCCTGGTCGTGGGTGAGGATCAGATCATCGCCCAGGTGCGCGAAGCCTACGGGCGCGCGGCCGACATCGGTCTCGTGGGACCGCTCCTGGGGCCGTTGTTCCACCACGCCCTGGCGATCGGCAAGCGCGTGCGCGCCGACACCGATCTCGCCCGTCACCCGGTCTCCGTCGTGAGCCTGGCGACACGTGAACTGCTGACCCGGCCCGAGGCGCAGCACCTGCGGTCGGCCGTGCTGGGCGCCGGCGAGATGTCGAGTCTGGTTGCCCGGGTGCTCCAGGACGCGGGCGCCCCGCCCACCTACATCGTCAACCGGACGCACGAGCGGGCGCGCGAGCTGGCCGACGAGTGCGGGGCCACCGCCGTCACGTTGGAGTCCTTCCAGGCCGCGCAGCATCCGGTGGACGTGATCGTCTCGGCCACCTCGGCGCCGGGCGTGGTGCTCACGACCGAGCAGCTCGGCGCCCTCACCCGGTGCACGCCGACCGGCGCCCCGTTGCTCGGCTTCGACCTGGCCGTGCCGCGCGACCTGGCGCCCACGCCCGGCGTGGAGATCATCGACATCGACGCCTTGCGTCACGCGGCCGATCACAATCGCTCCCTGCGCGCCGAGGCGGCGGTCGCCGCCGAGCAGCTCGTGGAGCAGAAGGTGGCCACGTTCGCCCGCCGCGCCGGTGAACAGGCCGCCGCGCCGCTCGTGAGCGAGTTGACCGACGCCAGTCGCGACCTGCTCGAGCGGGAGCTCAACGGTCTGCTCGGGGGACGCCTGGCCCACCTCGACGAGCGCGATCGACGTGCGGTCGAGCGCTGGGCGCGCGCCACCTTCGGGCGCATGCAACACCTGCCGGTCCTGGCGTTGAAGCAGCTCGCCACCGAACTCACCAGCGGTCGCGTGGACGACCCTGCGGCCCCCGAACCCTCCGAGACGTCGCGATGACTGCGTCCGACCAGCCCGACGGCAGCCGCGACGATGGCGCGAGCAGCGCCCGGGAGCCGCGCCCCACGCAAGGACGTTCCGCGCAAGGACGGCCCACGCCGGCACGGCCCATGGTGCGGCTGGGGACGCGCTCCTCGGACCTCGCGCTGTGGCAGGCGCACCACGTCGCCGACCGTCTCTCGGTCGAGGCCGACGTCGACCTCGTGCGCATCACCACGCGTGGCGATCGGATCCAGGACGTGCCCCTCACCGGTGTGGACGGACGGGCCTTCTTCACCGCCGAGATCGAGCAGGCCCTGCTCGATCGACGGGTCGATCTCGCGGTGCACAGTCACAAGGACCTGGCCACCGAGAACCCGCCCGAGCTCACGTTGGCCGCCGTCACGACCCGCCACGCGCCGCTGGAGCTGCTGCTCGCGTTGCCCGGGGGGCACGATCCGGCGGCCGCGTTCCTGCCTCTGCGCCACGGTGCGCGGGTGGGCACCGATGCGCCCCGTCGCGCGGGCCAGCTCGGCGCCCTGCGCCCGGACATTCGCGTGACCAGCCTGCGCGGCAACGTGCCCACCCGGGTGCAGAAGCTGCGCGACGGAGGATACGAGGCCATCGTCCTCGCCGCTGCGGGGCTCGAACGGCTGGGCCTCGATCTGTCGGACCTGATCGTGGTGCGTCTGCCGCCGGCACTGATGGTGCCTGCGCCGGCCCAGGGCGCCCTGGCGATCCAGGCCCGGGGTGCCGATGACGAAACCTGTGCGCTGCTCCGTCGTCACCTGCACGATGCGGACTCGGCTGCGGTGATCGGGGCCGAGCGCTCGGCGCTGGCTCTCGCCGGCGGCGGCTGCCAACTGCCGCTCGGCGTGAACGTCGCGCCGTCGGCGGGCGACGCTGCGGACGGGAACGGAGACTACCGCGCCCTCGCATTCCTCGGTGCCGACCATCCCCACGCGGGGGCGCCGCCCCGGTGGGCCGAGGGTCACGGCGTCACGCCCGCCGCTGCGGTGGACCATGCCTGGGAGCGACTGGCGCCCGGGACGGCCACGGGCTGCGGCCCGTTCGGTGGTGAGCAGGTCACGCTCGTGGGTTCGTCCGACGGAGCGGACTCGTTGCTGGCGCAGCGGCTGTCGATCCTCGGCGCCGTGGTCAACGTGGCGCAGGTGTTGCGCTTCGAGCCGGTGGCTGCGCCGGCGCTCGGCGAGCGGCTGGCGCAACTCGTGCCGGGCGACGTCGTGGCCGTGACCAGTCGTCAGGCGGCGCGCCCGTTGCTTGGCCTGACGCTCCCGCCGGGTGTGTGCGTGGCCGCGGTCGGGCCCTCCACAGCGGCGGCATTGGTGGAAGCCGGTCTGCGTGCGGACCACGTCGGCAGCGGTGGGGCGCGCGAGCTGGCGGCTTCGATCCCGCTCGGGCCGGGGGCGCGCGTGTTGTTCCCGTGTGCCGCCGACGCGCGGCCGGAGCTGGCGGACGGGCTTGCCGAGCGGGGTGCGGCGCTCGAGTCCGTGATCGTCTACCGCTCGGTTCCGGTCGCGTCCCCGACCCAGGTCCACGACGTGTTCGGGGCGCTGGGCGTCGGGGCGGACTCGCCCGCAACGGGAGCGTCCCCGGAGCCCGCCGCCGACCGCGCGTCGGTCGCTGCCGCGCACTTCGTCTACATGAGCCCCTCGGCGGTGGAGGCTGCCGTCCGCTGCGGACTCGACCGGGCCGCCGAGCGGCGCGTGCGTCTCGCCCTCGGTCGCAGCACGGCGCAGGCCCTGCAGGCGGCCGGCCTGGAACACGAATCCCCCGACGGATCCGGCGTGGAGGCCCTGATCGCCTGCCTGGCCCGTCGCCACCCGCTCAGCGAGGACCTGGTGTGACCGATCGCCCACGACGACTCCGCCGCACGGCGGCTCTGCGCGAGGCCCTGGCCGAGACGCGCCTGCACCCCGCCCAGCTGATCCAGCCACACTTCGTCGTGGAGGGTGACGGCCGGTCGCCGGTCGACTCCATGCCGGGCGTGGAGCGCATGGGCCTGGCTCCGTTGGTCGAGCGCGTCGGCAACGACCTGCAACTGGGTCTGGCCAGCGTGCTGCTGTTCGGTGTCACCGAGGACAAGGACGAGAAGGCGAGTTCGGCCACGGATCCGGACGGACTCGTGCCGCGGGCCGTGCGCGCCCTGCGCGATGCCTACGGGGATCGCGTGGTGATCATGACCGACGTGTGCCTGTGCGGCTCGATGAGCCACGGCCACTGCGGCGTGTTGCACGAAGGCGAAGTGCTCAACGACGACTCCCTGCCGCTCCTGTCGGCCATGGCTCTGGCCCACGCCCGGGCCGGTGCCGACGTGGTGGCGCCCAGCGACATGATGGACCAGCGCGTCGCCGCGATCCGCGACCGACTGGACGAGGTCGGCTGCACCGACACCGCGATCCTGTCCTACTCGAGCAAGTTCGCCTCGGCTTTCTACGGGCCCTTCCGCGATGCGGCGGACAGCGCACCCGGCGCCGGCGATCGCAAGACCTACCAGCTCGACCCGCGCAACCGCCGCGAGGCCCTGCTGGAGAGCGTGCTCGACGAGAACGAGGGCGCCGACATGTTGATGGTCAAGCCGGCGCTGTCCTACCTCGACGTGATCGCCGACATCGCCGACGAGACGTCGCTGCCCCTGGCTGCCTACAATGTCTCGGGCGAATACAGCATGGTGAAGGCCGCAGCCGCCAAGGGTTGGGTGGACGAGGCGACCATCGTCCCGGAGATCCTGGGCTCGATGGCGCGCGCCGGTGCGGACGTGATCATCAGCTATCACGCACGCGAAGCCCTTGAGCACGGCTGGCTGACCTGAGCCTGGAGAACACGCCCTTGTCCCGAGCAGAAGACCGCACCGCCACGACGGCCCGCCCGCACGAGAACCTGCTCGAGCGCGCCCGGGCGGTGATGCCCGGCGGCGTGTCGAGTCCCGTGCGCGCCTTCGGTGCCGTCCAGGGTGACCCGCCCTTCGTGGCCCGCGGCCGCGGCGCCACGGTCACCGACGTGAATGGACGGGAGTACCTCGACCTGGTGGGCTCATGGGGCCCCCTGATCCTGGGTCACGTGCACCCGGAGGTGCGCGAGGCGGTGGAACGCGCCCTGGCGGACGGCACGACCTTCGGCGCCACCTGCGCGGCCGAAGTGGAACTGGCCGAACGCGTCCTCGAGCGCTTCCCCTTCGCCGATCGTGTGCGCTTCACGAGCAGCGGCACCGAGGCCTGCATGAGCGCGGTGCGCCTGGCGCGCGGCGCGACGGGCCGCAAGCGGATCGTCAAGTTCGAGGGCTGCTATCACGGTCACTTCGACGCGCTGCTGGTGAAGGCCGGCTCGGGACTGGCGACGTTCGGCACGCCCTCGTCGGCCGGTGTCCCTCCGGAGTTCACCGAGCTCACCGACGTGCTGCCGCTCGACGACGAGCAGGCCCTGCGGACGTTGTTCGAGCAACGCGGTTCGGAGATCGCCCTGGTCGCGATCGAGCCGTTGCCCGCCAATGCCGGGCTGCTCGTGCAACGCCTCGAGTTCCTGCAACTGGTGCGAGAGCTGTGCAGCGCCCACGGTGCGCTGCTGTTGTTCGACGAGGTCATCTCCGGCTTCCGCGTCGCGCCGGGCGGCATGACCGAGCTGACGGGCATCACGCCCGACATCGTGACGGTGGGCAAGATCGTCGGTGGCGGCATGCCGGTGGGCGCCTACATGGGCCCGGCGGCACTCATGGACCAGGTGGCCCCGCTGGGTGACGTCTACCAGGCCGGCACGCTCTCGGGCAATCCGCTCGCCATGGCGGCCGGGATCGCCACGCTCGACGTGCTCGGCCGCGGCGACGTGTACAAGCGCCTGGAAGCCCTGGGCGCTTATCTCGAAGCCGGCTGGGCCAGCGCCCTCGCGCGCAGCGGCGTCTCGGGTTCGGTGGCGCGGGTCGGCTCGATCCTCTGGTTGTGCCTGCAGGAGGGGTCGCCGCCACGGGCGTTCTCCGGGGTCCGGCCGGAGGGTGCGTCGCTGTACGCGGGGCTGCACGCCGAGCTGATGCAGCGCGGGGTGTGGATGGCGCCCTCGGCCTACGAGGTGGCCTTCGTCTCAGCCGTTCACGACGAGGCGGGGCTGGATCGCGCCGTGGCCGCTCTGGGCGAGTCGCTGGCGGCGGTGGCCGCGGGGGCAGCGACGTGATCGCGCCGCGTGCGCGGCTTCGCGGAGGCGCGGCGTGAAGTCGGGTGCTCGCTCGCTCAAGGTCTCGCTGGCCCTCTACGTCGTCATCGTGATGTTGTTCTTCACGCTCATCGGCTGGTGGGTGTACTTCTTCTCGAGCAAGGGCGACGAACTGGCCGAGCACGTGGAGCTGTCCGGTCCGTTGAACGCGGGGCAGTACTCCGCGATCCACGAACAGCTCGGCGAGTGGGCCAGCATGTTCTTCTTCGAGGGCATCTTCCTGGGCGTGTTGTTGCTGGCGAGCGTGCTGCTCGTGCTGCGCGCCGTGCGACGAGAACTCGTGCTCAATCGACAGCAGCGCAACTTCCTCTCGGCGGTGACGCACGAACTGCGCAGCCCGCTGGCGTCGGCCAAGCTGTACCTGGAGAGCATCCGCCAGGGGCGAGCGGATGGAGAGAAGGCCGAGCGCTACCTCGCGCACGCGCAGGAGGACATCGAGCGGCTGGAGGACCTGGTGGAGGACCTGCTCACCGCCCGGCGCATGACCGGCGAGACCGCCGAGGTGCACCCCGAGACGATGGACCTGAGCGGCCTCGTGTTGCGTCGCGTGGAGCGCTTCGCCGCCCTGCACGACCACGCGACGGTGGAGCTGGATGCACCCGCCGCGGTGATGGTGGAGGCCGATCCCCAGGCCTTGGACCGGGTGCTCGAGAACCTGCTCGGCAACGCCCTGAAATACGGCGGTGCCCAACCGCGGATCGAGGTCGGTGTGGGCGTGGACGGTCGCAGCGGGTTGTTGACGGTGCGTGACTTCGGCCCGGGCCTGCAGGGCGCCGACCCGCAGCGCATCCTCGAACCGTTCGTGCGCGGCAAGGACGAGAACGTCCGCACGCAGCCGGGCGCGGGGCTCGGGTTGTTCATCGTCAAGGAACTCGTGGGCGCCCATCGCGGCAGCCTCCGGATCGACGACACACTGGACGGCGGCGGCACGCGCGTCGCCGTGCGCGTGCCGCTCACGCCGGGCCTGCCCAGGAACGTGCGCCCGACGCACACCTGGGGCCTGAGCGACGACGGCCCGCCGCGCCCGTCCGCCGGCGCGGTCGGCGGCGCGTCGCGGGAGACTCCGGGCCAGGCCGCCCCCCCCGGCGGCCAGGAGCAGCAGCTGTGAGCGGCGAGCGTCTGATCGTGGTGGAAGACGAAGCGCACCTGGCCGAGGTCATCTCCGAGAACCTCGAGCTGGAGGGCTGGCGCGTCGAGGTGCTGGGTGACGGCGCCCAGGCGCTGGAACGCATCCGCCAGGATCCGCCCGACCTCGTGCTGCTCGACGTGATGCTGCCCAGCATGGACGGTTTCGCTGTGTGCGAAGCGCTGCGCGGCGACGGCAACCAGGTGCCGATCCTGTTCCTCACCGCGCGCAGCAGTCGCGACGATCGCGTGCGCGGACTCGAACTGGGCGGCGACGACTACCTCGGCAAGCCATTCGACCTGAGCGAGCTGATCCTGCGCGTGGGGGCGATCCTGCGCCGGACGCAGTGGTTCAGCAGCCCCTCTCCCGCGGGCGACGAATTGCGCCTGGGCGACGTGCGCATCGACCTGGCGACGCTCACCGTGCACAAACCCGATCGGACCTTCGGCCTCTCGCAGAAGGAGACCATGATCCTGCGTTGCCTGGCCGAACGGCCGGGCGAGGTCGTGTCGCGCAGCGAGATCGTGGACACCGTGTGGGGCTACGACGCCTTCCCCACGCTGCGCACGGTGGACAACTTCATCGTGCGCCTGCGGCGCCTGCTCGAGCCCGACCCCAAGAACCCCCGTTACATCCACACCGTGCGCGGCGCGGGCTACCGCCTGACGCCGTGACGCGGTACCCGTCTCGCCTCCCACAGTCGGCGGCTTCCAGGCCCCCGCAACACCGAGCTTCCCGATGACCGAGTCCTCCCACGACCCCCTGCTCGTGCGCGCCCTGCGCCGGGAACCCGTGCCGCGCACGCCCGTGTGGCTCATGCGCCAGGCCGGTCGCTACCTGCCCGAGTACGGCGTGGTGCGCAAGCGCGCCGGTGGCTTCCTGGGCATGGCCCATGACCCCGAGCTGGCCGCGGAGGTCACGCTGCAGCCGGTGCGCCGCTTCGGGGTGGATGGCGCGGTGATCTTCAGCGACATCCTGCTGCCGCTCGCGGCCATGGGCATGGAGCTGCGCTTCGAGGAAGGCCGCGGCCCGGTGTTGCCGCAGCCCCTGGCGAGCGGGGCGGACGTCGATGCCCTGGGCGGTGTCGATCCCACCCGCGACCTCGCGTACGTGGGCGAGTCGCTGCGGGTGACGCGCGCGGGCCTGCCGGACGAGGTGGCCTTGATCGGCTTCGCCGGCGCACCGTTCACGATGGCGGCCTACGCCACCTCGGGCGGCAACCCGGGCGCCGGCGCGGCGCTGCGCACGCTGATGTACCGGGACACGGCGGTCTACGAGCGGCTGATGCAGAAGCTGTGTGTGGTGCTCGCCGACCACCTGCGCTTCCAGGTGCAGAGCGGGGCGCAGATCGTGGTCCTGTTCGACACCTGGGCGGGGCAACTCACGGCCGAGGACTACCGTCGTTACGTGGCGCCCTGGACCGGACGGGTGCTGGAGTCGCTGGGCACGCCCGTGCCGCGACTGGGTTTCGTGCGCGACGGCGCCCACGTCACCGAGCAACTGGTCGAGCTGGGCTTCGAGGCGATCGTGGCCGACTGGCGCACGCCGATCGGTGAGGTGTTCGATCGCTTCGGCCACGCGGTGGGGATCCAGGGCAACCTCGACCCCGCGGTGCTGCTGGCCGAACCGGACGAGGTGAAGCGTCGCGCCCGGGCGATCCTCGACGAGGTCGGCGGTCGGCCGGGGCACGTGCTCAGCCTGGGGCACGGCGTGCTCAAGCAGACCCACCCCGATGCGGTGGCGGCGTTCGTAGCCGCGGTGCACGAGGCGGCCGCATCGCCGTCGTGAGCACCGCCGTCGTGAGTACCGCCGTCGTGAGCACGGCCGTCGTGAGCACGGCCGTCGTGAACACGGCCGTCGTGAACACCGCCGGCTGGCAAGGTCGTCAGGGGCCGGGGCCGGTGATGGGGCCCGGCCGTTGCCGCGGCTCGGGCGTCGACGGAGCATGAGCTCGGTGGAACGGATCGTGGACACGGTCGTGGTGGGCGCGGGCATCTCGGGGCTGGCCTATGCCCACGGCCTCGGTCCCGCTGCCGACGTGCTCGTGCTCGAGGCGTCGGCTCGCGCCGGCGGGCTGATGCGCACCGAGCACGTGGACGGCCTGGGCTCGGCCGTGCACTACGAGTGGGGCCCCGAGGCGCTGCAGGACAATGCCCCGGAGACGCGGGCGTTGTTGGGTGAGCTGGGACTCGAGCCGGTCCTCGCGGCACCGGATGCGGCGCGGCGCTACGTGCTCAGGACGGCGCCAGCGCTTCGCTCCAGCCCGGCGGACGGCGCCTTCGATGCCGACGCGCGGGTGCTGGATGCCGTGCGTGCCTTCGACGCCTTCGCCGAACGCGACGACGGCAGCCAGGCCTATGGCGCGACCCGGACACCGCAGGGCGAGCTGGTCCCGGTGCCCACGGGCCCGGGCAGCTTCCTGCGCAGCCCGCTGCTCAGCCGGCGCGCCAAGCTGCGCGCGCTGACCGAGCCGCTGCGTTCGCGACACAAGGCGCTCGACGGTTCGGTGGCCGACTTCGCGCGCCACCGGCTGGGCGCCGAGGTGCTCGACTGGTTGCTCGATCCGTTCGTCTCGGGTGTGTTCGCCGGGGACGTCGAGCGCTTGTCGCTGCGTGCGGCGTTTCCGGCCTTGCACGCGATGGTCCGGGAGCACGGCAGCATCATGGGCGGCATGAAGGCCCGGGCGGCGGAGCGCCGGCGGACCCAGCCGGCGGGCGCCGGTGGCAAGCGCGGTCTGCCGTCCCTGCTCAGCCTGGAGGGGGGCCTCGGGGACCTGCCCCGGGCCCTGGCTGCCGCACTGGGCGAGCGGCTGGCCCTGTCGTCGCCGGTGGCCCGCGTGCGGCCCGAGGGGGACGGCTGGCGCGTCACCCGGGCGGTCGCCGGAGAAGGCGTCCAGGGCCCCGAGATCGCGGCTCGCCGGCTCGTCCTGGCCGTCCCCGCGCCGGGGGCTGCGGCGATCCTGGCGCAAGACCTGCCGCAGCTTTCGCAACCACTGGCCGAGGTGACGGCCGAGTCGATCGTGAGCGTGGCCCACCTCTGGCGCCGAGAAGACGTCGCCCACTCCCTCGATGCATTCGGTTACCTCGTGCCCAGCAAGCTCGGTCTCGGCCACCTCGGCACCCTGTTCTCGTCATCCATCCATCCCGGTCGCTGCGATCCGGAACTGGTGCTGCTGCGCACGTTCCTCGGCGGCGCGCACCATCCCGGGCTGGTGGACGAAGAGGCCGACGTGGCCCGCGAGATCGTGGCGCGCGAGGTGGGGGCGGTCCTCGGCCTGCGCTCCGAGCCGCTGTGGTCGAGCGTCGTGGCCTGGCGGGGCGCCCTGCCGCGGTACGACCTGGATCACCCGGCGCGGCAGGATACGATCGACACACTGCTGGAGCGGCAATCACGCCTGTCGATCCTGGGCAACCACCGCAGGGGCATCTCCGTGAACGCGCTGATCGAGACCGCTCGTCGCCTCGCTCGTGAGCACCGGGGTGCTGCCGGCGGGGATGATCCGGGCGGGACGAACGAACAGGCCGGATGAACGAACGCGCCGGATGAACGAACGCGAGATCCAGGCCGTGTTGCTCGTGCGCGCGTTCGAGGAGGCCGACCCCGAGGGTCGTCTGCTCTCGGCGCACGAACGGGCCCACGCGATCGAGCAGGCGCGTCATCAGGCCGCGCCCGACGGCGCCGAGGCCGTGAGCGCGGACACAACCGGAGCTGCAGACGGGGCCGCAGGTGGGCCTGCAGACGGAGCTGCAGACGGAGCCGCAGACGGGGCCGGGAGTGTGGATGGGGAACCGGTGTTGGTCGCGCGGGCCGAAGCCCTCGGCGACCTGCTGCAGGCACGCACGCCTTTCCTGAGCGAGATGCTGCGCAGCACGCGCATCGGCTCGGGGCTGCCGCCGACCTTCCTGCTCGTGGCACTGGTGCTGGGTCTGTTCACCAACGCACTGGGGCCGCGCAAGCTGATCAACGTGCTCTCGGTGCCGATGCTGACGATCATCGCCTGGAACTTCGCGGTCTACCTGGTCTTCGCCTGGTCGGCCCTGCGCAAACCGTCTCGTGCGGCGGGCGTGGCCACGAGCACCGGACACGGCACGACGCGCTTCCTCGAATGGTTCCTGCAGCGCTCGTGGCGTCTGCCCCAGCGTCGGCGCATCGAGCACGGAGCGTTGGTGGGGGCGGCGTTGGGCAACTACCTCGACGCCTGGCGCTCGGTGGCGTCTCCGCTGCTGGCCGCGCGCGTGCGGCGCATGCTGCACCTGGCGGCGCTGATGCTGGCCGCAGGCGCGATCGCCGGCATGTACGTGCGCGGCGTGGCGATGGAGTACGAAGCGACCTGGGAGTCGACCTTCCTCGATGCAGACGCGGTGAACCGGGTTCTCGGCATCGTGCTCGGCCCCGCGGCCTGGATCCTCGGCCGGGCGGTGCCCGACGTGGGGGCCTTGCAGGACACACCCGGCGAGGCGGCGCTCTGGATCCATCTGTGGGCGGTGAGCGCCGTGTTGTTCGTGATCATCCCGCGCACCGCGTTGTTCGTCATGGAGCGGGTGCGCGGGGGACGATTGGCGCGCGACCTGCCGCTCGCGCTCGATGACGGCTATTACCGCCGCCTGCTCGCCGCCGGTCGCGGCGGGACCAAGCTGGTGCGCGTGCTGCCCTACAGCTACCACCTCGAGGCGCGCGAGCAGGACACGCTCAAGGCGTTGTTGCACGACGTGTTCGGCGCCCGGGCCGAGATCGCGATCCACGCGCCGCTGGCCTACGGTGACGAACCGTCCGACGCGCCGCGGCCGGCGGGCGACGGGCAGGAGACCTGCGACGTGGTGCTGTTCGGGCTGAGCCAGTCGCCCGAGAGCGAGGTGCACGCGCGCTTCGTGCAACAACTCGTGGGGGAGCTCGAGCCGACGGGTGAGTTGCTGGTGGTGATCGACAGCTCGTCCTTCCGCGCCCGCAGGCACCCGAAGCAGCGTCTCGACGAGCGCAGCCGGGCCTGGGATCGCGTGTTGCGGGAGACCGGGCTGGAGGCGGCCCACGTCGACCTGTCCACGCCGCCGAATGTGGAGCTGCTCGATCGGCTCGGAGCGGTGACCTGGCAGCCCGGCCGTCCCGCTCCGGCGACGCCCGATGTCGCAGCGCCCGGCGCGGACGCGGGCTGATGGACTCGATCACGCTCTCCCTCGTGTCCCACACGAACGTGGGCAAGACGACCCTGGCGCGCACGCTGCTGCGGCGCGATGTGGGTGAGGTCCTGGACCAGGCCCACGTGACCGAGGTCAACGAAGCGCACGAGCTGTTGTCCATCGACGGCGCGCAGCTTGCGCTGTGGGACACCCCCGGCTTCGGTGACACGGCGCGCCTGCTGCGCCGACTGCGCAGCGAGGGCAACCCGGTGGGCTGGTTCCTGCACGAGGTCTGGGACCGCCTGGGCGACCGGGCGCTGTGGTGCAGCCAGGAAGCCGTGCGCAACGTGCGCGAGGACGCGGACGTGGTGCTGTACCTGGTGAACGCCACCGAGGACCCGCGCGACGCGGGCTACGTGAACCTCGAACTCGAGCTGCTGACCTGGCTCGAACGGCCGGTCGTGCTGCTGCTCAACCAGACCGGGCCGGAGGACGCCGGCGAGCTCGAACGTCGCTGGCGTGCGGCCGTGCAGAACTTCTCGATCGTGCGCGACGTCCTGCCGCTCGACGCCTTCACCCGCTCGTGGGTGGCCGAGGGCGAGTTGTTGCGGCGTCTGGTGGCCGTGCTGCCGGACGAGAAGCGCGCCGTGATGCGGCGCCTCGCCGACGCCTGGCGCGAACGCAACGAGGCCCTCTTCCGTGCGAGTTGCGCTCAACTCGCGAGCCACGTGGGCCGGGCCGCCCTCGAACGCCACGGCTTGCCTTCTGCGCTGGCCGGCAAGGCCGACAAGCAGCGCGCCATGGAGGCGCTCGCCGAACGGCAGCAGCGGGCCATGACCACGCTGATGGACACGCTGATCGCGGAACACGGACTCGACGGCAGTTCCGCTGCCGAGATCCGGCGCTTCGACCACGACTTCGCCATGCCCGACGCACCGCTCGACAGCCGCACCGGTGCGCTGTGGGGCAGCGTCGTGAGCGGCGCGGTGGGCGGTCTGGCCGCCGACGCGCTCACCGGCGGCCTGTCCCTGGGCGGTGGCATGCTCGCCGGGGCCATCGTGGGCGCGCTGGGCGGCGCCGGACTGGCGCGGGGCTACCGCCTCGTGGGCTCGCGCGGCAAGCCCGCGGTGCGTTGGTCACCCGAGTTCCTGGACCAGCTCACGCACGAGGTGCTGCTGCGCTACCTGGCCGTGTCCCACTTCGGGCGTGGCCGGGGCAGCTTCCGCGACGAGGCGCACCCCGCCACCTGGCGCGTGCGCGTCGAGGAGGCCCTGCTGCCGCGCCGCGGCGAACTCTCGCGCCTGTGGAAGCAGGCCGCCGACCAGGTCGCGGAGAAGGACGACGACGGGGCGGCCGCGGGCGCCCTGGCCGAACGCCTCGAGTCCTTGCTGCAACGAACGCTGCGGGCGGTCCTCGCCAGCGAACGCTGAGCGCCCGTCGCGGCCGTGTTGCCCTACCTGATGCGTCGCGCGGACTCGCTGCTCCCGTAGCGGGGCTCAGCGCGACGAGGGGTAGGACATGGCGCGCACCAGGAACGGGAGCTGCCCGTCGCAATCGCTGGCCACCTTGGTGGTGTAGTTGCCCGGGTCGAACGTGCCGATGAACTCGGTGATCCACACGCCGTCGCCGGCGATGTTGATCGGCAAGGTCTGGTCGAAGCCGTCGGGGCCGCTGATCTGGGCGTCGTAGTCCGTGCCGTTGTTGGCCAGGCCGCCTAGCAGGATGTTGCCGTCGGTCTGGGTGTTGGCCGGGGCGGCCGCCACGATGAACAGCATCTGCATGGCTCGCGGCGGTGCGGGCGGGGGCGTGCCACCACCGCCGCCGGTGGCCACCGGACCGTTGAAGGCCGGGAGCTGGGACGGCAGCAGCAGGAAGTTGCCCGTCACCGGGGCTTCGTTGGCCTCGGTCATCTTCTCGACCGAGCTGTCGAACTTGGTCCAGGCCTTGGCGAGCTTCCTGAAGATCGAGCTGTAGCTCTTCTCGACCTTGACCATGAGCTGGTCGTGCGCGCCGCCGCCTCCGGGCTGCAGCGCCGAGGGCATGACGATCGGCGCGAATCCGAAGTCGCCCAGGATCTGGGTGCCGGCGTTCGAGAGCGTCTGCAGGCATTCGCGCAGCGTGCCGTGCATGGCGCCCAGCGTCTCGCAGGTGTTGGCGTGGGCCAGCTTGTAGGCGGCCACGCCGTCCAGCGATCCGATCTGCACCTGCAGCAGGATGTCCTTGAGCGACTGGTCGAGGGCGGCGAACAGCAAGCCGAGGTCGCTCTTGAGGTCCTTGAGCGGTTGCTTCGCCGCGCCCTTGTAGGCCTTCTCGGCCCCCTTGGGATCGAGCACGATCACGCCGGCCTGCACCTCGGCGTCGGTGTCGCAAGTCCCCTGGCCGGTGGCGATCAGCTCACCCAGAACGGTGAAGCTGACCTCGGTCTCGCCGGCCTTCTTGCCGAGGATCAGGAAGTCCTGGCTGGTGGTCGGCAGCGTCGCCTCGGGCGTGACCTTCACGATCGCGGAGAAGCCCGGACTGATGAAGGGGAGCAGGAAGGCGTCGCACGGGTTGGTGATCGTCACGGTGGCCGACTTGCCCTTGTTGACCACGACGCTGCCGGGGGTGGCGGTCTGAGCGCTCGTGTGGGCGCTGATCAGCAGGGTCGACAGCACGAGGATCGCGATACGGATCGACACGGGAATGCTCCTCTCCATGGTGAGGCGTTCAGCGGGGGCGGATGCACGGATCCCGCGGACGTGTCCACCCTTCCCATCGGCCATCGGCACCCGGTGATCTGAACCTGTTGCCGGGCCGACGAGCCGGCCGCTCCGTGCCCGGAGCGAACGCGGTGGACGCACAGCATCGCAAATCGACGCGCCGGGCGCGCTCAGACCATGCCGGGTTTGCCCAGCGCGCGGCGGATCAGACCCAGTTGCCCCAGGTGGTAGGCCTCGTGGAAGTGCAGGAAGTGCAACATGCCGCCGACGGTGGTGCTGCCGTCGGGGAAGGGCTTGTCGGTGGGGGCGTCGGCCTGGGCGGCGGTCATCTGCGACAGGACCCGCACGACATCTCGGCCGCTGTTGATGTATTCTCGCTTGAGGTCTTCCGGCGGGATCGCGTCACTCTCCGGGCTGGCGCGGTCGCCGGCTCCGAAGTGTTGCTCCCAATCGGCGACGGGGATCTCGGCGCCTACCATGCGCAACATCCAGCGGCGCGTGGCGGCAAGGTGGCCCAGCAGCCACTGGGCGTGGTTGCCCTCGCCCGTGCGGTGCATCCAGTCGTCGCCGCGCAGGTCACTGGTGACCATGCTGATCATCTTGTCCGAGTTGAACTGGAAACGCGCGGCGAGGTCGGTGAGCGGCGTCATGGCGGAGGACTCCGGGGAGGCGCCACGCCGGGGCGGGTCCCTGGCGATGGCGGGTGGTGAAAGGGCGTCGCCCGACGAACCGGCGGCGAACGAGCCCGGTGCTCTAGCTCAGGCTGGCGTCGCCGCAGTTCAGGCCGCCGCCCCGCTGTTCAGGCCGGTGCCGCCGCCTTGATGCCGATGCGTTGCAGGATCTGGTCGGTCAGGCCGAGCAACTCGCCCACGCACGTCGGCGTGTGGTCGCCCATGTGGCCGATGCGCCAGTGGGTCTCCTTGGTCTTGCCGTAGCCGCCGGTGATGAAGTAGCCGGCCTCGCGGTAGCCCTTGCACAGCTCGGCCACGCTGAAGCGGCCGTCGCAGGCGATCGAGGTGACGGTGGGACTGCGGAAGCCCTCGTCGGCCAGGATCGACAGGCCGTGGCCCGCGGCCCAGTCGAGCACCATGCGCTGCATCTCCAGGTGGCGCTCGAAGCGCGCCTCGAAGCCGCCCGACGCACGGATGTCGCCGAGCTGCACCCGCAGGGCCTGCATCACCGGAATGGCCGGTGTGGTCGAGGTCATGCCCTTGTCGTCCTGGTAGGCCAGGGCCGACGCGAAGTCGTTCGTGTAGCCGCGCCCGGGGACGTCCTCGAAGCGCTGGCGGGCGCGCGCGGACATGGCGCCCAGGGCGAGCGCCGGCGGCAGGGCCCAGGCCTTCTGCACGCCGCCCACGGCGATGTCGATGTCGATCGCGTCGAAGTCGATCCGGGCACCGCACCCGCTGCTGGTCACGTCGACACACACGAGTGCGTCGGGGCACTTCGCGCGCACGGCGGCCACCACGCCGCGCAGGTCGGACAGTGCGCCGGTCGACGTCTCGCAGTGGGCCACGAACACCGCATCCACGGCGCCGTGTGCGTCGAGCGCGTCGGCTACGCCGGCCTCGTCCCAGCCCTGGCCCCAGGGCTGCTCCTGCTTGACCGCGTCCAGGCCGCAGGCGGTCGAGAGCTTGAACCACAGGTTCGAGAAGTTGCCGTTGACCAGGTGCAGCAGCTTGCGGCCCGGGCGCGTCACGCTGCGGCTCACGCCTTCCATGGCCTGGGTCGAGCTGCAGCTCAGCATCACGACGTCGCCCTGGGTGCCGAACGACTCGCGTACGCCGGGCAGGCAGTCGGCCAGCAGTTGCTTCATGAACTCGCTGCGGTGCCCGATCATCGGCGCGGCCTGCGCGGCGAGGATCGAGCGGCGCACGTGGGACGGGCCGGGGATGAACAGCTTCAGGTCGGTGGGGTCGCTCACGGGAGGTCCTCAGGGCCGATGGTGCTGGCGGCCGGGTTCCGGGGGGTGCCGGGGGCACGCGGGCCGGCGGCGGCGGTTGGGAAGCGCTGGATCTTAACGATCGTCCCCTTGTCGGTCCCGCGTCGAGGGAGCTTGACCGGCGTTGTGCGTACGAGCGCGAAGGGCGCGCCGCGGGGGGCGCCGGCAACCTCCGCGTGAGGCGGGCTCGGGGCCGCGATCCGCCGGGCCCGTGCGCCCAGCCCCGTGCGCCCAGTCCCGTGCGCCCAGTCCCGGGGTCAGCCCCGCTCGGCCGTGCGGACCAGGTGCTCGAGGCGCGGGGCGCGACGCAGCGTGTCGAGCTCGGTCGCGGTGCACACGGCGGGCAGGATGCCGGCCAGTGACTCGGTGCGCACGACGTGGTCGGCGCCGACCTCCACCTCGGGGCGCGCGGCGGTGCCGCTGTAGCAGATGAAGGTGTCCACTTCGCCCTTGGCGGCCAGGTCGGTGACGCCGTCGCCGATGAACGCCGTGCGGGCGGGGGGCAGACCGGCCAGGACCTCGATCTTGCCGTCCGAACGGGTCAGCGGGTTCTCGCGCTCGTAGCCGCGATAGTGGCTGTCGGAGTCGAAGTAGACCTTCACCGCGAAGACGTGTTCGTCCTTCAGGCCCAGCCAGCCGGCGAAGGTCACCACCGCCAGGCGGATGCCGCCCGAGACGATGCGGATCTCCTTGCCCAGCGACTTGAGCGCTGCGATCACGTCGCGCGCGTCGGGCGTGGCGTGTTCGATGTACTTGCGCCCGACCGTGGCCACCGCGTTGCGGTGCGGTTGGATCACGTCGAGACGCCGGCCGTACACGTCTTCCAGCTTCATGCGTCCGGCCATGGCCTCACGCGTCAACTCGGCGATCTCGTCGCGGTGCTCGGCGGACAGCTCGTCCACGCCTTCGATGCGCGAGAGCGTCGAGTCGCAGTCGAAGACGATGCGATCGTAGGGCGTGTCGACGGTGACGGGTGTCGTGCTGCTCATGGTGTGGTGATCGTCGTGGGGGAGCGGGACCGGCGCGCTGCCCGCGCGCGAGCTCAGAGCTCGATGCTGCGGACAGTCGAGATGGCGGGCACGCTGGTCAGGTGTTGTTCCTCTTCACTGGTGAGCGCCCGGCTCACGCCGAACAGGGCCAGGGCCGGTTCGTCGGCGCTGGCCGCCGGTGCCATGTGCATGCCGCCGATGTTCACGCCGCGCTCGCCCAGCCAGCCGGCCACGGTGCCGAGCACGCCGGGGGAGTCGTTGTGGCGCGTCATGACCAGGTGGCCCTCGGGGGCGAAGTCGACGCCGAAGCCGTCCACCAGCAACAGGCGCGGCTTGCCGCGGAACACGCTGCCGCCGGCCATGTGTCGGGCGCCCGTCGAGGTCAGCACCTTCACCTTGAGCAGCGACGCGAAGCCCCCGGGCTCGGACTCGCGACCCTCGAGGATCTTCAGCCCGCGTTCGTTGGCGATCATCTCGGCGTTCACGGCGTTGACCGGACCGTCGAGCGTGGGCGCCAGCAGGCCGGCCAGCACGGCGGCCCGCAGCGGTCCGGTGTCGAACTCGCCCACGGTGCCGACGTAGTTGATCTCCACCTCGCTGGCCGGGTCGGCGATGACCTGACCCAACATCAGCCCCAGGCGTCGCCCCAGGCTCATGTAGGGGCGCAGGGTCGCCAGGGTCTCGGCGGCCACGGCGGGGGCGTTCACGGCGCAGCGCGCTTCGTCGCGCAGCAGGTAGTCGGCCATCTGTTGCGCGATCTCGGTCGACACGCGCTTCTGGGCCTCGTCGGAGCTGGCACCCAGGTGCGGAGTGAGTTGCAGGTTCGGCACCTGACGCAGCGGGCTGTCCTCGGCCAGCGGCTCGCTCTCGAACACGTCGAGCGCCGCGCCGGCGAGCGGCCCGCTCTCGAGCGCCGCGACGAGATCCTGCTCGACCACGATGCCGCCGCGCGCGCAGTTGATCAGGTGCGAGCCCGGCTTCATGCGCGCCAGTGCCTTGGCGTCGAAGAGCCCCAGGGTCTCCTTGCTCTTGGGCACGTGCACGCTGACGAAGTCGGAGTCGGACAGCAGCGTGTCCCAGTCCACCAGGTCCACGCCGGGGATCGGGCTCGGCCCTTGCAGGTAGGGGTCGTGGGCGACGACGCGCATGCCCAGGCCCAGTCCGCGCTCGGCGACGATGCGCCCGATCTTGCCCAGGCCCATGACACCCAGCGTCTTGCCGGTGATCTCGGTGCCGACCAGCTTGCTCTTGTCCCAGCGACCGGCCTGCATGCTGCTGGCGGCGCGAGGGATGTGTCGCGCCATCGAGAACAGGTGTGCCAGGGCGAGTTCGGCCGTCGTGGTGGCGTTCGCAAGCGGCGTGTTCATCACGAGCACGCCGTGGCGACTCGCGGCGGGGATGTCGATGTTGTCCACGCCGATGCCGGCGCGGCCCACCGCGCGCAGGCGGCTCGCTGAGGCGAACACGTCGCCGGTGATCTTGGTCGCGCTGCGCACCAGGATGCCGTCGACGTTGGCGGCGGCGGCGATCACCTCCTCGGGAGGCATGCCGACCTGCACGCGCACCTCGACGCCTGCGTCCTCGAGGATGCGCACGCCGTCCGGGTCCATCTTGTCGCACACGAGCACGACGACGTGTCGGCTGGCGCTGTCGGTGGCGGTCGGTGTGGCGGGGTCGGAGGCCGTGGTGCTCATGGGAGAGGTCGTCGTCCTGGCGGGAATGGATCGTGGAGCGCCGCACGGTTCGCGACGCGGGCACCGGGGACGTCTGCAGGCGCCGTGGATCGGGCCGGCGGCCCCTGCAGTGCAGCTCCCCACGGCTTGCAACCGCACAGTCATCGTAGACCTCGCGCTACGCCGGGGCCATCCCGCAGGCGACCTTCCGGGCGTGCGTACGAGACCGCGTCGCGGATCCAAACGCAGGTGGCGCGACGATCGCAGGGACGGGCCGCCGGCGGCGCCGGGAGTCGGCGGCGAAGGAGGGCGCCGGGGGGCTCGACGCGGTGCCGCGATCGAGGCGCCAGCGTCCCGGGTGGGCCCGTCGCGGGGAGCGCGGGCCGGGGGGCCTAGCAGCCCGTGGCGAAAGTCATCCGCACCGATGGACGCGCCAGCAGCGCCAGCTCGGCGTTGCCGATCCTCGACGAATCCACCGATTCGCCTGCGGATCGGCGCCTTGATCTGACGCAGCTGGCACGCCCACGGC
>JAJDEQ010000202.1 GCA_029259695.1 Planctomycetota bacterium
CGGCTGGATCGACGCCCCGAGCGACCGTGGCGTCACCGGGGCCCACGACCTCGTCGGTTCCGCGGGAACCGAACCAGGCCCAGCCCGCGAAGGCGAGCAACAGCGCGGCGGCGGCGGGCCACCAGCGCGAGCCGTTGCGCCAGGGCCAGCGCTCGACCTGCCCCGTGTCACCCGTCGGTACGGTCGTCGGCGCTGGGCCGTCTCCCGCGCCGTCGGCGGCACGCCGATCCACGTCCTCCCAGAGCTGGTCGAAGACCCGGCGGACAGCACCGCGGGGCAGGGCGCCGGGCGCCGACTGCACGATCAACGCGTCGAGCTTGCGCTCGCCGTCCACCACGGCGCGGCAACGAGCGCACGTCACCAGGTGCGTATCCAGCTCCAATGCCGCGTCGGCGTCGAGTTCACCCTGGGCATGGGCCAGGAGCTGCTTGTCGGCGGGATGCTCCATCAGTCCTCCACCACGTCGCCCACGACTTCGCGCAGGGCGCTGCGGGCGCGCACCACGTACACGCGCACCGACTGGGGTGATAGGTCGAGCACGCGCCCGATCTCGCGGTACTCCATCTCCTCCACCACGCGCAGGTGCAGCGCCGCGCGTTGACGCGCCGGCAGGCGTTCCATGGCGGCGCGCACGCGAGCCAGCGACTCGCGCAGCTCGAGACCGCGCTCGGGGGCGCTCGGCGGCTCGACCGGCACGAGGTCCTCGTAGCGCTTGCGCGTCTGGGCGCGGCGCCGGGCGTCGGTGCACTGGTTGTAGACGATGCGCAGGAACCAGGAGCGCAGCGTGCCCCGCTGGGGCTGGTAGCTGGCGAGGTTGAGGTAGGTCTTGAGCATGGCGTCCTGCACGGCGTCCTCGGCGTCTTCGAGGTTCCCCAGGAGGCGCCCGGCCAGCGATCGCGCGACGGCGTAGTGCGGCGTGAGGAGTTGCTCGAAGGCGGTGCGGTCACCGCCCAGGCACTGCTCCAACAGGCTCTGCTCTTCGATGTCGATCGCAGGCGTCCGGATGGGACTGGGCAAGGGGAAACTCCGGCGCTGTTGCAGGACTGAACGCACCCCCCGGGGAGGCGTTAACACCCACTGCCGGGGCGGGGTCGGTTCGGCGGCCCCCCCCCTCACGCGCTGGCGCGAATAGGCTAGGTGCTGGGGCTCGGTGACGGCCAGCGCCCTGCTCGCTGCGGGGGATCGCAGCGCCCCGGCGGTTCGCGGCACCCCAGGCGGTAGAGTGTCGAGCCCGGGGACGCCGGGAGGAGGGAGGCGGCAGGTGGAAGCGCTGCTGTTCGGGCTGGTGCTGCTGATCGTGGGCGCCCCGCTCGTGTGCATCGGCATGCAGGTCCGCGCTGATCGCCGCCTGACGGACATGGCGCGCGAGCTCGACGCGTTGCAGCGGCGGCTGGCCCGACTGGATCCCGACGCCACCGGGTCCCCGAGCGCCACCATGGCGCCGAGCGCCGACCGACCCGCGGCGAGCGGGGAGGCGGCCGCCACCCCCGTGGACGGTGCACCGGCCGACGCCGCCCCCCCGCGAGCGCCCGCGACGACGGACCACCCCCCTGCCGCTCCGACGCCGAGCGCCGCGCCCGGCGCCACGCCCAGCACCACGCCCAGCACCACGCCCAGCGCCATGCCCGGTGCCACGCCCGGCACCGCCGAGAGCTTCTCCTGGGAGAACTTCCTCGGGGGACGGGTGCTGCTCGTGGCAGGCCTGATCGCGGTGCTGTTCGCGCTGGCCTTCTTCCTCAAGGTGGCCTTCGAACGCCAGTGGATCGGTCCCGGCGCGCGCATCGTCATGGGACTCACGACCGGCGCGCTGCTGTTGTTCGGCGGCGACCGCCTGCGCAGCCGCGGGCTGGGCGCGTTCGGGACGGCGCTGATGGGCGCGGGACTCGGGGCGCTCTACCTCTCGGTCTACTTCGCGGCCCTGCGCTACGGCTTCATCGGACGCCCCGCCGCCTTCGCCTGCGTGACCGTCCTCACCGCGGGCGGGGCCGTGCTCGCCGTCACCCGCGACGCCCCCCTGCTGGCCTGGCTCGGCCTGCTGGGCGGCTTCCTCGCCCCGGCACTCCTGGGCCGCCACGAAGACGCGCTGGAGTCCCTGGCGCTGTGGCTCGTGTTGCTCGACGCCGGCATCCTGGGCGTGCTGCTGCGCCGGGCCTGGGTCGGGCTGGACCTCGCCGCGGTGATCGCCAACGGCGTGTACTTCGCTGCCTGGCACAACGGGTTCTATGGCCCCGAGCGGCTGCCCGCCGCCGCGCTGGTGCTCGCCGCGCTGGTGCTGGCGTCGCTGACGGTCTGCCTGCTGCCCGTGCTGACCGGGCGGCGCCGACTGCACGGCGTGACCGTCGTGGCCATCTACGCCACCGGCGTGGGGGCCTTCGCCGGCGGTTACGAGATGCTCCACCCGAGCCACCGCCCCTGGCTCGCCGCGGGACTCACCAGCCTGGCCGTGATCGGCCTGGTCTGCGGCCGGCTGTTGGCAACACGCGCGACCGGCGCGGACGAGTCCGGTGCCCGCAGTGACGGCGCGGTGCTCGACGCC
>JAJDEQ010000203.1 GCA_029259695.1 Planctomycetota bacterium
GGCCGGGACGGCGACGGCTGGAGCGGCGCCGGCCGGGGCGGCGTGGGGGCGCCACGTCTTCGACCCGATCAGCGGGGACGAGTTGCGCGTGCACGTCGAGGGGCTCGCGAGCGACGTGTACGAGGGTCGCGGGGCGGGCACCACCGGTGAGCAGCGCGCCGCGAGTTACATCCTGGCCATGCTGGACGAGATCGAGGAGCTGCGGCCGGCCGGTGTCGAAGACACCTGGTTCCAGATCTTCGACCTGCTCGAGCCGGAGGGGGCCACGGCGCGCAACATCCTGGCCATGATCCCGGGGGCCGACCCCGAACTGGCCCACGAGACGGTCGTGCTGGGTGCGCACTACGACCACGTGGGCAAGACCGGCGAGAACTCACTCAGCGGTGAGCGCGCGATCCACAACGGGGCCGATGACAACGCCTCGGGCTCGGCCCTGTTGATCGAGCTGGCCGAGGCCATCGCCACCAGCCCGGCGCCCCCGCGGCGCACGATCGTGTTCCACTGGTACTCCGGTGAGGAGCTGGGTCTGCTCGGCAGTCGGCACTACGTGGAGCACCCGCTGCGGCCGCTCGAGGACACCGTGTTCATGCTCAACATGGACATGGTCGGCCGGCTCACCGGGCGCACGCTGCAGGTGGGCGGCACGGGGACGGCACCGGGGCTGGGCGAACTCTGCCGCCGGGCGACGGATCGGGCGGGCCTGGTGATGATCGAGGACCCGATCGGGAATGCACCTTCCGACAGCGAGGCCTTCTACTCTGCAGGCGTCCCGGTCGTGTTCCTGTTCACGGGTGTGCACCGCGACTACCACCGGCCCAGCGATGACCCCGAGCGCATCAACGCGGACGGCATGGAGCTGGTGGGGCGTGTGGCGCTCGACATCGCGCGCGCCGTGGATGCACTCGACGAACGTCCTGCGTTCACCGAGTCGAGCGGGAACGTCACCTACTGGGGGCCGCGGCTCTACAACGGCGTCGTGCTGGGTGAAGTCGGCCCGGACGTCGACGCGGCGGCGGAGATCGTGGTCGTGCTGCCCGGTTCACCAGGCGAGCGCGCCGGGCTGCGCGAGGGCGATCTCGTGGTCAGCCTCGACGGCGCCCCGATGACCGACTTCCGCACGCTCGGTCGAGCACTCAAGCTGCAGGGCTTCGAGCTGCAGCAGCAGGTCTTCGGAGTCCGGCGCCCGCTGACACCCGCGCCGGAGGGCACCCCGCAGGCTGACCCGCAGGCTGACACGCAGGCTGACACGCAGGGCGATCCGCGGACCGGCCCGAAAGCCGACCCGCGGGCTGGCCGGGCTGGGGAGCGGACCGCAGGGAATCCCGGTGGGGTCGATCCCCGTGCCGTGCTGCGCTTCGTGGTCACACCGATCATCCGCTGACGCGCGGGCGCTGACTGACGGAACCGTTGGCTTGCGAGCGGGACGGGACAAGGGATGATGGGCCCTCGCGAGAGCGGGCGGTCACGATCGTGACGCGCCCGGTCGCTCCGGAGATCGCCATGTCGCGTGCCACCCAGCGCCTGCTCGTCGTTCTGCTGCTCGTGGGCTCGATCAGCCCCGGCTGCGCCAACATGCCCACGGCGGGCAAGGTGGTGCTGACGCCGCTGACCGCCGTGCGCGACGTGATCGACGTGCCCCTGGCGTCGTTGGCCAACGTCTTCGAGTACTGGGCCGAGCGGGCCAATCGCGACCCGCAGCCGAACGTCGGCGTGGGTACGGGCGGAATCAGCGCCGGCATCAGCCTCGGCTACTACGGGCTCAAGCCGATCTCGTGGCTGTTCGGCGGGATCGACTACCTCGTCTGCCGCTCCCTGTGGCCCGAATGGCCCACGGGCATCAGCCCCTGGAAGGAGCCGGACGACTCGGTGGGGAGCATCTACTTCCCCAACACCAAGACGCTCTGGGGCATCGAGGACGACTCGGACGACTCGGACGACTCGGACGGCGAGGACGGCGAGGACGGTACCGACGACGACGAGACCGAAGGCGCCGAGGCCTTCCGCGAGCCCGGCGTGTCCTGAGCTGCGCCGGGCTCACCGGCAGCGCTCGCAATCGGGACGGCGAGGGGCTCATCTACGTCTTCCCACCCTCGGAACGGTGCTCGGCAGACTTCCGCCATCACCCGAACGGCGGGGATGCCCTATCTTCGGGGGCGGCGCGTGGCGACGTCGACCCCGAGGACGACCTTGAAGCACTCCCCCCTGCCCCCGAACGGCCCGCCGTCTGACGACGTGGCCGTCGAATCCCTCGCGGCCCACAACTACGGCGACATGCGCGCCCTGGCGCGCGAACTGTTGCGACGCCACCCCGGACCCGACGCGGTGCAACCCACGTCGCTGGTCCACGAGACGTTCATCCGCCTGGCCGGGACGTCCCACCGCTTCGCCGACCGGCAGCACTTCCTCGCCATCGCCGCCCGCGCCATGCGCTTCGTGCTGGTCGATCAGGCGCGACGGCAATCGGCGCTCAAGCGCGGCGCCGGTCACGTGCGCATCCCGCTCGACGAGAACATCAGCGTGGTGGCGTCGCCCGACCTGGACCTGCTGGCCCTGGACGCGGCGCTCGATCGGCTGGCCGAGTGGGACGCACGCAAGGCGCGCATCGTCGAGTTGCGCATCTTCGGCGGGCAGACGGTGCGCGAGACGTCACGCATCGTGGGTCTCTCGCCAGCCACCGTGAAGCGCGAGTGGGTCTCGGCCAAGGCCTGGCTCTACCGCGAGGTGACGGCCGGTTGCACCCGCTCGTCTCCCGACGCCTGAGAGACGAACAACTCCCCACGCCCCTCACCGGAATCCACGAGCGCCCTCCCCCGGCGACCCAGCGCGAGATGCAACCCCCCTCAGCGAACGACGGCGGCGCGGCGCGCCAGTCCTGGCGCCGCATCGATGCTGTGCTGCAGCGTGCGCTCATGCTGGCGCCCGGAGAGCGCGAGGCATTCGTCAGGCGCGAGTGCGGCCACGACACCGGTCTGGGTGACGAAGTGCTCGCCCTGGTGCACGCCGTCGAGGAGAGCGAGACGTTCCTCGAACAACCCGCGTTCCGGGCCGTCTACGCCGAGCAGGAACTCGAGCCCCGGGTCATCGGCCCGTACAGCATCGAAGGGCCCATCGCGTCGGGTGGGTCGGGTGTCGTGTACCGCGCGATGCAGCGCAACCCGCCGCGCCCGGTGGCGCTCAAGCTGCTGCGCGGCGGCGCCCTGCTGGGCGAACGTCACGTCGCCCGCTTCCGGCGCGAGGCAGCTACGCTGGGCCTGCTCAACCACCCGGCGATCGCGTCGATCTACGAGGCCGGCACGACCCGCGACGGCCTGCACTTCCTGGCCATGGAGCTGGTGGACGGCGAGCCGCTGCACGACTGGGTGCGCTGGAAGCAGCCTTCCCTCGAGGAGAAGCTGCAACTGTTCCGCGGCCTGTGCGAAGCGGTCGTGTATGCCCACGAACAAGGGGTGATCCACCGCGACCTGAAGCCGGGCAACATCATGGTCGTGGACACGCCTGCGCCGGCGAAGGTGAAGGTGCTCGACTTCGGCCTGGCGCGCCTGACGGGCAACGATCCGGCCCTGGGCACGACCCACGTGACCGAGGCGGGGCGCGTGCTGGGGACCCTGGCCTACATGAGCCCCGAGCAGGCCCGGGGTGAGAGTGATCAGGTCGACGAGTGTTCCGACACCTACGCCCTGGGGGTGATCCTGTACGAGCTCGTCACCGGCCGGTTGCCGTACGACGCCAGCGAAGGGCATCCCCACGAGATCCTGCGCCGCATCGCGGACGCGGTGCCGCAACGCCCGTCGTCGATCGACAAGCGCTGGGGTGGCGATCTGGAGATCGTGATCCTCAAGGCGCTGGAGAAGGAGCGCTCGCGGCGCTACGCCTCGGTGGCTGAACTGCGGGAGGACCTGGTGCGGCTGCGCGACGGGCGGCCGATCCTCGCGCGCAGACCGAGCAGGGCCTACCAGCTCGCGAGCCTGGTGAAGCGTCATCGCGGGCCCTTCGCCATGGCCAGCACCGTGTTCGCGTTGCTGCTCGCCTCGACGATCGGCTTCTCGGTGCTGTGGCGCCGCGCCGTCGACTCCGAGCAGGGTGCCCTCGAGGCCCTGGACGAGGCCCGGGTCGCCCGCAACGTCGCGCGGCAGAACGAACAGGCAGCGCGTGATGCGGAGCAGGTGGCGATCCAGGCCGCCGAACGCGCGAAGGAACAGCACGAGGATGCGTTCTTCGTGAACTACGTCATGCGCCGTGCCCTGGCCGCCGCGGGTCCGTACGCATCGCGCGGGCGGGACATGACCGTCACCGACCTGTTCGAGCAGGTGGCCCGCATCGTCGGCGACGAGCTCGCCGAACGTCCGGTCGGTGCCGCGGCGGTGTGCGAGACGCTCGGTTTGATCTACGACGAGATGGGGCGCTACGACCAGGGTGAACGCTTCCTCGGGCTGGCCCTCGACCTGCGCCGGCAGCGTCTGCCGCCGGACTCCTACGAGGTGCTCGACTCCCTGCGCAACATGGGCCGCCACCTGCACACGGCGGGCGCGATCGAGCGAGCCGAGGCCACCTTCCGGGAGGCGCTGGAGCTGTGGGCGGACAAGGCCCGCACGGATCGGCCGTTGATCCCCGAGGAGCGCTTCATGCGCGCCATGACCCAGGGTGACCTGGCCCTGGCGTTGCAGTCCCGCGGTCGGCTGGACGAGGCCATGGCCCTGTATGCCGAGGCGATCCCTGCCGTGCGCGAGACACGCACGTTGATCGCTCCTTCCCACGACCTGGTGTCCACCGAGCGACGACTGGCCCAGTTGCTCAGTTCGTACGCGGGCCTGCTGCTGGCCTACGAGCGCTACGGCGAGTCACGGGCCCACTACGAGGAGTCGCGCGAGATCTACCGGGCCACGGGGGCGGTCCAGGACAGCCCGCTGCTGGCGATCGTGGAGACCAACCTCGCGACCGTGCACCACTTGGAGGGTCATCCGGAGCGCGCGATCCCGCACTACCTCGACGCCCTGCAGATCCTGCGGCGCGCCTTCCGCGGCGACGCTCCCGAGACGGCCACGCTGGTCAACAACCTGGGTGTGGCCTTCTACAAGGCGGGGGTCACGACCACCGCCGAGCAGGCGTTCCGCGAGGCGTTGACGCTGCGCAGCCGGCTGCTGCCCGCCGGCCATCCGGAGACGAACGACGCGCTGTTCAACCTGGGCTCACTGCTCACCGAGACCGGACGGCACGCCGAGGCGGAGCCGCTGCTGCGCGAGGCCCTGACCGGCCGCACGCGCGTGGTCGGCCCGCGACACGCGGCCGTCGGGCGCGTGCTCGGGCACCTGGGTGACGTGGAGCGGGCCCTCGGGGACCTGCCCTGTGCCGAGCAACACCTGGAGCGCGCCCTGGTGATCTTCGAGGCCGCGCCGTCCGGCGCGCACGAGCACACCGCCTGGGTGCTGACGTTGCTGGCCGAGGTCGACCTGGAAGGCGGGCGGCCGCTCGAGGCCGAAACCCGCGTGCGACGGAGCCTCGAGCTGGGACCGGCGCCCGCGGTGGCCGATCGTGCGCGCGCGCTGCTGGATCGTTGCCTGTTGCGCCGCGGTGCCCTGGCCGAAGCGGAGGCTACTCGCTGACTCCGGGGCCGTCGCCGGGGGGCGCGTCCGTCGCTGTGGACGGCGATCCGTTCAGGTCCGGCAGGTCGTCGCCCGTGAGCGTCTCCTTCTCGAGCAGTTGCCGGGCGCACGTCGTGAGCACGTCGCGGTGTTGCTCGAGCACGGCCACGGCCCGGTCGAACGAGCGGCTGATGAGTTCGCGCACCGCGCAGTCCACCTCGCGCGCGGTCTCCTCGCTGTAGCGCCGCACGAGCCCCGTGTCGTCGCCCGGGCCGCGCAGGAACGTGGCGCGGTCGCTCTCGAGTGCGACCATGCCGAGCTCATCGGTCATGCCGTAGCGCGTGACCATGCTGCGGGCGATGTCGGTCGCCTTGGAGAGGTCATCCGCCGCGCCGGTCGAGATCTCGCCGAAGACCACGTGTTCGGCCGCCCGCCCGCCGAGCAGCACGGCCATCTTGTTCTCGAGTTCGGCGGTGGACATGAGGAAGCGATCCTCGGTGGGGCGCTGGATCGTGTACCCCAGGGCGCCGATGCCGCGCGGGATGATCGAGACCTTGTGCACCTCGTCGGTGCCGGGCAGGGCGCGGGAGACGAGCGCGTGGCCCATCTCGTGGTAGGCCGTCACCTCCCGCTCGTGGGGGTTCAGCAGGCGGTTCCTCTTCTCCAGCCCCGCCACGATGCGCTCGAGGGCGGCGTTGAAGTCGTTCATGTCGACGTGCGTGGCCAGGCGCCGGGTGCCCAGGATGGCCGCCTCGTTCACCAGGTTGGCCAGGTCGGCTCCGGTGAAACCCGGTGAGAGTGCGGCGATCTGTTCCGCGTTGACGTCCTCGGCGAGGCGCACGCCGTGCAGGTGCACGGCCAGGATCTCGACGCGCGCGGCCTTGTCCGGCCGGTCCACGAGGATCTGTCGGTCGAAGCGGCCTGAGCGCAGCAGGGCCGAGTCGAGGATCTCGGGTCGGTTGGTGGCGGACAACAGCACCACGCCCTGGCTCGGGTCGAAGCCGTCGAGTTCGACCAGGAGCTGGTTGAGGGTCTGCTCCTTCTCGTCGTGGCCGCCGCCCGCCTGTCCGAGCCCTCGGGCGCGACCGAGCGCGTCGAGTTCGTCGATGAAGATGATGCACGGTGCGCGCTTGCGGGCCTGCTCGAACAGGTCGCGCACGCGCGCCGCACCCACGCCCACGAACATCTCCACGAACTCGCTGCCGCTGATCGAGAAGAACGGCACGCCCGCTTCGCCCGCCACCGCGCGGGCCAGCAGCGTCTTGCCCGTGCCCGGTGGCCCGACCAGCAGGATGCCCTTCGGCAGTCGTGCGCCGAGGCGTCCGTACAGTCCGGGGTTGCGCAGGAAGCCGATGATCTCGACCAGCTCCTCCTTGGCCTCGTCGACGCCCGCCACGTCCTCGAAGGTGACGTCGATCTCCTCTTCCACGTACACCCGGGCCTTGCTCTTGCCGACCGACATGAACCCGCCGCCCAGTCCGCCCGAGCGCTGCGTGAGCCGGCGCACGACGAGCATCGACACGAACAGGATCAGCATCAACGGCAGCAGCCAGGCCAGCATGTCGCCGAGCGGTGTCTGCTCCACGACGCCGGTGAACTCCACGCCGTCGGTCGCCAGTCGTTCGGCCAGCTCGGAGTCGACCCGCGTGGTCAGGAAGCGCTCCTGCTCACCGTCGATCGGGCGCTTGAAGCGACCGTAGATCTGGTCGGAGGTGATGCGCAGTTCGGTCACGCGGTCTGCGGCGAGGTGCTCCAGGAACTCGCTGTAGGGGATGGTGGCCACGGCACTCTGGTACCAGTTGCTCCAGAGCGTGGTGATCAGCCAGACCGCCAGCAGGATGTACCAGATGTTCCAGCCCGGTCGGCCCGTGCTCGCGGCGCGCCCCGACCCGGCTCGCTCGCCGTCGGCGCTTCGGGCCGGGCGCGGGCTGCGGGGTGCCCGATCCGGCTGTGGGCGAGCGCTCGGTCCGGCCCGGGGGGGCGACGGATCGGCGGAATCGGGTTCGGTCGGTGGGGATCGGTCTTCGGTCACGATGCGCTGCGATTGTACCGGGACCGGTGGGGGCGCCGCCCGTGTCGAAACGACGCAGGGTCGTGTGCGACGGAGCGGGCGCCCCGGAGCGTCGTCAGTCGGAGGCCTCGCCGTGCCCTGCCTCGCGCAGCTCCTTGCGTACGCTGGCGGCCGCCTGCTCGAGCGCCGCGGGGTCGGGTCTCGGATCGGCGTTGTCGAAGTCCATGTCGCGCAGCCCCCGGATCGGCACGAGGTGCAGGTGCACGTGGCGCACCTCCAGTCCCACGATCATCAGGCCCACCTTCTCGGCCCCGAACCCGCGGTCGAGGGCCCGCCCGATGGCGCGCGACACGGTCATCAGGTGTGCCGCCAGATCCGCTTCCAGATCGATCCAGTGGTCCACCTCCGCGCGGGGCACCACGAGCACGTGGCCTGGCTGCAACGGGTTGATGGAGAGGAACGCCACGCAGTGCTCGTCCTTCCAGACGAAGCGGGCGGGGAGTTCGCCGTCGATGATACGGGTGAAGATCGAGGGCATGCGGTCCTCCGGCGTGGCTGGGCTGGGTCTCTGGGGCTGCTGACGGCACCCTCCCGGGGGAGGCGGGCCGTGCGGGAACAGCGGTATAACCGGGGTGACCCCGCGGCGCGAAGGGATGCGGTGCGCTCGGCGCGGTGTGCTCCCGCTCGGTTGCGCGGGCCGCTCGGCTCGAGCCGGGCGGTCGCGTGCTCGAGATGGGAGGGTAAGTTCGGGCGCCGTCGTCCGTCTGGGCGCGACGCGGGCCGGGCGAAGCGCCAGGTCGCACCCATGGGCAGGCGACGTGCCGGAGAGCACGCGGAGAATGGATGTGATGCACAGGACGGGCTGGTGGGCGGCCGTGGCTCTGGGGACCATCGGGGTGGCTTGCGGCTTCCTGGACCCGGCTGGGGGCCGGGGACCGGGCGGCGTGATTCTCGGAGGCAACGCGATCGGCATGACAGACCAGCCCGCCTGGGTCGACGCAGGCCTGATCAGCCTTCCGTCTCCGTCGGACACGCAGCCGGCGCCGGGCGAGGAGGCTGCGACGGGCCTCGTCTTCCGGGTCGGTGAGCTCGAAGCCGTCGTCGTGTCGCCGGTCCGACAGGAGCAGACGGCGGCCGAAGCGCTCGGTGCCGAGCGCGTGGCGGAGTTGCTCGGGCGTCTGGCGCCCCTGACCGAGGACGGGGACCAGGTGCCGTTCGCCTTCCGGCCCTCGTCGGCCCCGCCGCCGCTCACCGGCGACACGCTCGAGGTCAGCTTCCCACCGGAGTCGGAGCGCGAGGTCCCCGGGTCGATCAGCGCACGCCCGCTGCAGGTGCTGCGGCACGCACCGGACGGCGAGGTGGACCTGGCGCCGACGGTGAGGCTCGCCTTCTCGTTGCCGATGGTCCCGCTGGGCGCGCTGGACGCGCTGCCCGGAGGCGTGGCCGCGAGCGCCGACGTGCCGGCGCGCCTCACGCCGCAACCCGCGGGACAGTGGCGTTGGCTCGACACCCGCACGCTCGTCTTCGAGCCCGACGGGGGACGCCTGCCGGCAGCGACCGAGTACGAGCTGGAGGTCCCCATGGGCGTGCGCGCGGCCACGGGCGAGGCGCTGGCCGCGCCGTTCTTCGGCCGCTGCGCGACGCCCGCGCCGCGCCTGCTGGAGAGCTGGCCCGCGGGGGACTCGGTGCGCCGTCGGCCCGTGATGATCGCCTTCTTCGATCAGCGCATCGATGCGCGCGCGGTGTTGCCCTTCGTGCGCGTGCACGCGGCCGGGGAACCGGTGGCCGTGCGCTTCGCCGACGACGAGGCCCTGGCGGCGAGTCCGCTCGCGTCCCGGCTGGCTGATCCGGCCCGGGCGGGAACCTGGATCGCCGTCGTGCCCGAGCGTGACCTGCCCGGCGACAGCGAGGTGCGCGTGCGCCTGGCTGCCGGCCTTCCGTCGGCCGAGGGCCCGCGCGTCACCCCGGAGCGCAGCGAGTTCAGCTTTCGCACCCACGGCCCGCTGGCCGTGCGCGATACCTCCTGCGGAGGCGGGGACCTGCCGTGCCGTCCCGGCAGCGGTGTGTACGTCTGGTTCACGCACCCGCTGGACCTGGGTGCATTCCATCCGGATCAGGTGCGCATCACGCCTCCCGTGCCGGGCTGGGACGTGCAGGCGAGCGGCAACACGCTGAGCCTGCGCGGCGCCTTCGCGCAGCAGACGCGATACGCAGTCCGCTTCGACCCGGACCTGCGCGACACGTTCGGGCAGTCGCTGGGCGAGATCGAGCCACTCACGATCGAGATGGGGCTCGAGCGCCCGGCGTGCGGCGCGCCGGGCGACTGGTTCAACGTGCTCGACCCGTACGGGGACGCGTCCTGGTCGGTGTGGTCCTTGAACTGCGAGGCACTCGACGTGCGGCTCTACCGCGTCGACCCGTCGCACTGGTTGGATTTCGCCCGCGGGCTCCACGGCCCGGGCCGGGATGCGCGGCCCACGCCGCCGGGCCGGCTCGTGCTCGAGGAGAGGATCGTCGTCACCGGTCGACCGGGGGAGTTCGTCGAGACGCGCGTCGACCTGACCACCGCGCTAGGAGACGGGCCCGGTCACGTCGTGCTCGACGTCGTGCCGATCTTCGACGCGACCCTGCTGCGCCGCCACGAGGCGGTGCACCCGATCCGGACCTGGCTCCAGCGCACGCTGCTCGGCGTGGACCTGATGGACGACGGCCACGAACTCCACGTGTGGGCCAACCGCCTGGCCGACGGTGCGCCGGTGGCAGGAGCCCGGGTGACGTTGCAGCCCGACAGCATCGAGGCGCTCACCGGCGATCAGGGGCTCGCGCTGCTGCCCCTGCCCCACGACCCGGACGAACCACGACCCATCGTGCGCACGCTCAGCGTCCAGTCCGGCGACGACACGCTGCTGCTGCCCGAGTCGCTCAGCACCTGGACCTACCGGCGCGAGACACGGCGCAGCAACTGGCGTGCGTCCCCCGGCGCCGAGGTCATGCGCTTCTACGTCGTGGACGATCGCGGGCTCTATCGCCCCGGCGAGACGGTGCACCTCAAGGGCTACCTGCGCACGCTCGATCAGGGTCGCGGCGGCGACGTGGGCCCCGCGCCGGAGGGCGTCGAGGAGATCACCTGGACGGTGCGCGACTCCCAGCGCAACGAGTTCGCCACGGGCGTCGTTCCGGTCAACAGCTTCGGCGCGTTCGACCTCGGCTTCGAACTGCCGCCGGTCGTCAACCTGGGCTGGGCACACGTCGCGCTCGAAGCGCGACGCGCCGGCGACGTCGAGCCCCTCGCGGGCCAGCAGAGCCACAGCATCCGGGTGGAGGAGTTCCGCCGGCCCGAGTACGAGGTGGCGGTCCAGGCCTCGCAGGGGCCCCACCTGGTGGGTGGGGAGGCGGAGCTCGAGGCGGTCGCGCGCTACTACGCCGGCGGCGGTCTGCCGGGCACCGAGGTCGACTGGAACTTCCGGGCCAGCGCCGGCTGGTTCACGCCGCCGGGCCGCCACGGCTTCTCGTTCGGCAGCGGGAGCCACTGGGACGAGCGCCGGGCGGGGGCCTCCGAGGATGTCTCCCTGTCCGGCGTCACCGATGGCCTGGGACGGCACCGCGTGCGCGTGGTCTTCGACCGGTCCGAGCCGCCGCGTCCGCACACGCTCCAGGCCGAGGCCGCCATCGAGGACGTGAATCGCCAGCGCTGGGCCGGCCGGACGAGTGTCCTCGTGCATCCCGCCGAACACTACGTGGGGCTGCACACGGACTCGTCGTTCGTGGAGCGCGGCACGCCCCTGGTCGTCGACGCGATCGTGGCCGATCTGGACGGGGAGCTCGTCAGCGGGACGCCGATCCGACTGGCGGCGGAGCACCTGGAGTGGGTGCGCGAGAAGGACGATTGGGTGCAACGGGTCGGCGAGCGGCGCGAACAGGTGCTGACCTCGGCCGCCGCGGCGGTGCGCGCGACGTTCCCCGACCTGGGCGGCGGACGCTGGCGCCTCACGGCCGAGATCCACGACGGCGCCGGTCGTCGCAACCGCAGCGATCTGGCCCTGTGGGTGTCCGGCGGGAAGGAACCGCCTTCGCGCGAACTGTCCGAGCAGGAGTTGACGCTCGTCCTGGACCGCGAGCAGTACGCGCCCGGCGACACCGCGCACGTGCTGGTGCAGGCACCGTTCGCACCGGCCGAGGGCCTGCTCAGCGTGCAGCGCGCAGGCGTCGTGCGCACGCAACGCTTCCGCATGGAGGATGCGACGACGACGCTGCACGTGTCCGTCGAGGAGGGCTGGCAGCCGGGCGCGCACATCGAGGTCTGGCTGGTGGGCGCCACGGCGCGCACCGATGCGACCGGGGAGATCCTGGCCAACCGCCCACCTCGCCCCGCGTTCGCCCGCGGCGGGATCGAGCTGCCCGTGCCCCCGCTGCAACGCACGTTGCAGGTGGAGCTGGCGCCGGCAGCCGCTGAACTCGAGCCGGGCGCCGAGACGACGGTCGCGATCACCGTCACCGACGCCGAGGGCGCACCGGTGCCGGGCGAAGTCGCGCTGATCGTCGTGGACGAGGCGGTGCTGGCGCTCACCGGCTACGATCTCGCCGATCCCATGGCCGTGTTCTATCCGCGCCGATCGCGAGGCACCTCGCGGCATCGCCTGCGCGACGAGGTCGTGCTGGCTGACGACACGTCGCTCGAGGCAGCGGAGGAAGCGCTGGGAGCGATACGCGCTGAGCTGCGCGACCAGCTGAGCGAGCTGGGTTACCTCGGGGATGGCTTCGCGGTGGGGAGCGCGGCGAGTCGCGCGGCCGCCCCGACGGCGTCGCTCGAGTTCGACTCGGGTGACGACGACATCCTCGAGGAGCCCGTGCTCGCGGACGCTGCAGACGGTGAAGCGGGCGGCGGCGACGAGCCCGTGCGTGAGCGCAGCCGCTTCGACGCCCTGGCGCACTTCGCCGGTTCGGCCCGCACGGACGCCGACGGCGCGGTGGTCATCCCCCTGACCCTGCCCGACAGCCTGACCCGCTACCGCGTGATGGCACTCACGACCGACGGCGAGCGTCGTTTCGGCCACGGCGAATCGACCATCACGGCCCGCCTGCCGCTGATGGTCCGACCGTCGCCGCCACGCTTCCTGAACTTCGGCGACAGCATCGCGCTGCCGGTGGTGCTCCAGAACGGCACCGACGATCCGATGACGGTCGACCTGGCCGTCGCGGCGAGCAACGCTCAGCTGACCGCCGGCGCCGGCCGCCGCGTGAGCGTGCCCGCCCGTGATCGGGTGGAAGTGCGACTGCCGGTGTCCACCGACCGACCCGGGACGGCGCGCTTCGGCGTGATCGCCGCGGCGGGGGCGGTGGTCGACGCCGCCCGGTTCCAGTTCCCCGTGTGGACGCCCGCCACCTCGGAGGCCTTCGCGGTCTATGGCGAGATCGATCGAGGCGCCGTGGTGCAACCCGTGTCCGTGCCGCGCGACGTCGTGCCCGACTTCGGTGGTCTCGAACTGACCACGTCGTCCACCGCGGTGGCGTCGCTCACCGACGCGCTGCTGTACCTGGTCGACTATCCCTACGGCTGTGCTGAACAGGTCGCGTCACGGGTCCTGGCGGTCGCGGCGCTGCGGGACGTGCTGGCTGCCTTCGAGGCCGAACAGCTGCCCCCGATCGAACAACTGCAGCGTTCGGTGGCGGCGGACATCGAGCGCCTCGGTTCCCTGCAAAACGACGACGGAGGCTTCGCCTACTGGCGCCGAGGCGACGATTCGGTCCCGTTCCTCAGCGTGCACGTGGCGCTCGCCCTGCTGTCCGCCCGCCAGGCGGGCTACGACGTCCCCGCGGACGCGCTGACCCGATCGCTCGCCTACCTGCTCGCGATCGAGACCCACATCCCGAGCGAGTACTCCGACGCGACGCGCCGTGCAATCGAGGCCTTCGCGCTCAACGTGCGCTGGCGCGCGGGGGAGGGCGACCCGTCGTCCGCTCGTCGGCTGTTGCAGCGCGCAGGCCGCGACGGCCTCTCGCTGGAGGCCTTGGGGTGGTTGCTGCCCGTGCTCGCGGACACCCATGCCGGCGCCGCCGACGTGGCCGACGTGTTGCGGCGGCTGTCCAACCAGGTCACCGAGACGGCCTCCGGCGCGCACTTCAGCATCGACGCGAGCTCCGTGCTCTACGGCGGTCGACCGGACCTGATCCTGCACTCGTCGCGCCGCACTGACGGCGTGGCGCTCGACGGGCTGATCGCGGCCGCGCCGGGCAACGAGCTGGTGCCCAAGCTGGTGCGCGGCCTGCTCACGAGCCGCCGCCGCGGTCACTGGGGCAGCACGCAGGAGAACGCGTTCGTGCTGCTCGCCCTGCGGCGCTACTTCGACACGTACGAGTCGGTCGAACCGGACTTCGTGGCCCGCGCCTGGCTGGGTGAACGCTACGCCGCCGAACAGACCTTCGTCGGTCGCGGCACCGATCGGCGGCACCTGCTCGTGCCGCTGGACCAGATCGGCGCGGACCAGCCGGTGGTGCTCGAGAAGCAGGGCGAGGGGCGCCTCTATTACCGCCTGGGCCTGCGCTATGCGCCGACCGACCTGGAGTTGGCGGCGGTGGACCGGGGCTTCGCCGTCGAGCGGGCCTACCAGGCCGTGGAAGACCCGGGCGACGTGCGCCGCGACGAGCAGGGCACCTGGCACGTGCGCGCGGGCGCCACCGTGCGTGTGCGGGTGACGATGATGGCGCCGGGCGATCGGGCGCACGTGGCGCTGGTGGACCCCCTGCCCGGGGGCTTCGAGGCGCTCAACCCGGCCCTGGCGGTGACCGCCGCCCTGCCGCCCGACGCAGGTGACGACGGGCACGGCCCGGGCCGCTCCGGCCGCCGCCGGCCCCGGTGGGCGAGCCGCACCTGGTACCAGCACCAGAACCTGCGCGACGAGCGGGCCGAGGCCTTCAGCAGCTGGCTGCGCGGCGGCGTGTACAGCTACAGCTACTACGTCCGCGTCACCACACCGGGGCGTTTCGTGGTCCCGCCGGCCAGGGCGGAGGAGATGTACAACCCCGAGACGTTCGGGCGCTCCGCGACCGCGACGGTGATCGTCGAGTAGGGGCGAGGCGAGGTCTCCGGGGCCGGGGCTTCATCGGGCACGGGGCGGTGAGCATGATGGGGGCGGCGTCACGTCCGCCCCGGCCAGGGACCGGTGATCGGCCCGCAAGGCCGACGACCGGGATGGCCGATGAGATGGGTGCCCGTGCCCCTTGCTCCCGGAGCCGTCATGGTCCTGTCGTTGGTGCTGTTGTCGTTCGCGGCCCTGCTGATCCTGCTCGCGCAGGGGCGGGGCTACCTGGCCTGGACCTGTTGCACCGCGGGCCTGTTGGTGGCCTGGCTCTGGGGTGGTGTCGAGTCCTGGACGACGTTCCTGGTCCTGACCGGCGTGCTCGGCGGGTTGGGGCTGGTCTTCGGCGCGGGTGGTGTGCGGCGCGCCCTGGTGGGTCGCCCGTTGATGAAGATCATGGGGCACGTCCTGCCGCGCATGAGCGACACCGAGCGGGAAGCGCTCGAGGCCGGCAGCGTCTGGTGGGAAGGCGAGTTGTTCTCGGGCCGGCCCGACTGGGCGCGGCTGGTGCACTTCGAGCCCCGTGCGCTGAGTCCCGCCGAACGCCAGTTCGTCGACGGCCCCACCGAGGAGCTGTGCCGGCGCGTCAACGAGTGGGAGGTCGAGCAGGCCGGCGACCTGCCCGAAGACGTGTGGAGCTTCATCGCCGAGCAGCGCTTCCTGGGCATGATCATCCCGCAGGAGTACGGCGGCCTGGGGTTCTCGGCCGGCGCGCACTCGGCGGTGGTGGCGAAGCTCTCCAGCCGCAGCGTGACCGCCGCGGTCACCGTGATGGTGCCCAACTCGCTCGGTCCGGCCGAACTGCTGCTGCACTACGGCACCGACGAGCAGAAGACGCACTACCTGCCGCGCCTCGCCTCGGGCGAGGAGATCCCCTGCTTCGCGCTCACCGGCCCGGTCAATGGGAGCGACGCGGCGGCCATGGACGCGGTCGGTGTGGTCTGCCGCGAGGCGCTTCCCGAGGCCCGGCGTGACGGCGGCGACGAGTCCGCCGAGGGCCGCCTGGGCATCCGCCTGCAGTGGGACAAGCGCTACACCACGCTCGGCCCACGCGCCACGCTGATCGGCCTCGCCTTCCGCCTGCTCGACCCCGATCACCTGCTGGGCGACAGCGAGGATCTCGGCATCACCTGCGCGCTCGTGCCGGCCGACACGCAGGGCGTGGAGATCGGTGAGCGGCACGACCCCATGGGCATTCCGTTCCTCAACGGGCCGAATCGCGGGCGTGACGTGTGGGTTCCGCTCGACGCGATCATCGGTGGGCGTGCCATGGCCGGCCAGGGCTGGCGCATGTTGATGGACTGCCTCTCCGCGGGTCGCTCGATCTCGCTGCCGTCGCTGTCCGCCGGGTGCATGCAGCTCACGACGCGCGTCGTGGGGGCGTACGCGAGCGTGCGCAACCAGTTCAAGCTGCCCATCGGTCGTTTCGAGGGTGTCCAGGAGCGGCTGGCTCGTATCGCGGGACTGACCTACCTGGTGGATGCCGCCCGGGTGTTCACCGTGGGCGCGGTCGACGAGGGCGGCAAGCCGGCGGTGGCCTCGGCGGTGATGAAGGCCTACGCCACCGAAGCCATGCGCGTCGTGATCAATGACGGCATGGACGTGCTGGCCGGGGCGGGTGTGTCCCGCGGGCCGCGCAACGTCCTGGCGCGGGCCTACCAGGCCGTGCCCATCGGCATCACGGTGGAGGGAGCCAACATCCTCACCCGCTCGATGATCGTGTTCGGGCAGGGCGCCATCCGCTGCCACCCGTTCGCCCAGGAGGAGATGGCCGCCGTGGCGGCTCACGACGTGGAGCGCCTGGACCGGGCCTTCTTCGGTCACGTGAACCACATCTTCACCACCGCGGCGCGGGCGTTGTTCGCCGCCGTCGGACTGGGCTCGGGCGGCACCGCACCCGTGGGCTCGCACGTGGATCGGCGCCTGAAGCGCCTCACGCGGCTCAGCACCGACTTCGCGCTCGCCGCCGAGGTGGCCATGGGAACGCTCGGCGGCAACCTGAAGCGGCGCGAGATGCTCAGCGGCCGCCTGGCGGACGCCCTGGCCTGGATGTACATGGGCTCGGCGACGCTGCACCGCTTCGTGCACGACGGCCAACCGGAGGCCGACCGGCCGTTCATGGAGTGGGCCTTCGAGCACTCGCAGTTCAACGCGCAGGAGGGACTCCTGGGCGTGATCGACAACCTGCCCAACCGTCCGGCCGCGTGGCTGCTGCGGCTGGCCGCCTTCCCGCTGGGAGCGCGCGCTCGTCCGCCACGCGATCGGGTGTCCCGCGCTGCCGCCGAGGCGCTGCTGGATGGGGGCGAGGGCCGCGAGCGGCTCACCGGCGCGATCTTCGTGCCGGCCGACGACGACCCCGGGCTGGGGCAGCTCGAGGACGCCCTGCGGCGGGTCGTGGCGGCGCGCGGAGTGCGTTCGCTGTTGCGCGGCGCCGTCAAGAGCGGCAAGTTGGCCCAGGAACCGCGCGAGAGCCTGTATGAACGTGCCGTGTCGAACCACGTCCTCACCGCCGAGCAGCGCCGCGTGCTCGAGGTGGCGGACGGCGCCCGCGAGCGGGCCGTGGCCGTCGATGCCTTCCCCGGGGATGCCCTCGGCGCACGGCGCGCGTAACCGCCCGGGCGCGAGGTACCGGACGTGACGCCCTGGTCGGTGGACGCGATGCGTCGCTGCGCCGCCGAGGTCCTGGCGCAACTCACCGAGCACATCGAGGTGAGCCGGCGGGGCGAAGGACCCGTCGTGCGCCTGCGTCCGGCACCGGAGCTGATCGAGGAACTGGACCTGGAGCGCTGGCTGCGGCAAGGAGGCATGGACGCCGGGACCCTGGCCGCGTTCCTGCAGCGCTACCTGGACGGCACCACGCGACTGCACCACCCGCACTACCTCGCGCACCAGGTCGCCGTCCCGCACTTCGCGTCGGCGCTGGCCGATCTCGTGTCCGGCGCGACGAACAACGGCATGTCGATCTTCGAGATGGGGCCGAGTCCCGCCTCGGTCGAGATCGCCGTCGTGGACTGGATGCTCGGCCTGGTCGGCTGGGCACCGACCGGTCGCGGCCCGTCAGGCGTTCCGGCCGGTCGCCGCGCCGGCGGCGGCGTGCTCACCCACGGCGGGAACCTGGCCAATCTCACGGCGCTGCTCGCCGCGCGGGCAGCGTGTGCGCCCGAGGCCTGGGCTCAAGGCGTCGGTGACGAGCTGGTGTTGCTGGCTCCGGCGACGGCGCACTACGCCACCGCCCGGGCCGCGTCGATCCTGGGCCTTGGCGCGCGGGCCCTGCGGGCGCTGCCCACGGACGAGCTCGATCGCCTGCGTCCCGAGGGCGTGGCCGACGCGATCGATCACGAGCGGAGTGCCGGGCGTCGGGTGATGGCGGTCGTGGCCAATGCCTGCGCCACGGCGACCGGGCTGTACGACCCGCTGGATGAGGTCGGTGCCGTGTGCAACGAGCGCGAGGTGTGGTTCCACGTCGACGGCGCCCACGGTGCTTCGGCGCTCACCAGTGTGCGCGAGCGCGGTCTGCTGGCAGGCGTCGAGCGCGCCGACTCACTCGTCTGGGACGCCCACAAGATGTTGCAGACGTCCACGCTTTGCGCGGCGGTGCTGATGCGTGACGGGCGACGCTTGCGCGACGCCTTCGAACTCGACGCCAACTACGTCGTCGACCCGGGACAGACCGTGGGGGTGGACGTGATCGGCCACCAGGTCGAGTGCACCAAGGGTGCGATCGGCTTCAAGCTGTTCCTGACGCTCGCGTTCGAGGGCGAACAGGGCATGGGGCAGCACCTGGAAACCCTCGTCGATCGCGCGCGCCGGTTCGCGGAACTGATCGCCGCCCGTCCGGGCTTCCTGGTGCCTTGCACCCCGGAGTCGAACATCGTGTTGTTCGGTCTCGAGGACCGCGGGGTCGACGCGTCGGCCCTGCGCCTGGCCCTGCTGCAGCGGGGCGACTACTACGTCACCAAGGCCGACGTGTCGGGCCGCACGTGGCTGCGACTGACCGTGATGAACCCGGGCAGTGACGAACAGGTGATCGCGGGGTTGCTCGGCGAGATCGAGCGCCTCGTCGCCGCGGGGCTGCCGACGACGGAGTCCGGTCCTTCCGCGGACGAGTGAACCCCGCGCCGGCGGGCTCAATCGAAGTCGAGGAAGTCAGTCGGCGTCGAGGAGCTCAGTCGGCGTCGAGAAAGTCAGTCGGCGTCGAGAAAGTCAGTCGATGTCGAGGAACAGGGTCTCGCCGTCGCTGCTCACTTCGTAGGTGTTGACCGGCGCCGGCGAGGGTGGTCCACAGCGGCCCGTGCGCACATCCGTCTCGGCGCCGTGCCAGGGGCAGGCCACCACGGTGCCCGACAGCGTGCCCTCGGCGAAGGAGGCGCCGCGGTGGGGGCAGGTGTCGTCGATGCCGTAGAACTGCCCCGTCGTGTTGAAGATCGCGACGCGCTTGCCGCCTGCCTCCACGCAGACACCCTTGTTGACCGGGAAGTTCTCGACCGGACCGATATTGTGCTTGGCCATGAAGGCGCTCTCCTGTTCGCGTGGCGGCGGGTGGGTGATTGTAGAGACGGGCGGTGCCCGTGCGAGCTCCGGAGGCGCATGAAGTCGCCACGGATATCGACCGCGAAGGCGGACTGCCGTGTCATTTGGCGACGCCGGGGGCCGACTGGCGGAGTCGTGCGTCGCCGACCGGCCCGGCACGCGTAGAATGGGACATCGCCACCTCGACGGGAGGACCAACATGCCGCTGCTGCCCAAACGACACGGCGCTCGCCGATTGCTCGCCGCCCGTGCCGTGGGCGTGCCGCTCGCGGCCCTGCTGCTCGTGGTCCTGGGGGCCGCACCGCTGCTCACGGCGCAGCGCGAGCCCGACAGCGAGAAGGCGCTGATCGCGGAGTTCGAGCGCAGCTTCAAGCAGCGCGACTCCAACAGCCGCGCCCAGGCCGTCTCGGACTTCTCCGAGCGCAGCCGGGGGCTCGAAGACGGCGGCAGCAGCAAGCGCGTCGCTCGGGCGCTGGTGAAGGCGCTGGAGGTGGAGGACCTGCAGGTCCAGGCGGCCGGCGTGCTGGCGCTGTCCTACGGTCGTCACGTGGACACGGTGATCGATGCCTGGGGTGACCTGATGCAGGACGTGGCCACCAAGATGGAAGCTCGCATCACCCGCCCCGACGAGGAGTCGCGGGCCTACGTGACGGGCGCCACGCGCGTCTTTCGCGATGCGTGTGCGGCCATCGCCCGCTACCGCGACGATCGCGTCGTGGCCCTGCTGTCCCAGCGCATGCGCGTGCTGCAGCGCAACACCTCGAGCAACAACATGTCGACGCTCGTCGTGCGCTCGCTCGCCGACGCGCTGCTCGACCTGGGCACCCACGATGCGGTGCAGATCGTGATCAAACAGACCCAGACCTACACCGGGGGCACCTACCAGCGCACGCCGACCCGCTTGCTGCACGAGTCCCTGGCAGCGTTTGCGAATCGCGTGGGCCGCGCGCCGCCCCCGTACAGCGAGCAGATGGACATCGCCTGGGGCAACTGGTTCCGCGAGTACGAGCAGCTCTTCCCGGACGAACTGGGCAAGCTGAAGGTGCCGCCCGAGGAGCCGGAGTACGTCAACCGCGTGGTGCGTCGGCGCCGGGCGCGCGACGCCGAGTCCGGCCCCGAACGTCCCTGAGGCGGGCGGCGACGGTGCCCGTGCGCCCCTTCCACCTGGCCATCCCGGTCGACGACCTGGGTGCGGCGCGTGCCTTCTACGCGGACGTGCTGGGTTGTGTCGAAGGCCGCAGCAGCAGCACCTGGGTCGACTTCGACTTCTTCGGCCACCAGCTCGTGGTGCACCTCGTACCGCCGTCGTCGAGGGCTGCCGACGCCGGTCGGAATGCCGTCGATGGTGACGACGTGCCCGCGCCGCACTTCGGTGTGGTCCTGGACTGGGCGGAATGGGAAGCCTGGGCGGCGCGGCTCACGGCGGCGGACGTCGAGTTCGTGATCGCGCCCCACGTGCGCTTCGCCGGGCGCGTGGGCGAACAGGGCACTATGTTCTTTCGCGACCCCGCCGGGAATGCACTCGAGCTCAAGGCCTTCCGGCGGCCCGGGGAGCTCTTCGCGAGCTGACGCCGCCAAGCGAGGCTGACGCCGCCAAGCGAGACAGCCCGCCCGGCCGGAGCCGAGCAGGCTGTTGGTAGCTCCTGCGGAGGAGCGCGAATCCCCCCCAAGGGATTCCTACCGATCGTTTGGCTCTCTCGCGATCCTGTCTCCCTGTCCAGCGAATCAGGTCCCCGTCCCGGGCTCCCGGGCCTTCGTCCCTTGCCGGACCCATCTCGGACGACGACGGCGAGCGTCGTCTTCCCGGTGTGGGTCCCATGCCCTAGCGCGGCGGCGCGGTGCTTCGAACGAACTCGCTGGAACAAATTCGGCCGCAGTCGTCGGGGACCGGGAGCGGCGGCGGGGCGGCCGGTCAGCGAGCCCAGCGCCGGAAGGCGCTCACGACGTGGCACGGCAGCCCGTCCGCGTCGGTCAGTTCGCTGTGGATCAGCGTGCCCTGCAGGCTGCGCTCGGCTTCGAGGCTCACCGAGGCCCGCAGTTGCCAGCGCCCGGACATGCCGTTGGGGTTGCCTTCCGCGCTGATCATCGGCGTGGGTCCCGAGACGGACAGGGCCAGCTGCTGGCCCTGGACTCGGGCGGTGGCGCGGACGCTGACCGGACGGGACGCGCGGTACAACGCGTCCCCGGATTCGGTGCCGCGCCAGTCGAAGGCGACGCAGGTCCCTTCGAGTGTGTCCTGCACGCGCGTCGGGCGGAGTTCGAGGCGCAAGCCGAGGTAGGGCAGCTCGGGCGTGAGCACCCACCAGGTTCCGGCGATGTCTCCGCGATCGGAGGCGACCGGGCCGCTGCTGCCCGCCGGGTCGGCCGTGCCGGTGGTCCCTGCCGCGGCGCGGGCATCCTCCACCCGGGTCCCGTCCGGGGCGAGTTCAGCCGCGTCGCTGCCCGGCGCCTGGGGCGCGTCCGGGCCCGACGCGGCCCGTGAGCCATCGGACCCGATGGGTGCCGGGTCGCCGCAGCCCCCGCACAGCAGCGCCAGCGTGACGGCCAGGGCGAGCAGACCCGCGCTGACCGGGTGTGCGTCAAGGGTCGGTGGTGCCCGTCGCCGTGCCATGGGTCGTCCTCGAGTTCCGGTCCCCAATCTCAACACGCCGAGCCGACCCTTGCACGTCCTCGCTGCTCGCAGGTGTCGTGGCGCGAGCCGACGCCCTGAGCGCGAACAGCGGCGCCCACCCGGTGAGCCCCCGGCTATGCTCGCGGCCGATTCCACCGGAGGGTCCCGCTTGCCACGTCATGCTGCTGTCGCGATCGCGTTGCTCCTGGCCGGGTGCGTCCAGCCGCCGTCTGCCACGGACCCCGCACCGTCCGCGCCGGCCCTGGAGCAGGGCCCGGACGAGGAGCAGGGCCTGGACGAAGCGGCGGCGCCGGGCACCGCCGACGGGCCGCGCCAGCGGGCCGAACAGCTCCTCGGGCGCCGGCTGCCGTTCCGGGACGGCGCGGAGTCGGCCCCCCTGGCCGTGGTCCCACCCCAAGTCGAACACGTCGCGCCGCCGGTGGCCGTGAAACTGCGGGCGGCCTTCGATGGGCAGGCGTTCGAGCGCGCGGTCGATGCGCGTCAGGCGCCGGGCGACGACGAGAGCTGGTACGTGGTCGAGCAGGGGGGCGCGGTCTGGTGGCTCACCCGCTCGGCGGGTGGCGCCTGGGAATGCCGGCTGTTCCTCGACCTGCGCGGGCGGGTCGCGCGCAAGCACAACGAGGAGGGCCTGCTGGGCCTGGCCTTCTCACCGCACTGGGGGCGCCCGGGCCACGCGCACCGCCGGGCGTTCTACGTGAACTACTCGGTGCTGCCGGGGGCGGCGTCGCGGCTCTCGCGCTTCACGGCCGACGACGACGGTCGCGCCGTCGCCGTCGAGCGCGAAGAGGTCCTGCTCGAAGTCGAACAGCCGTGGCGCAATCACAACGGTGGCGGCCTGGCCTTCGGGCCCGATGGCGACCTGTACTACTCGCTGGGTGACGGGGGAGCCGCGGGGGATCCGCGCGGCAACGCACAGGACCCGTCGACGTTGCTCGGCTCGATCCTGCGACTCGACGTCGATCCCAGGCAGGACGGCGTGCCCTACGGGATCCCCGCCGACAACCCGCTCGCCGGCCGTGACGACGCCCAGCCGGAGGTCTGGGCCTACGGTCTGCGCAACGTCTGGCGCTTCGCCTTCGACCGCGAGACGGGCGAACTCTGGGCCGGTGACGTCGGGCAGGATCGGTACGAGATGGTCTTCGTCGTCCGGCCCGGCGGCAACCACGGCTGGGACCTGCTCGAGGGCTGGCACCGCTTCGAACTGCCCGAGGGCATCCCCGTCCCGCCGCCCCTCGTGCGCCCGGTGTTCGAGTACCCGCACACGCTGGCCGGCGGACTCTCGATCACCGGCGGCTTCGTCTACCGGGGTCAGGCGCTGCCGGAGCTGGTCGGCTGGTACGTCTTCGGGGACTACATCACCCAGCGCGTGTGGGCGCTGCGGCGCGTGGGCGAGGACCGGGTCGAGCACACCACGCTGCTCGACCAGGCCGTGCTCATGTCCTCCTTCGCGCAGGGGCACGACGGGGAACTGCTCGTCCTGTCCCACCCCGGCGGCCCGATCCTGCGCCTGCTGCCCGGCGGCGGGGGGGCGGCGTCTCCCTGACTCCACCCGGGCCGGCGGCCTCAGCTCCCGGCGCGATCCCAGGCCTGCTCCAGCGATGCACACGTCAGCTTGTGATGGGACTCGTCCCACACCGGCTCGCCGCCCCGGAACAGGATCGCCTGGGGCGACTGATGAGCCACCCCGCACTCTTCGGCCAGGCCCCGGGCGACCGCCCGATCGGCGATCACGTCCACGAACAGCGTGGGCACGTCGGGCCGCTGCTCCCGGAAGTCGCGCCACTCCCCGTGTGCCGCGGCGCTGGTCGGGCAGATCGGTGAGTGCTTGAAGAGCATGACCGCCTGGTGGGCGGCGATGGCTTGGCGGAAAGACTGCAGATCGTGGATTTCGGTCTGGGGCATGCTATGGGCTGGCCAGGAAAGAGTATGGCGGGGCGGTCATTATCACGATAATGGGCGACCGAGAGACCCCGCAGCCGCACTTCGTGGCCGCAGACACCTCCCGGGCAGAGCATGATCTACTCCGCGACCACCGAGTACGCCATCCGCGCCCTGTCGCACATGGCCACGCTGGACGAAGGCGAGCGCATCCTCGCCCGTGACCTGGCCGCCGCGACCGACGTGCCGCGCCAGTTCCTGGGCAAGATCCTCCACCGCCTGGCCCGCATCGGGCTGCTCGACTCGGCCAAGGGTCGAGGCGGCGGCTTCCGCTTCGCCAAGCCGTCCGCCGAGATCTGCGTGGCCGACGTGGTGACCGCCGTCGAGGGTGGGGAGATCACCAAGGTCTGTGTGCTCGGCCTCGACGAGTGCAACGATCGCCAGCCGTGCCCCATGCACGACCAATGGGTCGTCTTCCGCGCCGCGCTCACCGAGCGCGTCTACTCCATGACGATCGCGCACCTCGGGCGGAACTTGATGGAGAAGCGCAAGTTGCTGCCGCTCTCGCCCCCGGCTCCGTCGCCCGTGGCCGGTCCCGAAACGACCGAGTAGGCCGCCGCCCGTCAGGATGCGGGCAGCATGCGCTGCAGGTTGCCGCCGAGGATCATCTCGATCGCGTTGCCGTCGGCGCCCGCCGCGTCGAGTGCGCGCCGCTGATCGTCGAGGATGTCGCTGCGATAGCCGCGCGGGAACGTGCTCGAGTCCGTTCCGAACAGGATGCGCTCCGGGCCGAAGACGTCGAGTGCCGAGCGGAACACGTCGGCCAGTTCGAGCTTCCCCGGCTGGGTCTTGATCCAGCCGTTCGACGACGACGTGTCGGTGTGGATGTTCTCGCACTGCATGCCCGCCATGAGCAACTGCTGCAACATGCCGCCGCCGAAGTGCGGGACGATGAAGGCCACGTCCGGAAAGCGGTTGGCGGCCGGCACCAGGCCCAGTGGGTCGGCGTAGCGCAGGTCGTACGGGCGGGGCAGCCCGAGCAGGTCGCGCAGCTTCACGACCAGCACGCCGCAGTGCACGATGACCGGGGCGCCGTGCGCGCGCGCCAACTCGTAGATCGCGTTGCAGCTGTCGGCGCCCGGGTCGAAGTGGTGCATGGCGGGGAACATGAGCAGGCCGCGGAAACCCATCGAGCCCAGCGCCCGCTCCACGAAGGTCGGCGCCTGCGGCTGGGTCGGGTCGACCAGGGTGTAGGGCAGCAGTCGTCCGCCCGCGCCGGCCGCCGCCGCCGCCACCGCCTCCGCTTCCGCGGGATGGCTGGCGAAGGTCACCATGCGCTCCACGCCGGCGCGATCCATCTCGCCCAGCCAGCGGTCGCGGTGCGCGTCCAGATCATCGTCGGGCAGCGCCAGGCCGGTCTGCTCGGCGACGCGTTGCAGCTTCTGCCCCACGTCGCCCGGCAGCGGAGAGAGTCCGGCCAGGGCTTCGAAGAACGGGCGCGAGAAGAAGTGGGTGTGGGCATCCTGGATCGTCATGGGCGCCATCCTAGCGCGAAGGCACCCGGCGCTGCATGCCCCGGGAGGCCGGCGGGTGGCTTCTCCCGGTGCGCAGCCGCTGCATGCCCGGGGCGGACCGGTGCCCGGCTACACTCGGCCGCATGTCGTCGCCGACGTTGGAACTGAAGACACCCGGCTTTCGCGCCTACCTGATCACCCAGTTCCTGGGGGCGCTGAACGACAACGCGTTCAAGCTCACGATCATCAGCATGATCCTGGCCACCACGGCGACGGCGTCCGAGGAGGGGCGTTTGAGTCGCGATCTCCAGTGGCTGTTCGCGGCGCCCTTCATGCTGTTCGCGACCTGGGCGGGTCGCGTTGCGGACCGGCACCGCAAGAGCAGCGTGATGCTGGCCAGCAAGGTCGCCGAGGTGGGTGTGATGCTCGCGGCGGCCGCGGCCTTCGCCAGCGGTTCGCCGCCGATGGTGCTCGTCGTGCTCGGTCTGATGAGCGTGCAGAGCACCTTCTTCGGCCCGGCGAAGTACGGCTACCTCGGCGAGTGCGTCGACGCACGGCAGCTCACCGCCGCCAACGGCTGGGTGTCCTTGACGACGATCCTGGCCATCATCCTGGGCAGCCTGGTGGGGCCCTGGGTCTATCAGACGTTCCCGGAAAGGCTGGGCCTGGGTGCGTTGATCTACGTGGGCATCGCGCTCGTCGGGACCTGGACCGCGCGCTCGATTCCCGCCGCTCCGGCCGTCCAGGATCCGCCGCCGCTGGCGTTCAACCCGCTGCCGGAGTTGCGCGCCATGGGACGCGGCGTGCTCGCCGATCGCGCCCTGGCCCTGGCGGTGGCGGGCAGCTTCCACTTCTTCCTCGTGGGCGCAGTGTTGCAGGTGGACCTGCTGGCCTACGCCGAGGAGGTGCTGGGGCTGACCGGTCCGGCCGGCGGGGCCTTCTTCGCCACGTCGGCCATCGGCATCGGTGCGGGCAGCATGCTCGCCCAGCGGCTGGCGCGGCGGACCGTCGAGCCGGCGCTGATCCCCGTGGGGGCCCTCGGGTTGAGCGTCGGCATCGCGGCGCTGGCGCTCGTCGCACGGGATGCCACGGGTGCGGTCGCACCGGCCTACGTGCCCGCCTTCGCCATGGTGGCGTTGAGCGGCCTCGGCGGCGGCGTCTTCATCGTGACCGTCAACGCCGTGGCGCAGCACCGGGCGCCGGCAGGGGCCAAGGGACGCTTCCTGGCCTTCAACAACTTCATGGGCTTCGCCGGGGTGTTCGCCGCCGGCCTGGTGACCTGGCTCACGCGGGAGGCCGGCCTCGGGGCGCCCGGGCGGGCCCTGGCGGTCGGCGTCCTGTCGGCGCTGCTGACCCTGGTCGGCCTGGCCATCTACCCCGCCGTCCTGGGGCGCATGCGCGCCGTGTTCGCGCCCCGCGGCTGAGTTCGCGCCGGCCCGGCGCGCCCGCGGTGTTCGGGGTGGGGCGTCGACGGCATACTGGGTGGAGGAGATCGCCGCCGCCCCGAGCGACGGCCCCGATGGGAGATTCCACCGATGATGCCGACCCGCCGCTGGCTCGCCCCGCTCTTCGTGGCCCTGCTCGCAGCTTGTGCCACCGTCCCCGGCACCGGCCGCAGCCAGCTCAAGCTGATCTCGCTCGAGGACGAGATCAACCTGGGCGCCGAAGCGTACGGTCAGACGCTCGCCGACGTCACGCTGATCGAAGTGGGCCCCGACGTCGAGATGGTCAAGCGCATCGGCCGCCGGGTGTCGGAAGCCGCCTTGCGGCTGTACCCCGACCCGGCCGATTCGTTCGCCTGGGAGATCGTGCTGATCGACCAGCCCGAGATGGTCAACGCCTGGGCGCTGCCGGGCGGCAAGTCCGCCGTGTACACCGGTCTGCTGCCTGTCACGCAGGACGAGAACAGCCTGGCCATCGTGGTGGGGCACGAGGTGGCCCACGCCATCGCGCACCACGGAGCCGAGCGCATGAGCCACGGCATGTTCTTCCAACTGCTGCTCAACCTCACGGCGGCGAGTCTGGGCGACATGTCGCAAGCCGGACAGGAATCGGTCATGCAGGCCATCGGGGCCGGCGTGCAGGTGGGCGCCATGCTCCCGTTCTCACGCATGCACGAGTCGGAGGCGGACGAACTCGGCTTGTACCTGGCCGCCGCCGCCGGCTACGACCCGCGCGCGTCGATCGGGCTGTGGGAGCGCATGGGTGCGTCCGGGGGAGATCGTCCACCCGAGTTCCTGTCGACGCACCCCAGCGAGGGCACGCGCATCGAGAAGCTCCAGGCCGCGATGCCGCGGGCGCTCGAGTACTACCGCGAGGCGCTCGACAACCCGGTGCCGTAGGGACGCGTCAGTTCCCGGTGCGCGGCGTGTAGCCGCCGCCGCCCGGTGTCTCGATGCGCACGCCGTGCGGCGACAGCAGGTCCACCCCCGGCAGGCCGGCGTCGGCGCGCAAGCCGAACGGTCGCGTGCTGCGGCGCTCGGCGAGCAGCGAGACGCGCAGCGGACGCAGGAACGACAACTCGCGGATCACGCCGTCCCCGCCGTTCCAGGTGCCCCGGCCGCCCGAGCCGCGCCGGATCGCGAAGCGCTCGACGACCACGGGGTAGCGCTGCTCGAGCACCTCGGGATCGGTGATGCGCGTGTTGGTCATGTGGGTGTGCACGGCGGACGCCCCGTGGAAGCCGTCGCCCGCGCCCGCGCCGCCGCAGATCGTCTCGTAGTAGCCGAAGCTCTCGTCACCGAAGGTGAGGTTGTTCATCGTGCCCTGGGAGGCGGCCAGCTCGTCCAGCGCACCGTAGAGCACGTCGACCACCCGCTGGCTCGTCTCCACGTTGCCCCCGACCACCGCGGCGGGCGAGCGCGGGTCGAGCAGCGAGCCCTCGGGGATGACGATCTCCAGCGGCTCGAGACAGCCGGCGTTGAGCGGGATCGGACGGGCGGCGAGGGTGCGGAAGACGTACAACACGGCCGCGATGGTCACGGCCCGGGGTGCATTGCGGTTGCCCGCCTGTTGCGCCGAGGTGCCGTGGAAGTCGACGCGGGCGCGTTGTCCCTCGACCGTGATCGCCACGCGGATGCGCGAACCGTCGTCCAGTCGATCCTCGAACGAACCGCCGTGCAGGTTCGCGATGACGTCCTGCATGACCTCGCGGGCGTTGTCCTTCACGTGTCCCATCCAGGCGTGGACGACGGACAGCCCGTACTCGTCGCACAGCTCGTCGAGCAGGCGCGCGCCCTCGGTGTTGCAGGCGAGCTGGCTGCGCAGGTCCGAGAGCCGCTCGGGGATGTTGCGGACGCCGGCGGCGCGCATGCAGGCCACGACGGCGTCCTCGCGGAAGCTGCCGTCGCGCGCGAGCAGGAAGTCGCTGAACAACACGCCCTCCTCGTGGATCGTGCGGCTGTCGGGCGGCATGGACCCGGGGGTGCTGCCGCCCACGTCGGCGTGGTGTCCGCGGTTGGCCACGAAGAAGGCCAGCCGTCCGTCGCGGAACACCGGTGAGACCACGGTCAGGTCGGGCAGGTGGCTGCCGCCGCGGTAGGGGTCGTTGGTGAGCCAGGCGTCGCCCGGTCGCAGGTCCACCGACTCGCGCAGGCAGCGGACGGTCTCGCCCATGGCGCCCAGGTGCACCGGGATGTGCGGGGCGTTGGCCACGAGTCCGCCGTCGGCGTCGAACAGCGCGCAGGAGAAGTCGAGCCGCTCCTTGATGTTGGTCGAGTGGGCCACGCGGCGCAGGTGTTCACCCATCTGGCCCGCGAGCGACATGAAGCGATTGGCCATGATCTCGAGCGCGATCGGGTCGCGGGTCGTGGTCAGCGCCGGGGCCCGGAGGGCCTGCGAACCGGCGTCGGCCAGGGCGCGGGGTTGCAGCACCAGGTTGCGGCGGCCGTCCACTGTCGCCACCCAGCCGTCGTCGACGACGGTGCAGGTGTGCTGCTCGACGATCAGCGCCGGGCCGGGCACGCCGGCACCGGGCGCCAACTCGGCGCGCAGGAACACCGGGCGGCGGCCCGACGGGTCGTGATCGGCGCTGGTGTGGGTGTGCGCGGTCGGGGTGTGGGGCTCGACGGCCAGCGCCGGCGGTTCGGGGGGCGGCCCCTGGCCGCGGGCATCCACGCGCGCGTTGACGAGTTCGATCGGGTGCTCGTGCTTGACGAAGCCGAACAGGCCGCGATGGCGCTGCAGGAACAGATCGCGCCAGGCCTCCGGCTCGGCGTCGTCCCAGGGCACGTTGATCACGTCGTCCACGCCGACGTAGCGGGCGTCGACGCTCTTCAACACGGTCACGTCGGTCACGCCCTGTTCGCGCAGGGCCGCGCGCGCTGCGTCGGCCGGGAACGGGGGCCGGGTCCCGGGCTCGGTCGGTGCGAGCATCGGGGCCACCTCGTGATGGGTCACGTACGCCAGTCCCATGCCGTGCGCCGACAGCACGCCGGCCAGCGGTGGGATCACGATGCGACGCATGCCCAGGCGGGTCGCCAGGGCGCAGGCGTGCTGGGGTGCGGCACCGCCGAAGGCGCACAACACGTGGTCGCGCACGTCGTAGCCCCGGGCCGTGCTGATCTGGCGGATCGCCGCCGCCATGTTCTCGTTGGCGATGCGCACGAATCCCTCGGCCGCCGCGCGTGCCTCGCCGAACGCGGCGAGGCGTTCCCGCGCCGCCTCGCGATCCAGCGCGAGGTGCGGGAAGAAGTCCGGCACCACGCGACCCAGGACGAGGTTGGCGTCGGTGAGCGTGGCCGGTCCGCCGCGACCGTAGCAGGCCGGGCCGGGGTCGGCGCCCGCGCTCTGGGGGCCCACCTGGAAGCGTCCGTCGCGGTGGTGCAGCAGCGAACCGCCGCCGGCCGCCACGGTGACCACGTGCAGCATCGGCGTGCGGATGCGCACGCCCGCAGTGACGGTCTCGAAGCTGCGCTCGGGTTCGCCGTCGCAGCGGCACACGTCGGTGGACGTGCCGCCCATGTCGAGGCCGATCACCCTGCCGTCACCCACGCCGTCGGCGGCCAGGGCGGCCGCCACCCGGGCCACGGCGATGGCACCGCCGGCGGGACCGGACAGGATCGCGTCCTTGCCGGAGAAGTGACGCGCATCCGTGAGCCCGCCCGAGGACTGCATGAAACGCACGCTGCGCTCGGGGGCCAGGACCGGCTCCACCGAGCGGCGCAGCAACGGCGTGAGGTACGCGTCGGCCACCGTGGTGTCGCCCCGGGACACCGCGCCGACCTCGGCCGTCACTCGGTGGGAGAGGGCGACGTGGCGGCAACCCAGCTCCTGCGCGACGTCGGCCACCAGCAACTCGTGGCGCGGGTCGACGCAGGCGTTGAGGAACAGCACCGCCACGCACTCGGCGCCGCGCAGGGCCTCGACGAGCTGCTCCCGGGAGGGCGTGCGCCGGATGGTCCCGTCGGCCAGGATGCGCTCGTCGACCTCGCGCACCTCGGCGTGCAGCAGCTGACGCTTGTGGATCTCGAGGGCGAAGATGTCCGGCCGCTCCTGGTGGCCGATCTCCAGCAGGTCGCCGAAGCCCCGCGTGGTGATCAGGCGCACCCGCTCACCGCGTCGCTCGAGCAGCGCATTGGTGGCCACCGTGGTGCCCATGCGCAGCTCGTGCACGTCGTGCCCCGCCATGGCGTGGACGGTCGCATCGGCGTAGGCCTCGGATTGCGAGAGCAGCTTGCGCACGACGAGTTCGCCGCCCGGCCCCTGGGCCACGACGTCGGTGAAGGTCCCGCCTCGATCGACGAGGAAGCGCCAACCACGGCGTTCTGGGCGCGATGCCATGGCGCGGGATTCTACGCAAACGGCCGAGCGCGTATGCTGCGGCCGCCGCGACCCGTGGCGCCCGTCCCGCCGATCATGGCGGGGCCGAACATCCTGGGGTGCGCCCGTCGCGCCCGGTCTCGGAGATCCGATGGACGCGACCGTTCACTGCCAGAACTGCGGCAAGCTGACGGATGAACCGGTCACCTTCTACGGCAACGTCGTCTGCGGCAAGGAGTGCCAGAAGATCCTGTCGGAGCGGGTGTACTTCCGCGACGATCCACCCGAGCCCGGCTCCACCTGGTACTGCCCGCACTGCGGCGTGGAGAACCCGCTGGGCGATCCTCGCAAGGACCTGCGGCCACACTGCGCGAGTTGCGAGAAGCCGCTCGACCCGGCCAGCGCCACACCGCCCGGGAAGAGTGGCTGCCTCGGCGTGCTGTTGCTGCCCTTGGGGGCGGCCGCGATGTACGCGCTGCTCGGCTAGCCGCCTGTGCGACGGGCCGCGGAGGCCGGCTCCGGGTCACGTGCGTGACGGGACGTCGTCGGCGCACGGCTGGCTGGTGACCGCGCCGTCCTCCAGGCACACGGCGGTCAGCTCGTTGCCCCAGACGCAGCCCGAGTCGAGCGACAGCACGCCCGGGGAGCGATGCAGTCCGAGCGCTGCCCAGTGCCCGCAGACCACGACTTCGTCGTCGCGCCGACGGTGGGGCACGCCGAACCAGGGCGCGTAGCCCTTCGGCAGCCCGGCCGGGGGCCCGTTGAAACGGGATTCGAGCGTTCCCTCCGGCGAGCAGGCGCGCATGCGCGTGAGCGCCTTGACGATGAAACGCAGGCGCTGAGCGCCCTCCAGGCGGTCGTCCCAGCGATCCGGAGTGGGGCCGCGCAGTGCGGCCAGGAACTCGGCGGCGCTGCAGTCCGAGGAGTGTCCGCCCAGGACCGCGGCCACCTCCGCAGCCCTGGCCGCGGCTTCGTCCGAGCTCCAGAACGGCGGCAGGCCCGCGTGGACCATGACGTGGCTCCGGGCGCCGATCGACTCCCGATGGATCAGCGGGCGGCTGCACAGCCAGTCCAGGAGCTGCTCACGGTCGGGAGCGGCGAGCACGTCGGCGAGGGTGTCCCGGCGCTTGGGGGCCTTGCCCGCCCGCGCCACGCTCAGCAGGTGCAGGTCGTGATTGCCCAACACCGCCACGATCGAATCACGCTGAGCGTAGGCCCAGCGCAGCACGTCCAGCGACCCCGGCCCGCGGTTGACCAGATCGCCCACCAGCCAGACCCGATCGCAGGCGGGATCGAATCCCACTCGCTCCAACAGGAGCGCCAGGGAACGCGAGCACCCCTGCACATCGCCAATCGCAAACGTCGCCACGCTGACAGCCTAACCCGTCCCGCTAGTCCTCGCGCTCCGCCCGCACGAGCTTCGTCAGCTCGATCAGCGCCTTGCTGTACATCATGCGCGCCGCCGCTCCCGAGGGCCGCCCGCAGTGCTCGGCGACCTGATCCCACGAGGCGCCCGCGTAGTTGCGCATGATGATCAGCTCGCGGTACTGCTCCTCGAGCTGCTCGATGCACTTCTCGAGTTGCGCCGACTGCTCACCCTGGGACAACTGGTCGAGCGGTCCGACGCCCGAAGCCGCCGGGTCGAGGCCGATGCGCCCGCTCTCATCCGACACGAGCAGCGGGATCTCTCGGGCCGCGTCCCGTTTCTGCGCCGAGTGGTGGTCGGCCGCCGCGAGGATCTGGCGCTCGGCGATCTTCGACAGCCAGTTGATCAGGCTCGATTCGTTCTTCACCTCGAAGCGCTCGAAGCCGCTCACCGCTGCGATGAAGGTCTCCTGCAGGATGTCGCCGGAGTCGAGGCGTGAGCGCAGGCGCGTGCCGAGGCGCAGGCGCACGATGCGCCGCACGCGCTCGTAGTAGCGGGCGAGCAGTGTGTTGAGCGCGTCCTCGCTGCCGTCCTGGGCCTCGTGGATCAGGACCAGGGTCTGGGTCAGCCGGGCCGGGTCGGGCGAGGCATTCTCGTCCGGCGGATCGGTGCCGTCGCGCGGGGGGCTCGCGTCGGGGGGGGACGTCATGGCCCCAGTGTCCCCCGAGCAGGCAGCTTGCTCCAGTGGGAATCGGGTCTGGCCCGCTCGTGGCCGGGGCATGGGGGGCGGGTCCGACGGGATCCCCGGCGCTGGAGCACTTTCCGCAAAGGCTGTTAGGGCACCGTCGGAGCCCGGGTCTCGTGGGGCCCGGGCTGGTCGATGCGCGTGCGTGCGATGGCCTGCCGAAAGCGGTGGCGGACGCGCAGGAGCATCGCCAGGGCCACCGCACCGAGCGCCACGACCATGCCCCACCAGGGGCCGGTGGGTACGTGGCCGCGCTCGAATGTGAGCCACCAGGCGATGGGCACCCCGAGCACCCAGAACCCGGTGATGTGCACGAGCATGGGCCAGAGCGTGTCGCCCGATCCGCGCAGCACGCCGCTGGCCACGACCTGCGTGCCGTCGAAGACCTGGAAGGCGCCCGCGATCGGGATCAGCGCCGTGGCGACGAGCAGGGTGGAGGGCTGGTCCGGGACGTACAGGCGCGCCAGGGCTTCGGGCCACGTCAGCAGGGCGGCGGCCGACAGGCACATGAAGCCGGCCCCGCCCGCGAGCGCGATGACCGCCGCGCGGCGCACGGCCCCGGGGTCCCCCTGGCCGATCCCGTGTCCCACGCGCACGGCCGCGGCGGCCGAGATGCCCAACGGCACCATGAACGCCAGGGACGCCAGGTTGATGGTGACCTGATGCCCGGCCAGCTCGTCGCTGCCCAACTTGCCCATCAGCAGGCCGATGGCCGCGAAGGCGCCGAACTCCAGCATGAACTGCAGCCCGATCGGCGCGCCCAGATGCAGCATGCGTCCCAACGGTCGTCGCGCGAGTGCCCCCGGCAGCCACGGGCGCAGGTACGGGCGCAGGGCAGGCCAGGCGGTGGCCAGCAGCGCGAAGAACATCGCCCAGCGACACAGCACGGTGGCCCAGGCGCTGCCCACCGCACCCAGCCGCGGCGCGCCGGCGTGGCCGAACACCAGCGCCCAGTTGAGCAGGACGTTGAGCACGTTGGCGGCCAGCGTGACGACCACGATGTCGCGCACCCGGTGCATGCCCTGGAGCGTCTGGCGCACGACGATGAAGAGCAGGAACGGGAGCACGCCGAGGATCGACACGAGCGCGTAGTCGGTGCCGACGGGGATCACGTCGGCCGGTTGCTCGAAGGCGCGCAGCACCGGCTCGGTGAAGGCGATCAGCACGGTGATCGGCAGGCTGAGCAGCACCGACATCACGATCCCGCGCTGCAGCCCCTGGGCGATGGCCGCGTCGTCCCGGGCGCCGAAGGCCTGGGCCACCACGGGGTCGAGCCCCATCAGCACGCCCATGCCGAATGACGTCAGGAAGAACGTGTAGAAGTGACCCAGCGCGACCCCCGCCAGGTCGGTCGCGCCGAAGCGGCCGACCATCAGCGAGTCGACCACGCCCATGGCCATCAAGCCCACCTGGACCACCACGATCGGCAGGGCCAGTCGAGCCTGGGCTCTCAGTTCTCGGCGCCAGGGCGACATGGGGCCACGGTACCGTTTCGGGAGCGCGGAGCCTTGCCGAACCGTAGGGCACGTCGAGCGCGCCGGAGAAACTCCCGGCACGTCTCGCGAGTGCGGACTAGTCTCAAGGTATGCACCTCGAGCGTCCTCGTCGCCTGCCGGAGTTGCCCCGCGTCATCGGGCACCGCGGCGCCGCGAGTCGAGCGCCCGAGAACACCTTGGCAGGCATGCGCGCGGCTGCCGAACACGGCGCCGCATGGGTCGAGTTCGACGTGCGCCCGACGGCCGACGGGCAGCTCGTGCTGATGCACGACCAGACCGTCGAGCGAACCACGGACGGCAGCGGACGGCTGGTGGACATGTCGCTGGCCGACGTGTCCCGCCTCGACGCGGGCGCCTGGTTCGGCGCGCAGTTCACCGGCGAACGCGTTCCCACCCTGCAAGCAGCGATCGATTTCCTGGCGGAGCGGCAGCTCGGCGTCAACGTCGAGATCAAGCCCACCCCGGGACGTGAGAAGGAGACGGGTCGGGCCGCCGCGCTGGTCATGTCAGCGCGGTGGCCCCCTCACCTTCCCACACCCCTGCTCTCGTCGGAGGACGAGCGCATCCTGAGCGCGGTCGCCGAGGTCGCCCCGCGCCTGCCGCGCGCCCTGGTGCTCGAGTCGCTCCCGGCGGACTGGCCCCAACGGGCCGTCGCGCTGGGGGTGTCGGGCTTGCACGTGGCGCACGAGCAGCTCGACCGGGAGACGATCGAGCGCATCACCGCTCACGGCCTGTGGGCCTGCGCCTTCACGGTCAACTCGCCCGACCGCGCCCGCGCCCTGTTCGAGGCGGGGGTCACGGCCGTCTTCAGCGACGACCCGGGTTGGATCGCCGGCTCGGCGGTCCCGGCGGCCTGAGCGGCCGACCACCCGGGACACGGCCCGTCAGCCGCGTCGCGCCGGTGACAGCGGTGGCCGTTCCGCGAGCCCCGTTCCGCGTTCAGCGCGCGAGCAGGGTGGGGGCGTCGCGGCCGACGTAGAAGCCGGTGCACTCGGCGACGGCTTCGCGTTCGGCGGGCGAGAGGTGCAGGCCCATCTTCGTGCGACGCCACAGGACGTCCTCGGCCGTGCGCGCCCACTCACGCTCGCAGAACCAGGCGATCTCCCGCTCGAACAACGCCGGGCGGCCTTCCCGTCCACCGAAGCGGCGACCGAGGTCGTCGGGTGTGCGCGCGTCGCCGAGCACCTGGCGGGTGCGGGTGCCGTGCCGCGCGAACAGCGGGGTGACGCCGAGTGGCGGCAGATTGGGGTAGGCCCGGGCCAGCTCGCGTTGGTAGCGCTCGGCGTCCTGGGGCAGGTCGCCGCCCGGGAGCCTGGCGTGCGCCGTCCAGTTCGGGCCCATGCGGGGGAAGACGGAGCGCAGGCGCTCGACGGCGCGCTCCGACAGGCGCCGGTGGGTGGTGAGCTTGCCGCCGAAGACCGTGAGCAGCGGTCCGTGTCCACCGTCGTCGTCGACGTGCAGCACGTGGTCCCGGGTGGTCGCCGCGGGCTGCGCTGACTCGTCGGCGTACAGCGGGCGCACGCCGGCGTAGCTCCAGACCACGTCCGCGGGGAACAGGCTGCGGTCGAGGAAGTCCGTCGCCACGCGCGTGAGGTAGTCCACCTCTTCCTTGTCCACCGGGATCGGCCCCGTGCCCGGGGTCGGGACGTCCTCCAGCGAGACGTTCACCTCGGTTGTGCCGATGATCGAGAAGCGCTCTTCGAACGGCAGCACGAACACCGGGCGACCGTCCGGCGGCTGGAGCAGGAACGCGTGATCGCCGGGATGTACGCGGGGCACGACGATGTTGTTGCCCTTGACCAGGCGCAGACCGGGTTTGGCGAGGACGCCGGCCACGTCGCCCAGGAACTGTCGCGCCCAGGGACCGGCGGCATTCACCAGCGCGCGGGCGTACACCACCCGGTCGCGACCTTCGTGCGGTTCGCTGTCCAGGGGGCCGGTCTCTTCCCCGGCGATCGGCATCGAACGCAGCAGCAGGCGCCAGCGCTCGCCTTCACGGCGGGCCGCCACACACCGGGTGCGGGTCCAGATCGTGGCACCCTTCTCCTCGGCGGCGAGGGCGTTGAGCACGACCAGTCGTCCGTCGTCGACCCAGCAGTCGGAGTAGGCGAAGCCCTTGTCGAACTCGGGACGCAAGCCCTCGCCCAGGGCGTGCCGGCGCAGCGCCACGGTTTCGCTGCGCGGCAGGACCGACTGTCCGCCCAACCGGTCGTACAGGAACAGGCCGGCGCGGGCCTTCCACGGACTGCCCCCGGCCAGGGGCAGCGGCACGGCGAAGCGCAAGGGCGTGACCAGGTGGGGCGCGGCGGCGAGCAGCAGTTCCCGCTCGGTCAGCGACTCGCGCAGCGTGCGGAACGCACCCAACTCGAGGGAGCACATGCCACCGTGGATCAACTTGCTCGAGGCGGACGAGATCGCGCCGGCCAGATCGTGCTGTTCGCACAGCGCCACCGAGAGTCCGCGTCCTGCGGCGTCCCGAGCGATGCCCGTGCCGTTGATGCCGCCGCCGATGATGAACAGATCCAGGGTGTCGTCGGTCTTGGGATGCACGCATTGCCTCGCGGGCCGCTCGTTCGACGGGCCCGGCGACGCGGGACACGAGTCGTCGAGGAGTCGGGCCCCTCCCTATCGGTTCCCGTGGGGGCTGTCTTGCGCGTCGGATCCGGTGTTCTGGGAGGGGGGCGCGCGGACCCGCTGGTAGAGGAACGATGCGGCGACCAGCAGCACACCCAGTGCCAGGAAGGAACCGATGCGGTAGACCGTGTCGAGCTGCGCCATGTCGTTGAGGAAGACCTTCACGATCGTCAGCAGGAACACGCTCAGCCCGGCCCAGCGCAACTCGGGTCGGCTGCGCATGAAGCCGAGCGCCACCAGTGCCGCGGCGTACAGGGCCCAGGCCGCCGAGGTCCAGACCTGGGCGCGGAAGAGCGCCTCGGCCCGGGTGCCGTCGCCGATCGGACCGAGGCGGCCCCAGGCCCGGAGTTCGCCCGTGATCAGGGCCAACAGGAACACCGCTGCCGCCACCCGCGCCGCGGTCCCCAGGGCGCCTTGGCGTGAAGCGCCGATGATCGCCGCCGCTGCCGCCGCCGCGAGCCCCGCGGCGAAGAGCGGATTGAAGGCCAACAGGAAGCTGCTGCGGTGGCCGTCGACGATCAGCATGAAGCCCACCGTGAGGGCGCCGACGAGGGGCACCAGCCAGGCCGGCATGCGTCGTGACAAGGCTCCCCGTCCCTCGGGCGCCAGCCGCGCGACCGCCACGGCGTACAGGCTCAGACCGGTCACGGCGGCTGCGTACCCGAACTCGAGCGCCGCCGAGCGGTAGCGGTCGGCATCCACGCTGAAATGACGCATGAGCTCGGTGCCGATCAGCGGCGTCGCCAGCCACAGGCCCAGGGTGGCGAACACGCTGCCTTCGAGGCCCGCCGGGTGCGCGTCCTTCAGCAGGCGCGAGACGATCAGCAGGGCCACCACCGGCGACAGCAGTGACAGGAACTCGAGCCGCAGGAACGGGACGAACGGCGTGCGGTAGGCCTGCGGGGCGGCGTCCATGCCGTGCAGGATCGCGAGCAGGATGAAGATCAGCCCGCCCCAGGTGAACACCGCCGACGCGCGCTGCCGTCCGACGGCGACCAGCGCGACGCCCAGGGCGGCCCAGGCGGGCACGAGTGTCATGCCGCTCAACTGGATCGCCACGGCGGTGGCGAGCGCGGCGAGGCCGAAGGCGTCGAGCACCGCGCCGT
>JAJDEQ010000204.1 GCA_029259695.1 Planctomycetota bacterium
TTCATGCCGGTGTAGACGTGGTCCGGATCGTGGATCGTCTGCCGGTTGAGCTCGTAGATCTCGCTCCACCGGCCCGAGCTGCCGAGTTGCTTGGCGGCGATGCTCGAGAGCGTGTCGCCTTCCTGCACCTCGTACAGACGGGGCTTGGCGGCACCCTTGCCGGCCGCCTCCGCCACACGCTTCTCCGGCGACGGAGTGACCACGCCCTGGGGCAACTGCTGAGGCAGCACGAGCACCATGCCCGGGATGATCAGGTCGGCGTTGACGTGCGGGTTGGCTTGCAGCACCAGGTCGATCATGCGCTGCACGTCGCCGTCGCCGTACTCGTTGCGCACGATGCGCCAGATCGTGTCGCCTTCCTGGACCTCGTACTTCGCGGCCTTCGCCTGCTGGGCCCGGCCCGGCCCTTGCGGCTTGCCGTGGCCGTTGCGGCGCAGCGGGGGCACTTCGCCCCCATCGGCCGCCTTGGGCTGGGTCGGCTCGGCCGCCGCCGCAACGCCTGCGTCAGGCCCCTGGGGGCCGGCCAGGCCCTTCTGCTGGGGCTTGGGGCCGTCCGCCTGCCCGGCCTGGGCGACGTCCGCTCCAGCGGGGACGCCGGCAGCGAGCGCCTTGCCGGTCGCCGCGCCGTCGGTGACGGCCGCGGGATCGGTGTCGGGCACACGACCGGCCGGGTCGTTCTGGCCACGAGGCCCGTTGCCGAGGTTGCGCGCCATCTGCTGCTGGCGTTGCTTCGCCGCCGCCGTCAGCTCGCGCTTCTTGTCCAGCGCATCGATTGCCGGAGGATCGGCAGCGTCGATCGCCAGAGACTTCGGCCGCGTTCCAGACGGATGCGCACCCTCGACCGCCGCGCCGCCATCGGCCGCGGGGTCGAGAGATGCATCACCTGATCCTGTCGCACTCCATCCCGCGATCCCAAGGATCGCGACGATGACCGCGAGGATCCCTAGAACGAGGACACGTTCCACAGAGCCCATGCCGCTCAAGGCAGACCCTCCCACAGGATCGTTCAAACCACCGTGGCGAATCGTAGGACGCTCAAGTGCGGGATTCAAAAGGGAAACCCGCCAATGTCCCGAGCACCAACGCAAGCTCGGCGCGTCTCGACCACTGTGCGGAGTCGTGTTGCCGGATCACCGACTTGCCCACCGTCGGCCCCCCGCTTTCCCACCGACCGCCAACGTTGCGCGAGCAGGGAGACGTGTCCGGACGCGCGACGCGACGACGACGTGCCGCGTCCCGGGGCGTGTTCGTCAGCTCTCGTTCACGAACATGCGCCGCACCGCCTTGCGCAACAGCGCCAGCCCCTTGCGATTGCGCCGCTGCCCGTGAGCCGCCACGAGGCGCTCCCGGTCGTCTGACGGGAGGGTCTGGGGGGCGTATCGCGCCCGGAATTTGAGCACAGCGCGCCGATCCACCCTGCACATGAAGGGAAACAGTGCGCGCCGCACCAGCCCGCGCGAGCAGTCGGCACCCTGGCCGAGGTCGATCAGCCACGTCTGGCCGTCGGCGTCCACCAGGGTGTTGAGGCGTTGGTGCAGGTCCAGGTGGACGAAGCCCCGCTCGTGGATCGCGTCCATCACCGCCTCGAAGCTGTCCAGGCCCCGCTCCAACTGGTCCCTGGGCAGGCTGCGCTTGATCGGGAGCGCCTCGATGAACTCGAGCACGAAGCCTCCCCCCTCGATCTCGCCCAGCAGACGGGGGATCCCGGGGACTCCCTGGAGCAGTCGATAGTGCGCCGCCTCGCGCCTCAGGAGTAGGCGCCCCCACCAGCGCAGCACCCGCCCCGACTGCCGGGCCGGCCATTCCTTGAACACCACCGGCCCCTCGGGCAGGTGGTACTTGAGCACCGTGGCCGCGCCATCGCCCTCGTCCTTGAGCGATTCGGCGGGAAACGGCGTCAGGTCCTCCCGGATCAGCTCGCCCCGCGCATAACGCTGCGCACGTCCGGCGGGGCTGCTTGACACTGTTTCGGGGGGTTTCCTAGCCTCGACCTCGCCCACGACGAGCCCCCTCCCTCGTGCTGGTCTGAGCGCGCTTGACGAGTGCGCCCGCAGACAGCCCGAACCGTGCCTTCGCGCCGGGGAGCGTCGACATCACCGGAGCCGTTCGTGTCACGCGTTCTCTCTGCAAGCAGCTCACGTCGCCCGCTCCCGATCGGGGCACTGGGTGGGACCCTCGCATGGGCGCTCGCGCTCGCAGTCCTGATCACCGGGTGCTCGGCCCTGGGTGGTGATCGGGTCCCCGAAGGCAGCCGGGTCCGGGTGGGATTGTACGACGCCCACAGCCGGGTCGCACTGGAACTCGCCAACCAGACCCACCCCGACCTGGGCGATGCCTACTCGCGGCTACGCAATACGGCGCAGCTCAAGCTCGTGCCCGAGGAAGCCCTGGGGGAACTGCTCGGCAAGCTGGACAGCGCCGGCTTCTCCCGTTTCGCCGTTCCGGGCGAGCCGCCGGGCAGCTCCGAGAGCAGCAGCTGGTTGTCGGCCATGAGCCGCGCCGGCGAGCGCGGCGTGGTGCACGTCTCGCGCAACGGCACGAGCCGGGTGTTCACCCTGGCGGACGGGCGCGGCGACGGCGGTGAACAGCTCGCGGCGTTCATCCAGATGAAATTCGCCGTGGACGCCCTGTATCAGAAGTCGAGCGGCCTGCAGCACATGGACAACCCGCTGGGCCGGCGCATCTTCGAGGGCCAGGACGGGGTCGAGGTGCGTCGTTGACGGCCCGGGTCCGGGCTGCCGCCGTCCTGCCGGTTCGCTACGCCTCCACACGCCTGCCCGGCAAGCCGCTGCTCGCCGAGACGGGCAAGACGCTGGTGCAACACGTGTGGGAACAGGTCAGCCGCGCGACGACGCTCGACCCGGTGGTGGTCGCCACGGACGACGAACGCATCGCCGACGTCGCCCGGGGCTTCGGGGCCGACGTGGAGTTGACCGACCCCGGCCATCCGTCGGGCAGTGACCGGGTGGCCGAGGTGGCCGCCCGACGCGGTTTCGACATGGTGCTCAACGTGCAGGGCGACGAACCCGAAGTGGACCCGGGCGACCTCGACCGTCTCGTGCACCGGCTGGTGTCCGGCGGCGACGAACTGGCCACGCTCGCCCGCCCGCTGCGCGCCGACGAACAGGCGCTCTACCTCGATCCCAACGCGGTCAAGGTCGTGATCGACGACGGCGGCCACGCCCTGTACTTCTCACGCCGTCCGCTGCCTTACGGACTCGAGGATCCGGAACGCGCGGCCGCGGCTGCCGCCTCCGCCACGAGCGGGGCACCGGCCGACGTCGCATTGCTCGGCGCCTACCTGCACGTGGGCGTGTACGCCTGGCGCGGTGACGCCCTGCTGCGCTTCGCCGCGGCCCCCCCCGCCCCGATCGAACGCGCCGAACGACTGGAGCAACTGCGCGCGCTGGCCATGGGCATGCGCGTCGCCGTCGAGCTGACCCATCACGATGCCCTGGGAATCGACACGCCCGAGGACTACGCTCGCTTCCTGCAACGGATGAAGGCGACCCCCGACTCGGGCCCATCGCAGGCAACAACGGGAACACGCACCGCATGACCAAGCACATCTTCGTCACCGGCGGCGTGGTCTCGTCACTGGGGAAGGGCCTGACCGCCGCGAGCATCGGCTGCATCCTCGAGAACTGCGGCCTGCGCGTGCGCATGCAGAAGCTCGACCCGTACATCAACGTCGACCCGGGCACGATGAACCCGTACCAGCACGGCGAGGTCTACGTGCTCGACGACGGTTCGGAGATGGACCTCGACCTGGGCCACTACGAGCGTTTCACCTCCGCGCCGCTCACGGCCGACTGCAACTACACCACCGGCAAGATCTACAGCTCCGTGATCAGCAAGGAGCGCGCCGGCGACTACCTGGGTCAGACGGTGCAGGTCATCCCGCACATCACCGACGAGATCAAGGCGGCCATCGATCGCCTCTCGGTCGACGGCGTCGACGTGGTCATCACCGAGATCGGCGGCACGGTAGGCGACATCGAGAGCCTGCCGTTCCTCGAGGCCATCCGTCAGTACAGCCTCGAGCAACCCGCGGGTGACTGCCTGTTCCTGCACCTCACGCTGCTCGTGTACCTGTCGGCCAGCGGCGAGTTGAAGACCAAGCCGACGCAGCAGTCGGTCGGGCGCCTGCGCGAGATCGGCATCCAGCCGGACATCCTCGTGTGCCGCACCGAGAAGCCCATGACGGACGAGATGCGGCGCAAGATCTCGCTCTTCTGCAACGTGCGCCCCGAAGCGGTGATCGAGGAGCAGGACGTGGATCACTCGATCTACGAACTGCCGCTGATGCTCAAGCGCGAGGGCCTGCACCAGCTCATCGGCGAACACCTGGGCCTGACGTTGCCCGAGCCCGACCTGACCGCGTGGGAAGGCATCCTGAAGACCGTGCTGGCCACCGACCGCGAGGTCGAGATCGCCGTGGCCGGCAAGTACATGGAACTGCACGACGCGTACAAGTCGATCTACGAGTCGATGGCCCACGCGGGCATCGCCAACGGCGTGCGCATCAAGTTGCGCAAGGTGTCGTCGGACGACCTGACCGAAGACAACGTCGACGAGGTGCTCCGCGGCGTGCACGGCATCCTGGTGCCGGGCGGCTTCGGCGGCCGGGGTTGCGAGGGCAAGGTGGCGGCCGTGCAGTACGCGCGCGAGAACCGCATCCCCTACCTCGGACTGTGTTACGGCATGCACATGGCCGTGATCGAGTTCGCGCGCAACGTGTGCGGGCTGGAGGGCGCCAACAGCACCGAGATCGACAGCGCCACGCCGCACCCGGTGATCTGCATGCTCGACGAGCAACTGCAGATCACCGACATGGGCGGGACCATGCGCCTCGGAGCCCAGCGCTGCAAGTTGCTGCCGGGCCGGGCGCGCGCCGCGTACGAGGCCGACGAGGTCTCCGAGCGCCACCGGCACCGCTACGAGTTCAACAACGTGTACCGCGATCGACTCGAGGCCAAGGGCATGGCCTTCACCGGCGTGAGCGTCGACAAGAACCTGGTGGAGATCGTGGAGATCCCCGACCACCCGTGGTTCGTGGCGGTGCAGTACCACCCCGAGTTCCGCAGCAAGCCCACGGTCGCGCACCCGCTGTTCCGCGACTTCGTGGCGGCAGTGGCCGAGGAGGCCACGCAGCCCGACAGCGCGCCGGCACCGCGCCCGGTGGCCCGGCCCGTGGGCTACACCGCGCGCGAAGGAGAACAACGATGACACCACCCCCTGATGCCGACCCGAACGCCGAGGCGGCGGACGAGGCCACGCCGGAGGCCGGCGGCGACACCGATCCCCAGCAGGCAGGTGACGAAGCTGAGGCGCGCGAGTTGCCCACGCCCACGCTCTCGATGCACCTGTTCCACCTCGCATCCCAGGTGAGCATGGCGCTCGGCGAGGCCGAGAACCCGATGACCGGCAACCGCGAGGTCGACCTGCAGGCGGCGCGCTTCATCATCGACACGCTGGTCATGCTCGAGGAGAAGACCGCGGGCAACCGCAGCGCCGACGAGGACCAGTACATGCGCGGCGTGCTCACCAACCTGCGCATGGCCTACGTGAAGAAAACGGGCGGAGACCCGGAGTAGGCGCGCTGAGGATCGCCGTGGACGTCAGCTCCTGCTGCAAGGAGCGACGGGGCGGCATCGCCGGTTACGGCTGGAACCTGCTCACGGCCATGGGGCGCGTGGCGCCCGAACACGAGTTCGTGCTGGGCGTCCGGTCGCACCGCTGGACGGCGCGCAAGCTGATCGACGGGCTGCTGCCCGATGCACCGCGCAAGCTGCTGTTCGACCCGCTGGCCGGCCTGACCTTCGGCGGCGTGGACGTGTTCCACAGCATCGGCGTGCGCTTGCCGCGCACCCGGGCGTTCCCGAAGGTGATCACGCTCTACGACCTGAACGTGTTCGAGTTCCCGGAGCTGGCCAAACCCGCGTGGCGTGAGAAGCGCCAGGCGCGCATCCGCCAGACCGTGCCGCGCGCCGATCGCATCCTCACGCTCGCCCAGCAGGGCGCCGATGCCGCCCACGAGATCCTGGGCGTCGAACACGAACGCCTGCGCCCCGTGCTGCTCGCCGTCGACACCGATCAGTTCAAGCGGCCGGGGGACGAGCTGATCGCCGCGGCCGCCGAGCGCCACGGCCTGGGCGAGCGCCCCTACGTGCTGACCCTGGGCCCCTTCGGCCGGCGCAAGAACCAGCTCGGCCTGCTGACCGCCTTCGCCCGGGCCGAGTTGCCCAGCGACTGGCTGCTCGTGATCGGCGGCACCAAGGAGGAGCACGCCGACACGGTGCGCGCCGAGGCGCTGGCCGCCGGCCTCGACCCGGCTCGCGTCGTGCTGCCGGGCTGGATCCCGGACGAGGACCTCGTGCCGCTGTTGTCGGGCGCGTCGATCTACGCCTGCTCGTCCATGCACGAGGGCTTCGGCCTGCCGGTGATCGAGGCCCAGGCCTGCGGCGTGCCCGTCGTCTCCAGCAACCGCGGCGCCCTGGCCGAGACCCTGGGGAACTGCGGCCTGCTGTTCGACCCCACCGACGTCGACGACTTCGCCAACGCCCTGCACCGCCTGGCCGTCGACGACATCCTGCGCGCCCGCTTCGCCAGCGACGGCCCGCGCCGCGTGGCCGAGCACTTCACCTGGGACCGCGTGGCCCGGGAGACCCTGGCCGTGTACGCGGAGCTGGCTGGCGACACCGGGCGTTAGGACGGCACGTCCGGTGGATCGGTGGCCGGACGCGCGGCGGGATGCGCGGTCGACCACGAGCTGATCAGGCGCTCAGGCGATGAGCGGCGCGAAGTCGCCGTAGTCGAAGGCCTCGAAGACGGCACGCTGCGCCGTGGCCGCCTCGCGATTGAGGTCCTTCACGGCGGCGACGTCGGCGCCCACGACGGTGCGCGTGGGGCGCTCGCCGTGAGGGGTGTTGGCCAGGCCCAGGATGACGTCGGCCACGTCCTGGGGGTTGCCCCCGCCGCTCTCGAAGTACTTGCCGACCAATTCGGCGAGCGCCTCTCCGGAGTGCGCCAAGGGACCGTAGGCAGAGGCCCGTGCGACATCGGCGGGCTTCGCGAGGCGGCTGAAGATCGCCGTGTTGAAGGCTCCTGGCTCCACGAGCACGGAGTCCACGCCGAACAGCGAGGCCTCGTAGCGCAGCGTCTCGCACAGGGCCTCGAGGGCGAACTTGCTCGCGCAGTACACGCCCAAGCCGGGCAAGGCCATGCGGCCCGCAACCGAACTGATGTTCACGATCAGGCCGCGACCCTGAGCGCGCATGGTCGGGAGGACCGCCCGCGCCACGCGCATCGGTCCGTAGACGTTCACGTCGAACTGGCGTTGCAGCTCGTCGATGGCGTAGGCCTCGACCGGCCCGCAGAACGCCTGCCCGGCGTTGTTCACCACCAGATCCAGGGAGGCGGCGCGCGCCTTCACGGCCTCCACGGCCCGGACCACGGAGTCGTCGTCGGTCACGTCGAGCTCCAGCACGTGCACGTCGCGGCCGGCCGCCCGGGCCGCCTGCTCCAGGTCCCTGGCCGAGCGGGCGTCGCTGCCCTCGACGTCGCGCATGGTGGCGAACACGGTGAAGCCGTCGGCGGCCAGCGTCTCGGTCGTGAGGCGTCCGAAGCCCGAACTGGTTCCGGTCACGAGGGCCACGCGGTTCTCGTCCGACATCACATCGTCTCCTTGGTCGCGGCGCGCGACGCCCTGAGCCTGCGCGGGTGGGGCCTGCTGGTCTCGGTGTAGTACACCAGCTCCTCGATGCCCCGGTCCAACGACGTGGACGGGCGCCCACGCGTGTGCGTGGCGGCCGACGCCCATGGCGTGGAGCAGCAGCTCCAGGCTCGTGAGGGCCCAGAACAGCCGGCGGGGCAGACGGGGCCACGCGCCGCTCGCCCCGCCGTCGGGGCGGACTGTGCGGAGAGCGCGACGCCGGGCCTCAACTCCACGGCGCTCGGTGGCCGAAAGGGACGTGTTCGGCACCACCTGGAGCAAACCCGTGCATCGACGCCCGATCCTGGCCGTTTCCCTTGTTCTCGCCCTCGCCGCCCCGACCGCCTTCGGGCAGACCGTGCGTGGTGGATCCCTGCAACCCGCCCCGGAGCAGCTGCTGCGGGATGCCGTGGGTGACCTGGACGGCTTGCGGGTCGATCTGGCCCGGGACGGCTCGGGCGACCTGAACCGGGTGGCCGGCCGGGTGACGCTGCAAGGCGCCGACCTGGCCCAGCGCATGGCCGACTTCGAGGCTCGCCTCGCGCCGCTGTTCGGCGTGCGTGACGGCGTCGAGCTGGGCGCGGCGGACGTGCTGCGCAACCACACGGAAGGCGGCGCCCAGCGCGTGCGCCTGCCGCAACTGGTCCACGGCCACGAGGTCATGGGCCACGGCCTGAGCCTGCGCCTCGACGCGGCGGGCAACGCCGAGCTGATCCACGGCGTCGTGTCCGCCGACGCCGCCGAGCTGGCCGCTCCGACGGTCGGCGCCGACAGCGCGCGCGACATGGCCGAGACGGCCCTGGCCGCCATGGGCCATGCGCCCGACGAGTTCATGGGCGCGCCCATGGTGCACCCCGTGGCGCGCATCAGCGCCGGCGGCCCGCGCCTGCTGCACCGTGTGGAAGTCGTCACCCGTTCGGGCATGACGCCGTGGGTGATCGAGATCGACGCCTACACCGGCGGCATCGTGCGCAGCTTCATCCAGCGCGAGACGGGCGCCGGCGCGTTCCAGTGGGACGGCGTCACGACCGACTTCAAGACCGGCAAGGGCAAGGGCCTGGTCTACCGCACGGTCAAGAACGCCCGGGCCGAGAAGGACACCGGCTCCAGCCTGAAGAACCTGATCGTCGAGACGATCATCCCCGGCGTGGCCGACGACGGCATGCTCACCGGTCGCTACTCGCAGGTCTTCAACGCCGACGGCATCTTCATCGTGAGCGCGCTGCACGACTTCAGCAGCGCCGACGACAGCGAGCAGGTGCTGGGCGGCGTGATCCTCGAGAGCGAGGTCTTCGACCACGTCAACACCTACTACTGGCTCGACCGCATGGGCGGCTTCTTCTCCAAGCTGCTCGGTGACTTCGGCGCCGACTACGCCATGCCCGCCCTGGCCAACTTCGACGACGGCGGCCTGGGTTTCGCCAACGCCTTCTACTCGCCGCTCGATCTCGACGGCCCGGACGGCTACCCCGCCGGCTACTTCGTGTTCGGTGACTTCGACAACATCACCGGCGACCAGATGGACGACATGTCGCGCGATCCCACGATCGTGTGCCACGAGTACACCCACGGCGTGGTGGACCAGGAAGGCGTCATCCTGGGTCAGGACGAACTCGACACGCCGCCGCGCGCCGTCAACGAAGCCATCGCCGACTTCGCCGCCGGCTCGTTCCTGAAGGAACCCGCCGTGGGCCCGGTGTTCATGCAGCACTCGGCCGCCGATCTGGTGGGCCTCGAGGGCGACAGCCTGCGTCACCTCGAGAACGAGCGCACGATGACGGACAACCTGTTCGACATCCTGGGCTTCACCACCGACCTGCCCGAGGAGCACGAGGCCGGCGCGATCTTCGGCGCGGCCCTGTGGCGCACGCGCCAGGCGATCAAGCAGAAGAGCGCCGACCGGCTCGTGTTCGAGACCATGGCCGACTGGCCCCAGAGCGCCGCCGAGGTGGGCTTCCCGGTGGTCGACACGGACAACGCGGACGACGCCTACCACGTGTTCTTCTACGAGTGCCTCGAGGCCATGCTCGACCACCAGGTCGACAACCTGGGCAAGAAGGGCCTGAAGAACGCCACCCGCACCCTGGGCGCCTTCCTGGCCCACGGCATCAGCGGCACGCGCCCCGACACGATCTACACCTTCGACAACCTCGAGAAGGGCCTCGCCGCCAACTTCGCCAGCGAGTTCCTGGGCAGCATCGACGAGCACGTGTTCTCGATCGAGATGGCCCCCGAGCAGAAGATCTCGATCACCGTCACGGGTGACAAGAAGGACGCCACGCAGGTGGACTTCGCCTTCGACGACGGCCCCGGCGACTTCACCTACACCAAGGACGCCGTTGTTGCACCCACGGGAACGAAGATCGCCCAGAAGAACATCGAGGTCGTGAACGGCGGCACGTACACCGTCACCATCGCCAACCCCGGCGGCGAAGGCGGTCGCTACAAGCTGAAGCTGAAGCTGAAGTAGCAGCCGTCAGCAACAGACCGACGTCGTACGAGCGGGCGCGTGAGACAACTCACGCGCTCGCTGGCGTTCAGTTGTTCGCCTTCAACGTCACCTCGACCACCCAGGTGTTGCTGGCGGCGTCGTACTTGGAGACGCTGGGCAGCGGGGCGGAGAAGGGACGGTAGTCCTCCGACTCGACGACGAGCATCGACTCGGAGGGCGGGGCGGTCTCGAGGCTGAACTCGAACGTCCCGTCCTCGTCGCTCCAGTCGTTGTCGTAGACGCCGTTCTCCAGGCCCAGCCAGCCCCGGTAGAAGACGACCATGATGTCGGCGCCGTCGACGGGGTTGCCCTCGGCGTCGCGCACGATGCCGCGCAGGCTGGCGGCGTCGCCCACGCGGATCTCGATCGGGCCGCTGATCGGCGGGCTGATCGGGTACACCGTCGGTGCGTTGTCGTAGGTCTCCACGTGCAGCCAGGCGCCTTCGAGCGGCACGTCGAGCGGATCGATCTCGAAGCTGCCGTCGTCCTCGGTGAACTCCCAGTCGTGGTCGTCCTCGAACACGAGCCAGTCCGAGCCCAGGGTGACGGTGGCGTCCCCCACGGGCGCGCCGGCCGCGTCGACCACCCGACCGATGATCGGGCGTGACTCGACCAGGTAGATGTCGAGCTTGTAGTCGTCGGTGCCGAGCAGATCGAGCGGGCCCACCACGGTGGACTGCTGCTCCCACGTGCGGCACCACACGAGCACGTCGCGCGGCGGGATCTCGGGCAGCTCCATGCTGTAGAAGCCGTTGGCGTCGGTGTCGGTGAAGTCCTCCTCGATCACCCAGGCGGACAGCACCGAGCCCACCGACACCTCGGCACCCTCCACCGGCATGTTCGTGGTGCGGTCGATCACCAGACCCGACAGGCGCGGCGCGAAGGACGCCTGCAGTTCGATCTCCACGGCCGGCTCACCCGCCGAGTGGGTCACCTGCTGCCCCGACCACGCGGGCAGGATCGTGCGCGTCTCGCCGTGACTGTCGGCCGCACTGGCGGAACTGCCCACGCCCCATCCGGCGGCCAGCGTGCCGTCGTAGTAGATCTCGAAGTAGCCCTGCTCGTTGACCTCCGACCAGTCGACGTCGTCGCCGTTCTGGTCGTAGAGCGTCATCTCGAAGTCGGTCAGGTCGGTGTCGTCGCCCGGGGCGCGCAGGAAGCCGCGCACGAAGACCGGATCGGCGTTCGAGAGCACGTCGCCGAAGTCGCCCATGGGCGGCGTGTCGGGCGTCTCGGTCATGATCGGCACGGCGGCTGCCGGCTCGCTGGTCGGCAGCTCCACCGGGTCGGGGAGTTCGGGCTGCGTCGCCTCGACCACGCGGGTGTCGGTGGCGCCGGGCCCCGTGTCATCGGTCTCGAGCAGACCGAACACGAACCAGCCCACCAGGGCGACGACGATGACGATGGCGCCAACGAGCAAGCGGCGATTGTTCATGGGTGCGTCTCCGTGTCCCCCGGCTCCTGACCGAGTGGCTGCCCCGGTGTGTCCCCCGGGTTCGCGCCGCCCGGGGCCGTGGGCCCGGGGCTGCTTGGACGAACGTCGAGGCCGGCGACTTGCCGCCAGTTACGAGGGATCGCTGCTGCGATCAGGGCGATTGTAGCCCCAGTCACCCCGCCGCTTCAGCCCTCCTGCGACGCGCTTTCCGCCTTCCGCCAACGGCGCCGCTCGCGCCACAGGCTCCACAGGGAGGCCCCCTCCATGTAGGCGCGACGCCAGTACAGGCCGCCGGGGCCGTCCGGGGCGTAGCCGCGCCGCTCCATGCGCGCGCCCAGCAGCCGCTCCAGGACGCGCACCTCACGCGGCTCCAGCTCCTCGCGCCAGCGCTCCACGGCGTCGGTGGTGAGGCCCTTCACGGTCCGGCCGAAGCTGGAGTTGGCGGCCCAGTCCTCGCCCCGCCGGGACGGCGCGAGCAGCGAGTCGTTCCAGGCGATGCCCAGGTGCTCGGCCGCGGCGCGCATGGTCTGCTCGGGGGCGGCCACCAGGTCCTCGTAGCGGAAGACCCGGAAGTGCGGGAGTTCCTGCTCGAACTGGCGCGTGAGCGCGTCGGCCGTGGCCCAGCGGCGGCAGAACGCCCGGACCGACACGGTCCCGGCCCGGCCCCAGCGCTTGTGCTGACTGGAGAGCACGGCGCGCGGGTCGCGCAGCATGCACACGAAGCGCGTGTCGGCGCCGAACGCGCGGGCGATCAGGGGCACGCTGCGCAGGTGTTTGGGCGTCTTCTCCACCCACATGCTCTCGGTCGGGCGCGGCGGACGGGCGCGCCGCACGCCGGCCACCAGGCCCAGCAGCGCCGTGCGCATGTCGGTGGGCCCGCGGATGTGCGCGCGCATCTCGCTCTCGAGCAGGTCCCGTTCAGACGTGCCCTCGGGGAACAGGGTGCCGTAGCGCGAGTTCCCGAGCAGCTCGCTCACGGGATCGGCTGCGCCGCACCAGTCGAGCACCTTCGACTCGTAGGGCAGCACGCTCAGCTCGGGGTGGTCGTCGAGCAGCGAGACGAACAGGGACGTGCCCGAGCGGGCCACACCCACGATGAAGGCTGCCCGATCGGCCATGCCGTCGCTGACCTCCTTGTCTGCGCTGCCGGTGTCGGCGCCGCTCGCGTTCCGCCCCGGCTCAGGCGAACGCGGCGATGCCGGTGACGTCCTGACCCAGGATCAGGGTGTGGATGTCGTAGGTGCCCTCGTAGGTGTTCACCGACTCGAGGTTGCACATGTGGCGCATGCACTGGTACTCGGCCGTGATGCCGTTGGCGCCCAGCATGTCCCGGGCCACCCGGGCGATCTCGAGCGCACGGCCCACGTTGTTGCGCTTGGCCATGGACACGTGCTGCGGGCGCACCTTGCCGGCCTCCTTGAGCTTGCCCAGGCGCCACACGAGCAACTGGCCCTTGGTGATCTCGGTGACCATGTTGGCCAGCTTCTGCTGCACGAGCTGGAAACCCGCCAGGGGCTTGCCGAACTGCTCGCGGCCCTTGGTGTACTCGAGCGCCTCGTCGTAGCAGGCCATGGCGGCGCCGAGTCCGCCCCAGGCGATGCCGTAGCGCGCCTGGCTCAGGCAGCCGAGCGGCCCCTTGAGGCCGGTGACACCCGGCAGGCGGTTGGCGTCGGGAATGCGCACGTCCTCGAACACCAGCTCGCTGGTCACCGACGCGCGCAGGCTGTACTTGCGCTTCTGCTCGGGCGCGCTGAAGCCGGGCGTCCCCTTCTCCACCAGGAAGCCCTGGATGCCCTCGTCGGTGCGGGCCCAGACCACGGCCACGTCGGAGATGGTGCCGTTGGTGATCCACATCTTGGCGCCGTTGATGATCCAGTCGCCGCCGTCCTGCTTGGCGTGCGTCACCATGCCGGCGGGGTTCGACCCGTGGTCGGGCTCGGTCAGGCCGAAGCAACCGATCTTCTCGCCCTTGGCCATGGCCGGCAGCCACTTGGCTTTCTGCTCCTCGCTGCCGTACGCGAAGATCGGCCACATGACCAGCGAGCCCTGCACCGACACGAACGAGCGGATGCCCGAGTCGCCGCGCTCCAGCTCCTGCATGATCAGGCCGTAGGCCACCGGACCGAGACCCGCGCCGCCGTACTCCTCGGGCAGGTTGGGACCGAGCAACCCGAGCTCACCCACCTGCGGGATGATCTCCATCGGGAAGCGGCCCTCTTCGTAGCACTCGCCGATGATGGGCATGATCGCTTCGGACACGAAGTCGCGCGTGGTGTCGCGCACCATGCGCTCCTCCTCGGTGAGGAGGTCGTCGAGTTCGTAGTAGTCCACGCCGCGGTAGTCGCTCATCTGTCGCTGTCTCGGGTCGCTGTGATCGGTGACGTCGCCGCTCGGGGCGCCGTCGTGGTGCAGTCGGTTCAGGCTGTCGGTCGGGGTGTCGTGGGCACGGGGGCCGGTCGTGATCGGACCGGAGTGCCCGGGGACGGGGCGACCGGGTCTCCCGACCAGGGCCCCGAACGGTGTCTTGAGCGGGGCGTGTCGGGTGCGCCGAACAAGGCTTCTCGACCGAGAAGTCGAGCCGCCCATAATAGCAAGCCAGATGAGCTCCCGTCCTGCATCCGAACGCACCCGCTGCTGGCGCTGCGGCAACCTGCCCGCGGCCGGGGAGCCCCCCCTGCCCTGCCCCCGCTGCGACACCCGGGGCTCTCCCCGAAAGCGCGGCCCGGGCTTCGTGGGCGGCCTCCTGGCCGTCTTCCGGGGCTTCGGCTTCCTGGGCAAGCACCCCGCGCTGTGGAAGTGGCTGGTGCTGCCCCTGGTCCTCAACGCCGCGATCTTCGGCGTGATCAGCTGGTGGTCCTGGGGCCACGCCGCGCAGTTCGTGCCCGACATGACCCAACCCTGGGAGGGTTTCTGGAGCTGGATGGACTGGCTGCGCGCCTCGCTCCAGTGGCTGCTGCCCAACCTGATGCTGGTAGTGGTGGTCCTGGCCTCGCTGGTCACCACCCTGCTCGTGTCCGGCGTGGTCAATGCCCCCTTCTACGACCTGCTCAGCGAGAAGACCGAGGTCATGGCGCTGAACAAGCCCGAGCTCGAACGCTCCTGGGCGAAGTTCGTGCCCGACATCTTCAGCTCCACCCTGGCCGCGCTGATCATCGTGGTGCGCCAGGTGATCGTGATGGGCGTGCTGTTCCTGCTCAGCTTCACCGCCATCGGCGCGCCGCTGTTCATCGTCGCCGGATTCTTCTTCACCGGCTACGCGCTGGCCGACGTGCCCATGGCCCGCAAGCGCTACGCCGCGTCCGAGCGCATCACCTGGGGCCGCAGCCACTGGCTGCACCTGGTGGGCGTGGGCCTGCCGATCAACCTGGTGCCGGTGCTCGCACCGTTCGGCATCGTGGGCGCGACGCTGGCGTACCTGGAGCAGCCGGACAAGGGGTAGGGGCACGAGTCGGTCGCCCGGGGGGTCCCAGGCCGCGCAGCGTCGAGGACCACCAAGACGAGCAAGGGGAGCGTTCCGCGCATGCACCGTCTCCGTGTCTCGCTCGATCTCGCCGGGGGCTCGGCAACCCGGCCATTGTCATCCGCGACTCGTCAGGAAGCGACAGCGCGGCGGAGACGGCGTCAGCCGACGGTCCGGGAGCGTTCCCCCAGGAACTCACGGAAGCCACTGGTGACGAAGCGACACTCCGGGAACAGCAGCCGGTAACGCCACTCCGTGGCCGGGTCGGGGCGGTGTTGGATGACGGTGATGGACAACTCGTCGTGCTCGCGGCTGCTGTAGGCCCGCTGGAGCAGCGCGCGAATGGCGTAGTCCTCGGGCGGCAGGGAGTAGCCCGCCAGGATCCACTGGCGTGACCGGCGCATGACCTCGAGCGCGCTCTGCCAGATGGAGAGCAAGCCCGGGCTGCGGATCTCCCTCACGAACGAGGGCGCCACGAGCACCGGACACAGTGGGGCGTACTCGCAATGACACGTGTTGCCGTCCGTGATCTCCCGGCGGAAGCCGAGCGCGTTGATGTCCGCCACCCGGTTGATGTAGATGGCGTCGCAGGCGGGACACCGCAGCCAGTTGAGCGAACCGTGCAACTTGAGGATCGACAGACCCGGTTTCGCCGGGCGCTGGACCATGTGTCCGCTCTGCACGGCGCGCCAGCTCATGCCGAAGTCGATCCGCTCCGTGATCCCCCGTCGGCGCGCCTCCTTAAGCAGCGCGAAGTCACACAGGGTGTCGTAGTTGGTCGAGACCATCGCGAAGGGCTCGTTCCCCGAGAAGGCCCAGCGAGCGAGGTCGTGGAGACTCCCGGCTCGATCCTCGCCCGTCCCGTCGGCTGCAGACGAGGAGGCGAGCGTCTCCGCGATGGCCTGGTCCATGAGCAGCCGGAACTCGGCCAACTCCTCGCCGTTCATCCGCTTGCCGAGCGCGCTGTTGTTGGCGATCAGGTGGTCGACGAGCGAGAGCGCGTCGGTGATCAGCGGGAACAAGCGCCCAGCGTCCAGCTCGACGTCTCCTTCCACGAGTGCGTCCAGTCCGGGGAACAGGCGTCGCAGGTAGTCGCCCAGGGTGCCGTCATGACCGCCTCGCCAGACCCGCGGCAGGATCTCTCGCGTCAACGGAAGGCCGTAGGCGTGGGAGACTCCCGCGCCCGTGAACAGCGTCGTTCCCGACATGTCTCTCCCCCTCGCGTCGGCGGGCGGCCCACCTTGCTCAGCTCCCCGCGTTGCGCGGGGGACGCGGCAGCCAGCGCCCGACCGTCCCACGATACTCCTCGTATTGCGCGCCGAAGAGTCGGGTGAGGTGGGGCTCTTCGTACAGCACGATGAACAGGTGGAAGCAGATGGCGACGGTGAGGCCGTAGGCGGCCAGGCGCCCCTCCTGGAAGCGGATCACCCAGCCCAGGATCACGGTCAGCACGCCGACGTACATGGGGTTGCGCACGCAGCGGTAGAGGCCGCGCAGCACGAGTTGCTTGGGCGCGTCGATCGGCGCCGGCGTGCCCCGGCCGTGGATCGCGAAGTCCCACAGGCACCAGGCGTAGACGGCGCCGCCGAGGGTGAAGGCCGCGATCGAGGCGGCGAGCGCGAGCGGCGAGTCGACCGCTTCACCGCGCGCGAGCATGCGCGGCAGGTAGACGGCCACCGAGCCCGGCACGAGCACGGTGAAGGCGAGGTTCTTGAACAGCAGCAGCATCGCGTGCCCCCGAAGCGCGGCTCGCCGTCGTCAGGCCGGCGGGGACGAGCGCGGCTCGCTCACCGGTCCTCGTCGTCGAGCTGGTAGATGTCGAAGCCGATGCCGCCGCCGAGTTCGGACGCACCCTCGATGCAATCGGGATCGAGCATGGGACCCGTGCCGGGGCGCAGGGCAGACGCCTCCCAGAGCACGTCGAAGAACGTCTCGGCGTCCGGGCACGCGACGTGCAACGCCTGCGCGTGGGGACGCAGCACCGCGATCAGGTAGCGGAAGTGGTCGTTGATGTCCTCCGAGTCGATGTGCTCGGCGGTCGACAGCTTCCACCAGCCCTCGTTCCAGGTGCCGACGACCTCGCCGTTGCCGTTGTGCCGCTGCTCGTCGCGACGGGCGCACGCCGTGGGCAACACGCCGATCACGCGGCTGATGTCCACCGGGTCGAGGTTGCGCTCCAGGATCACGAACGCCACGGCGACGCGCCCGCTGTGCGACGCATGCTCATCACTGATCGCCACCGCTCAGCTCCGCTCGACGGCGCTCCGGCGAAGCACGGCATGCACTCGCCCGGCGCGCGCGTCAGTTCCCCTCTTCTCGAAGCGCCACGCCCAGGCGCTCCACGAAGCGCTCAGGGTAGACGCAATCCCCGGTTTCGCCCAGGGCCGAGCGCAGCTCAACCCGAGGTGACCCAGTGCAACTCGGCGCCGTGGGCGTGCGCGAGGGCGAGCAGTTCGTCCTCCCGGGTGCCGTGAGCGATGCGCGTGCGGCCGAGCAGGAACTGCAGGTCCGCACCGGGAGGCGCCGACCTCGATCAGCGCCAACGGCCCGGGCGGCAACGCCGGCAGCAGCACGGCGCAGCGCCCCACTTCGTTGGTCTGGGTGCGGCGGGCGCGCATCAGCGCGGCGACCTCGTCCCGGCGGTGGTCGACGAAGGCGCAGGTCCGCCGGCGTGCGCGGCATGTCGTCCGGACCGGTGAGGAACTGCACCGCGGCGAAGAAGAGGTTGGGCTGGATGACGGGCATGCCGCCGATGAAGGCCACCAGCTCTTCGTCATCCGCGACGCCGTGGGCCAGGGCGAAGTCGTGGGCGGAATAGCCCTTGCACTCACTGTCCGCGAAGCGCCGGTAACGCGCGCGGACCCGCTCGGCACTCACGGGCTCGGGGCTCATGCCGCCGACCCCCGGGCCGGAGCGCATTGTTCCGGGTTCCGCGACGAGCTCCGGGACGGCGCGACCTGCGCACCACTCGTCGCACACCGAGCAACCCGCTCAGCCGAGGTCAGTTGTCCGGCTCGTCTCGCGCGGAGTGGAAGTAGGCGCGGACCGACGGCACACCGAACAGCACCACCACGCAGCCGATGTAGAACAGGCCCATCCCGGCCAGCACGAGGGCGCCGCGCCCCCCGGGGCGTGCGGAGACCATCACGCCGACCACGCCGGCCATCGCGAACAGGATTCCCATGATCCAGCGAGCCCAGTTGGCACGCTGATAGAGGGCGATGCACAACCCCACCTCGAACCCAAAGCGAACGACCTGCCCGATTGGGTTCGTCCCGCGTTGGAGACCGAGACCGCTCATGGCGATCACGGCCAAGCTGAGGGCCAGGGTGCCGATGATGACGGCCAGCACCCAGCGCCGACCCGACGCCTGCTGCGCTTCGCTGCCTTTCCCCACTTCCATCCGCTCCTCCTCTCCGACGGTCAGCCGTCACCATCCGACCCTCGTGTCCGCCCCCTGCGCAAGACTCGGCGCACGCCGAACAGCCCCATCAGCGGCAGCCCCACCCACACGAACTCGTTGCCCAGGATGCGCAGCGCCGGCCCATCGAAGAAGGCGGAGATGCTCAGGGGCGACGTGGCCAGGGGCCGCCAGGGCGCGAAGTAGCGCGTGTTGTCCAGCGGGATGAGGAAGCCGACGCCGAGCCCCGCGTCGGTGAACGCGTCAAGCACGCCGTGGGACGCGGTGGCGCAGAACGCGAGCGACACGATCCACCACCACGACCGGGAGCGCGACGGGACGCCGCGGAACACGAGGCTCGGCGTGATCAGCCCCGCGATCAGCGCGAACGCAATCGAGTGGGTGAAGCCCCGGTGGCCCAGCACGTCGCCATAGGCGATCCCGTACCGGAAGCCGATCACGTCGAGGTCCGGAGCGGCCGAGAGCACGGCGAGCGTGACCGCGAGCTTCACCCGCGGGATCTCCCGCGGGGCCAGCGTGCTCATGGCACCGGCGACGACGGCGTGGGTGATGGCGGTTGCCAAGCGAGATGCTTCCGAAACCGGCGGGCGTGCTTCCGGCCCCGACCATACGCGACAGCAGCCCGCGGCACGGGACGAACGAAGCGTCCCGCTTCAGAGCGCCAAGCGCATCACCGCCTCGCCGTGCTCATACGTGCCGGTGAGCGCGAAGCCGAACGACTCGTAGAACGGCTGCGGACCGCCCGGCGCCTGGACCACGCTGGTCTCCAGTTCGGTGGCGCCGGGCCTGGTGCGGACGTGGGCGATGAACAGCTCCAGCGCCTGGCGTCCGAAGCCCATGCGCTGATAGCTGGCGTCGATCATGAAGCGCCACAGGTAGTACTCGGGCTTCTCGGGCTGGTCCTCCAGCATGATGAAGCCCACCGGCGTGTCGTTGGCGTACACGGCGCGGAACCAGGCGTGCTCCGAGAAGTGGGCCTCGGCGATCGAGACCGCGTTCGGCGCCACGAACTGCTGCTGGTCCTCGCGCACCGACAGCTTGCAGATCGTCCGGACGGTCTCGGCTGTCACCTCGCGCAGGCTGACTTCGCTGTTCGCTGATGCCTTCGGGCTGTTCACTGATGCCATGGGCACTCCCGCCGGTCGACCCAGCCTGTCTCGAGACTATCCCCGCTTCGCTTCCTCAGCCTCTTCTTCGCGCGCCTGGGACAGTGCGCTGGCCACGAGCCCCGTGGGCACGGCCACCACGCCCAGACCGAGCATGAGCACGACGAACGTGAACAGGCGGCCGCCGGTCGTCACCGGGTACATGTCGCCGTAGCCGACGGTCGTCAGGCTCGTCACGGCCCACCACAGCCCGTCGAAGACGGATCTGAACGCCTCTGGTTGAGCTTGGTTCTCGAAGTAATAGATGCCGACCGCCGAAAAGTACAGCAGCAGCAGGGTGACGCACGCGAAGAGCACCAGCTCCTCCTTGGCGATCACGAACGCGCGCTGCAGGCGTTGGATCGCCCGGCCGTAGCGCAGCAGCTTGAACGCCCGGAAGAGCCGGAGCAGACGGAGCGCACGCAGGGAACGAAGGTCGAGGCCGGAAGCCAGGTAGAACGGCAGGATCGCCACGAGGTCGACCAGGCCGAAGAAGCTGAAGGCGAACCGGAGCTTGCGGTCCGCCACCGCGATGCGCAGCAGGTACTCCGCCGTGAAGACGGCGATGCAGGCCACTTCGAAGACGCGCAACCAGCGCCGCGTCGATTCCGGGAGATCCGGAAGCGTCTCGATCGAGAAGGCGATCAGCGACAGCACGATCAGCGCCTGGATGATCAGATCGAAGATGCGGCCGCGGTACGTGTCGTTGCGCTCGACGATCTGCTTCAGGTTCGCAGACATCAGAGTTCGGGCTCGATCGCCTTGGCGGCCTGCTCGGAGGTGAGCACGGGGACGACCTCGAAGTCCACCAGGTCGTCCCAGTTGTCCGTCCAGCGCTTCAGCGCCGCCGGGGTAGGCGCCTCCATGACCTGGAAGCAGCGCTCGAACCCGGCGTCGACCCAGCTCGAGACGTAGCGCACGTCGTCCGGCGCCAGGCGGCCGCGCTCGTGGAAGCGGCGGTACACGTCCGGCGCCATGCCCGGCCGGAAATGCTCGATCACCATGAACAGCATGCCGGCATCCTACTCGCCCGGCCTGCCCGGCGCGGCGCGCCGATCGGCTCCGCGACGCCCTGCGCCTCACCGGTGTGCCCGTCGGCTTACGTCAACGCGCGCCGCCGTGCAGTTCGCGCCCGCGTCAGCGCGCGCCGGGGCTTCCGCAGCGGATCACGGCCCGAGTCAGCGTACTCCGATGGTCAGCGTGTCCACGCCACCCTTCCCGCTCACGTCGTCGTTGTGCTTCGCGGTGACCACCGTGTTGCCCTGCCCCGTGAGGAAGCCGCCGGTCCAGCGGCCGTTCTCCTCGTCTTCATCGATCGCGGTCGTGAAAGTGAAGCCGTTGTTGAACTGCGTGGTGACCACCACCTCCCCCCCCGCGAAGGACCCGCAGAATCTCGATGTGCCGTTCGCCGTGTCCTCCTCCTCCACGGGCCGCACCACGAGCATCAGGTCGATCCGCACCGGCTCGTCGCTGCTGGAGACGAGGGTCTGGGTCGCACCGAACACCACCTCGAACAGCGGCTCGACGGGTTCGACGGCGTAGGAGAGGGCCATGTCCGTCTCGCTGTCGAGCGTCTTGGCGACCTTCTTCAAGCCCGAGCGCAGCTTCGCGGCGGCCTTGAGCGCGCGCTTGGCCATCTCTGCGCGGGCCTTGCCCAGCACACCGCGGTCCTTCTCGACGAAGACCTCCGGGTGGAGCGGTTCAAAGCCGCCGTCCTGATCCTCGAGGTACGCCGAGAGCGCGAGCATGCCCTCCTCGGCGATCGTGTTCTCGGCGTCGTCGTAGGCGAGCCGGATCGCCTGGTGCGCCGCGGCGAGTTCGGCGAAGAGTTCGTCCAGGTCCTCTTCCTGGTACCCGTCGCTCTTCACGTTCTTGCCGAACGCCTTGATCCCGTCGGAGCCTGCCTCGGTGGCGTCCTTGACGGCGTCCTTGAACACGTCGAGCGCGTCGCTGGTGGCGTCCTTGAGCAGGTCGCGCGCGTCCTTCTCCGAGATCTGGGCGATCGCGGCGGGGGCGATCAGCAACGAGGCGACGACGAGGCGAATCAACATGGTCTCTCTCCGAGGGCCCACACCGGTGCTGCCTGGCAACGCCACGGATCGGGCATCACGAAGACCCGGCGACCCTCGGGCCGGCTCTCACAGGGAACAGCGGCCTCCGCCCGCAGACTCCGTCAGGGAATCGCGAACAAGACGAAGCGCGCCCCCTCAGGGCGGTTCCTACCCGCCCGCCCCCATCGATCACCCCTCGGAGGGCTTGCTCTCGTCGGAGTCGCCCTGGCCGGGGTCGCCCTGGCCGGGGTCGCCCTGGCCGGGCTTGCGCTCGCCCGGCGGGCTCGGGCTCATGCTCGCCAGCCCCGCGCCGACGCCCGTCCCGATCGCGATGCCCATCACGAAGGAATCCAGCGCGACGCCGAGGGCCACGCCGACTCCCACACCGATGGCCACGGCGGTGGTCCGATCGATCTCGCCTCGGGGCTTCCGGTCACCAGCCGTGGGCATGCGCGCTCCCCTTTCTCGGGCGACATCATCATCACCGACCGTCGGCTTGCCGCCAGGCGCTACGCCCCGTCGCTCCGCGCGGGCCCGCCGCTTGCCCCGGTCGAATCGCGGTGCTGACGACCTCGCTCAGTTCAGCACGTCCTCGAGGTCGAGCCGCGCGGACACGTCGAAGCCGCCCGAGCCGAACTTGTTGCCCCCGCCGTCGAAGCTGTTGCCGTCGCCGTCGTCTCCGGCGCCGGCGAAGTCGGGGCCGGCACCGCGGGCGTTGCCCTTGGCCGTGTTGTCACGCATGGTGGCGTTGCCGGAGTTGTCGATGCCCTCGTGCTCGTTCTTCGTGCACTTGTTGCCCTCGAGCAGCAGCGTGGTGGACTGGAACTCGATGTCGATCCCGTCGCCGCCGTTCTTGCTGCACACGTTGTCGATCAACTCGTCACTGTGCGCGTGATGCACGGCCATGCCGTCGCGACCGTTGCCCTGGCACTGGTTGTCGCGGAAGCGGTTGGGCGGCCCGGGGGGGCCGCGGCAGATGAAGGGTCCATCGATGCGCATGCCCTCGTGGCCGTTGTTCTTGCAGACGTTGTCGCGCACCACCGACTCCACGAAGTGCTGCTCCTCGGCAGAGCCGAGCAACATGCCGATCTCGGCGTTGCGGCTGGCCTCGTTGTCGATGATGCGGTAGTTGCCGCCCACCGCCTCCAGTCCGCGGCCGTTCCCGTTGAGACGGTTGCCCTCGACGAGCATCTCCTGGCCGGACTCGTTGATGAGCACCAAACCGACGTTCAGCTGGCCCTCGATGCGGTTGTCCACGATCGACGACGGGGACGGCTCCTGCACGCCATCCGTGAACGGGACGAGCGCCCGGACCACCACGCCGCCGTTCCCCTGGCGAATCGTGTTGCGCTCCATGACGACGGCCGGGGCCTCGACCTCGATGCTGACGCCGAAGCAACGCAGCACGCTGTTGCGCGACAGGATGACGGCCTCGTCGCTCCCCTCCGCCGTCACCAGGATGCCCTGCTCACAGTCCTGGACCACGTTCTTCAGGACCCTGGGGTCCGGCCCCTCGAGGAACATGCCGATCCGGCACGAACGGATCGCGCACTTGGTCACGGTGAGATCGTCCGCCGCGAGGCCGCCGTCGTCCACGATGGCGCCCACGATGCCGATGTCCGCGTTGACCAGCACGAAGCCGCTGATCGTCACCTGGGCGGCGATGACGCGGATGCAGCAACCTTCGTAGCCCGCATCGATGATCGCCTTCTTGCCCACCAGCGTGATGCCGGGCTGGGAGATCGTCACCTCTTCGTTGTAGATGCCCTTGTTCACCGCGATCAGGTCGCCGAACTCCGCGACGTCGACCGCCGACTGGATCGTCGGGAACTCGTCGCTGGGAACCTTGAGCGTGTCGGCCTGCACGCCGACCGCGAGCAAGGCGACGAACACGACAGCCAGTACCGAACGTGAACGACGCAACCAGACGATGACCATGGACTCCTCCTCTTACGCGGTGACGCGGCGAGCACCGCGTTGCTGCGAGACGGTATCGCCGCCCGCCGACCCTGGCTAGTCCGCACTCGAGCCCTGACAACCGCGCTCAGTTCAGCACGTCATCGATGTCGAGCCGCGAGGACACGTCGAAGCCGCCCGAGCCGAACTTGTTGCCCCCGCCGTCGAAGCTGTTGCCGCCGCCGTCGTCTCCGGCGCCGGCGAAGTCGGGGCCGGTGCCGCGGGCGTTGCCCTTGGCCGTGTTGTCACGCAAGGTGGCGTTGCCGGAGTTGTCGATGCCTTCGTGCTCGTTCTTCGTGCACTTGTTCCCCTCGAGCAGCAGCGTGGTGAAGCCGAACTCGATGTCGATCCCGTCGCCGCCGTTCTTGCTGCACGTGTTGTCGATCAACTCGTCACTGTGCGCGTGATGCACGGCCATGCCGTCGCGACCGTTGCCCTGGCACTCGTTGTCGCGGAAGCGGTTGGGCGTCTCCGGGATGCCGCGGCAGGCGACAGGGCCGTCGATGCGAATACCTTCGAAGCCATTGTTCTTGCAAACGTTGCCGCGCACCAACGACTGCACGAGGTGACCGTCCGCGGCAGTGCCGAGCAACATGCCGATCTCGGCGTTGCGGCTGGCCTCGTTGTCGAGGATGCGGTAGTTGTTGCCCACGACTTCCAGGCCGCGACCGTTTCCGTTGAGGCGGTTGCCCTCGATGAGCGTCTCCTGGTCGTCGCCGTTGTCGATCTGCAACGCGACGTCGAGCTGACCCTCGACACGGTTGTCGACGATCGTCGACGGGAGCTGCTCCTTCTCGCCGTCCGCGAAGATCGTGAACGTCCGGATCACCATGCCCGTGAAGCCCTGACGGAGGGTGTTGCGCTCCAGCTCGACGGCCGGCGCCTCCACGTCGATGCCCACGTTGGAGCAGCGCAGCACGCTGTTGCGCGACACCACGGTGGTTCCGTCGCCACCCGCCGACAACGAGATGCCCAAGACGCAGTCCTGGATCGTGTTCTTCACGATGCGCGGCGACGCGGCGTCGACCTGGATGCCGATCCGCGACGAGCGGATGGCGCACTTGGTGACGCTCAGGTTGTCCGGCGAATCGCCGCCATCGTCGAAGGCGAAACCATGGATGGCGACGTCGGCGTTGACCAGCACGAAGCCGCTGATCGACACGTCGGTGGCAGCGACCCGGATGCAGCAGCCCGCGTACTCCGCATCGATGATCGCCTTCTTGCCCACCAGCGTGATGCCGGGCTGGAAGATCGTCACCTCTTCGTTGTAGATGCCCTTGTTCACCGCGACCACGTCGCCGGGTGACGCGGCGCTGACCGCCGATTGGATCGTCGGAAACTCTTCGCTGGGGACCTTCAGCGTGTCGGCCCGCACGCCGACGGCGAGCAGGGCGACGAATGCGACAGCCAGGACGGAACGTGAACAACGCAGACAAATGGTGAGCATGGACTCCTCCTCGTTCTCGATGATGACGGAATGTGGGACGTTCGGAAGCCCAGAACGACATGCGCCCGAGTGGGACCGCGCCAAGGGGCGAGCAGGAACCAGGCCCGGCAGCCTCGGACCGGCCCTCGACGGGAACAGCGCCTTCCAGGTCCAGACTCCGTCAGGAAATCCCGGCCGCTCCTCGGTGCCCGGCCGACGCCCGCGCGCTGCTAGCGAAAGCCGCGGTGCTCCCGCAGGAAGACGATCAACGGGTCATCGGCCGCGTGGGCCGCGCGGAAACCCAGTTCGCAGTCGGGGCACTCCCAGGCGGCGCTCACATCGGCTCCGCAGGCGGGGCACGCGCCCGTGTAGGGCTCCGCACGGGCCGGATCGTCGAGCTCGTAGAGGTCGACGATGACACGCGCTGCGACATGGACCCGGGTGGGCTCCACGGCGAGCATGTTCGCGTGATGACCACCCGCCGGCCCTGCACCCGTCGCCACGCTGTTGATGCGGCACTCGGCGCCGGCCTCCTCGCAGGCCACCTTGAGCTGTTGCGCCTGGTACTCGTCGAGCATCAGGGGCACTCGGATCCAAGCTGAGTCGTTCACTTCGTCTCGACCTTCCCGGCCGGGCCCGTTCGCGATCAAGGCGCGTAGTCGGCGGCGGCCGTGTACTCCCGTTTCGTCCCCTCGAAAGCATCGAAGATCGCGCGGTGGCGGTCCAGGCCGAACTCGTCGCTGCGGGCGGTGTACTCGCGGACCCAGGGGAGCAGCACGTCGAGCATGGCCTGCTGTGCGGCGGGCGCGTCGAACTTGCCGGGCTCCCAGGGCCGGGCCTGGCACTGGGCGATGCAGGCCTCCACGCCGGGATTGAGGAACAGCAGCTCCGTGCAGCGGGGCAGCGCGGCCTGCACCAGGTCGCCGTAGCAACCCTCGATGATCCACTCCTCGTGTGCATCGATGAACTGCGACACCGCGGCGACGCTCTCCGCCGGCGGCTTGCGCTCGGGGCCGGGGTTCCAGGCGATGTCGTCGAGCGGCAACAGCGCCACGTCGCGATCGCCGATCAGCCGCCGCGCCAGGGTGGTCTTGCCCGACCCCGCGTTGCCCAGGATCACGACCCGCATCGGTTCGCTGTTGCGCATGAGAGCTCCAGCATCACCCGCGGGCCGTGCGAGCGCAGGTTGCCCGTGTCATCGCGCGCGCGCTCTCGGTGCCCAACCCTCGCGCTCGATGGTGGTGGTGATGTGCGCCAGGTGGTGCCGGCCGTGCCAGGCGTAGATGCCGACGTTGCGGGCCAGCTCGGTCGCGCCCGAGTCGGGGTGCACGAAGTTGCGCGACAACTGCTCCGGTGAGAGCGAGCGCAGCAGCGTGATCCAACGGGCGTGCAACTGCGCGAGGAAGTCGAGCGCCGGTCCGATCGGGGCGCGGTAGTCGTCGAGCTCGGCCCAGGCGCCCTCGTCGTAGGCCTTGATCAACGGCTGCTCCTCGGTGAGCGCCCACTTGAAGCGCACGTAGCTGTTGAGATGACTGTCGGCCACGTGGTGCACGACCTGCCGCAGCGTCCAGCCGCCGGGTCGGTACGTCGTGTCGAGCTGCTCGTCGTCCAGCCCCTCGACAGCCTGGCGCAACTGTGCCGGGAAGGCCTCGATCTGATCGAGCCAACGGGCCAGGTCGTCGCTGGTCACGGCGCCGTCGTGCTCGAACGGGCCGATGGGATAGCGGGGATCGGTCATGGTCGTCCGGGTCCGGTGGGCGGGGCTCGGGGGACGAAGGTACTCGCTTCGAGCGACCGTCCGCGACAGGGGCCCCCGCGTTTGTTACCAAGGGCCGATGCCGCCCGCGACTCCGCCCGACACCTCGTCCTCCGCCGCCAGCACAGGCCCCGACGGCTCCGCCGCTTCGGCGCGGCCGCTGCTGATCACCTCGGCCCTGCCCTACGCCAACGGGCCGATCCACTTCGGGCACGTGGCCGGGGCCTATCTGCCGGCGGACATCTACGCGCGCTACCACCGCCTGCTCGGCACGGACGTCGTGTACATCTCCGGCACCGACGAGCACGGCGTGTCGATCACGGTCAACGCTGAGAAGGAGGGCCTGGCCGACGCCGACGGCTACCGCGCCTACACCACCCGCTGGTACGGCGAGATCAAGGGCCTGTTCGATCGCTTCGGCATCGTCTTCGACCACTTCTCGCGCACCAGCAACACCGACCCGCACTACCCGCTGAGCCAGGAGTTCTTCCTGCGCCTGCTGCGCGAGGGCTACATCGCGCCCAAGGCCGAGCAGCAGCACTACTGCACCACCTGCGACCGCTTCCTGCCCGACCGCTACGTGGAGGGCACCTGCTACGTGTGCAACGAGCGCGCGGCGCGGGGCGACGAGTGCAAGAAGTGCGGCAGCTGGCTCGAGGCCACGCGCATCATCGAGCCGGTCTGCGTGACCTGCGGCAACACGCCCGAGGTGCGCGACACGATGCAGTACGAGCTCGACCTGTCACCGGTGTCGCAGCGCGAACTGCTGGCCGACCGCCCGCTGTTCGCCGACTGGCTCACCGGCCTGCGCGACCGACTCAAGCCCAACGTGCGCGCCACCATGTACGACAAGATGATCGAGGGCGAGGGCATGGCCTCGCGACCGATCACGCGCGACCTGCGCTGGGGCGTGCCGGTGCCCGCCACCGATCTCGACGGCAAGCCCATCGAGGGCCACGACGGCAAGGTGCTGTACGTGTGGTTCGACGCGCCGATCGGCTACATCAGCGCCACCATCGAATGGGCTCGCGACCTGGTGGGCGAGGCCGAGCTGTGGCGCCGCTACTGGATCGCGCCGGCCGACGCGGCCGTGGGCGGCGGCGCCAAGCTGGTGCACTTCATCGGCAAGGACAACATCCCCTTCCACTGCATCGTGTTCCCGTCGATGCTCGGCTGGCAGGGCGCGGCGCGACCGGACGACGACTTCATCGGCCCGGGGCCGGGCGAGCGCTACGTGCTGCCCGACAACGTGCCCAGCAACGAGTTCTACAACCTCGAGGGCCGCAAGTTCAGCACCAGCGACAACTGGATGCTCGACAACGACCGCATGTTCGAGACCTTCGGCGTCGACGCCCTACGCTGGTACCTGACCACGTCCATGCCCGAGACGTCCGACACGCACTTCACCTTCGAGGGCCTGCAGGCCACCTACAACGCCGAGCTGGCCGACACGGTGGGCAACTACGCCAGCCGCGTGCTCAAGTTCACGCGCAGTCACCTCGGCGGCACCGTGCCGGAGGTGGACAGCACCCACGAGCTGGCCGGCGACATGGCCGAGAGCGTCGCCGCAGCCACTCGCGCCGTCGATGCGGTCGGCGCCGCCATCGACCGCTTCGAGTTCCGCAAGGCCGCCGCCGCCGCCGTGGAGCTGGGCCGCTTCGGCAACAAGCTGTTCGACACGCGCGAACCGTGGAAGCTGCGCAAGACCGACATGCCCGGCTGCGGCACCGCGCTGGCGTGTCACCTGCAGGTGCTGGCGGCCCTGTCGGTGGTGCTCACACCGTTCGTGCCCGCCGCCGCGGCGCGCCTGCGCGAGATGCTGGCCCTGCCCCCGCTCGACAGCGACCGCGTGACCTACCCCCGCGGCAACCTGCCCGGCGCCGACGAGGGCGACCGCGCACCCGGCGCCTCCCGCTGGCGCGCCGAGACGCTGCCCGCCGGCCACGTCCTGGGCGAGCCCGGCATCCTGTTCCAGAAGATCGCCGACGAGGTCGTGGAGGCCGAGCGGGCCACCCTGGGCGCCCGCGACTGAGGCTCCCGGCGGGCGGTCCGGCCCACACCCCGGCCGCACTAAGGATCGGGGCCTCCGTTGGTCGATGCATGCTGCGATGCATCCCGATGAAAGCACTCGCATCGCGGCCAGCGCCGGCCTCCTCCTTTGCGGACTCTCAGGCTTCATGTGGTGGGGTCCCACCGCACTGGGCCTGGTGGCGGTGATCCTCACCCTCGGCGGTCTGGGGGACCTCGGCTGGCGGCTCGGTTGGCTGCGGCGCTGGACTGCGGCGTTCCGCGCCCACGCTCACAGCGGTCGCAGCGGTCACCGCTCCCGCGCCCACAGCGGTCGCAGCGGTCGCAGCGGTCGCAGCGGTCACCGCGATCACGGCGCTCACCCCGCCCACAGCGCCCACCCTGCCCGCAGTGCTCACCCCGCTCACGCCGGCGGCGCCCTGTCCTCGCTCGGCTCGACTGCCGGCGAGGCCGACCTGGCTCCCGCTCAGTGGACGACTGTTGCGCTGGGAGGAACAGCCCTCGCCTTCGGGGTCCTGACCCTGACCGCCGGCGTGATCGGCGTGCCGCCCGAGGCCATCACCCCCACCGAGCAGGCCGCGGCCCCCGACGGCGGCCCGATCTCGGCCGTGCTGGGCGTGGCCGTGGGCATCGTCGGCATCGCCTTCCTGGCCATCGTGCTGCGCCCGTGGAGCGCCCGCCGGCGCAACGGCTCGGCGCGCTGCGAGCTCGAGACCGACCCCGCCGCCCTCGGCGACTGGTTCAAGGCCCGGGTCGAGACGCGCGACACGCTCGGACCCCAGGACACCGTGCGCGTGAAGCTGACCAACTTCCGCCGCGTGACCGGTGCCGACGGGCGCCCGCACTTCGTCACCTACTGGAGTCACGCCTACCGGCTGCGGCCCGACATGCTCGAGCAACAGCCGGGCGGTCGCCTGACCGTGCCGGTGCGCTTCCTGCTCCCCGCCGACGCCCAGCCCACGGGCAGCGCGCCGGCTCAGGTTGGCGGCACCGACGACATCGTCTGGAAGCTCGAACTGCAGGCAGGTGACGGCTGGCAGGTGGCCTTCGACGTGCCCGTGCTGGCCCAGGCTCCCGCAGCCTCGACCGACCGCGCGACGGACGCCGAACCCGCACCGCCCGCGGGCGAGCCCGCCTTCGCCGGCGTGGGCACCGGGCCCGCACCGTTCCTCTCGGTCGGCGCCGCGCCGGGCCGCGCCGCGTCGAGCCGCGGCTGGCTCAACGCCGACGGCGGCGACGACGCCGACCCCGCCCCGCGTCACCCCGACGTGGTACTCGAGAGCGAGCCGCGCGCCGAGACCGGCGCCATGCTCGCCCTGGCCGCGTTCCTGCTGGTCGTGATCGCCGCCGGCTGGCGCTCGCTCGTGGCCGGCTCCACCTGGCTGGCCGCCTGCTTCGGCCTGCTGGCACTGGCCTCCACCGCCGGCCTGATCGCGTGCGCCACGCACAGCTGGCTGCTCACCGCCGACCGTCGCGGCATCGCCCTCGAACATCGCCTCGCCGGTCTGCGCTGGTGCTTCCGCTGGCGTCGGGACGAAGTGCTGCGCGTGCAGATCGTGCAGGCGCGGCGCCCCTGGCCCTGGACCGTCCCGGCCAACTGGCTGCCGTCCACCGGCGGCGCACGCAGCGAACCGGTCCCCACCTGGATCGTGGAGATCGTGGACGCCACCGACCGCGCCTACCGCATGGCGCCCTTCACCGAACGCGGCAAGGCCACCTGGCTGGCCGTGCGTCTGGGCGACACCCTGGGCGTGCCCGTGCAGTCCGCGCCGGCCGTCGCGCCGTCGACCGCATCGGCGTCGACACCCGCATCGGGCTCCATGGGCGAACCGGCCCTGGTGGTCAACGTCTCCTCGCAGCCGCGGGACTGAGCGCTCTCAGACGCTGACGCGTCCGAAGTCCACCAGCGCATCGCCCTTGAGATAGGCCACGCCCATGTCGTCGCGCGCGACGGCGCCGGCGACCTTGCCGCTGGTGATCAGCTCGCGTCGCGCGCCGTCGGCGAACTCGAGCGTCACGTAGTAGATCGTGCGGGCACCGTGCTTGCCGCCGGAGACGTGCGTGCGGTCGTCGAGTACCCGAGCCAGTTCGCGGGTGAGGGGCGCGCGCAGGACCTTGCCGCCTGAGCGCGCAGCGAAGATCAGCATCACGAAACCGACCAGCCCGATGAACATCGGCCACATGGCCATCGCTCCGCCGGCGGTCCGCTTGAAGACCACGGCCATGCCGAAGGTCAGGACCACCCAGATGATGCCGAACGCGATCAGCGCGACCCTCGGAGCCACGATGCCCATGGCGGAGGGCTCACGCAGCATGAGTGCATCGAGGTCGGCGTGCGCGGCCAGGTTGCTGAAGCGCGCCTCGTGATCGAGGGCGCCCGGCGACGGGGCCGGCACCGGAGCGGCGAGACGGGGCTGTTCGGTGCCGCAGTACTCGCAGAACTTCGTGTCGTTGCGAGCGATGTTGGCGCCGCAATGCACGCACGTCCTGCGCCCGGTCTCGGTGCCCGTCGTCATCGCTCGCTCCTCCCTCGAAGGCTCCACGCTGGTCCGCTACGACCGCGCATCGTCCGCTCGTCCTTGCTCCACGCGCATGCGGGGCGCCGCGACGGAGCAGGCCCTGCCACTCGCTAGCGCCACGCGCACCGCCAGCCGCTGCTACGTCCCCGGTCGTGTGGTTCCGCACTGGCCGCAGAAGCGGGCGTCGACACCGAGGGCACCGCCGCAATCGGTGCAGAAGGCGCCGTCCTTGGCGGCCTTCTCTTCCTTCTTGGCGACGAGCGATCCGCCGCAGTGACCGCAGAAGCGTCCCGGCGCGGTGTTGGTCATGCACTCGGGGCAGACCACGCCCGGCGCGGCGGGCGCGAGCATCTCGCCGCCCTTGTGGTCGCGCACGAGCATCTGCGCCAGGCCGAAGCCCACGCCCAGACCCGCGCCGCCCATCAGGCCGCCGGCGCCACCTCCGCCGCCGCCTTCACCACCGCCGCCGCCGCCGCCCTTGGCCATGCCCTCGCCCGCGCCCATCATGGCCTTGCCGGCCGCGAACTGCTGGTACGCGCCCACGCCGCCCACGGTCTTGAGGTAGGCCGCGTCGGTGTACAGCCGCTTGAGGTTGTCGGCGTCCTCCTCGTCCATGGCGATGACGAAGTTGCCCAGGCGCACGATGCGGATGCCGTAGCCGCCCACGTGCTGCACCAGCCCGGTGAGCACGTCCTGCTCCACCTCTTCGGTGTAGGCGCCCGACGTCACGTCGAGCAGGGGCCACTTGTTCTTCACGCACAGTTCGCTGATGCGGTCGCGCACGACCTTGAGCACCTGCTCCTTCATCCACGAGCGCACCATGAACGACTCGGCGCGGCCCATGCCCACCAGGCCCGTGATCAGCCCCTGCGGGTCGGTGACCTTGAAGCTGAACTCGCCGTGCACCATGGTCTCGACCGGCACACCGCTCTTGGGGTCTTCCACGTGACCGATGCGACCACCGAACTTGACGCCGGTGTGCTCGCGCACGTTGACGAAGAACACCTCGGCGATGAACACGTTGCCGCCGGTGAAGCTGTCGACCAGTTCGGACAGGAACGGCAGGTTGCTGCTGTCCAGCGTGTGGCGCCCCGCGTCGAGCGTGGCCACGACCTTGCCGTCCCGGAAGAAGACCGCCTTCTCGTCGGCTTCCACCGTGAGCTGCGACTTCATCGGGATGGTGGAGTCGGGGTGCTTCCAGACGACCTGCGACTTCGCATCGTCCGGGCGGGCGATCATCATCTCGCCTACGCCGCGTTTGAACCAGTCCGTCAAGCCCATGCTCTAGCCCTCACCGAGACGCACTCGGAGTTTGAAAACGGGAGTGAAATCGGGTGCCCACCCTTTTCCGACAACGGTGTTGATTGGGAAACTGAGTCGATGTGTTTCGCAATCACGACCGGCCCGGGCAGCCATCCAGCGCATGCAACACGTGCGTTGACCGCCCATCGTTCGTCCTGCGACATTGACCCGACGCTCGACGCCGACCAGCGACATCGCCTCGACACAGCATAGGAAGATCCTCCTTGGCCGACCAGACACAGCCCCTCGACAGCGGTGATGCAGCGACGCGCGACGCATCCCCCGAGGACGTGCTGCGTCACCACGCCAAGGTCGACTTCCCCTGCGACAACTGCGGCGCGCGCATGGTCTGGGACCCCGACCGCGACGCGCTGTACTGCGAGCACTGCGAACACGTGCGCCCCGTGCCCGAAGAGGACGAGGCCACGATCCTCGAGCGGCCGCTGTCGGAGGCCGGCACGTCTTCCCGGGGCCTCGGCCTCGAGCTGCGCGCCGTGCGCTGCGGCAACTGCGGCGCGCAGATCGCGCTCGACTCGGCGGACACCGCGCGCGAGTGCGTCTACTGCGGCTCGTCCAACGTGCTCGCCCAGGAAGCCAACCGCAACGCCCTGCGCCCCGAGTCGCTGGTGCCCCTCGACGTGGGCCGCGAGCAGGTCATGGACAGCTTCCGCACCTGGCTGGGCAAGCTCTGGTTCCGGCCCAACGCGCTCAAGGAACTGAAGCACGCCGAGGCCGTCGGCATCTACGTGCCCTTCTGGACCTTCGACGCCCAGGTGCACTCCGACTGGTCGGCCCAGGCCGGGTACTACTACTACGTGACCGTGCCCAAGGTGGTCGTGATCAACGGCAAGGCCCAGGTGCAGATGGTCCAGGAACGCCGCGTGCGCTGGGAGCCCGCCTACGGCCGCCGCGACGACCTCTACGACGACCTGCTCATCTCCGGCAGCCGCGGCCTCTCACGCATCCTGCTCGACGAACTGGGCCCCTTCGACACCACCGCCCTGGTCCCCTACCGCCCCGAATACCTCGCCGGCTGGCGCGCCGAGGAATACCAGGTCGACCTCGACGACGGCTGGACCGAAGGCCAGAACCGCATCGAAGAAACCCAACGCCGCCGCTGCTCGGGGGACGTTCCGGGTGACACGCAACGGATGTTGAAGGTGCACAACGCGATCCGGGACATCACTTGGAAGCACGTGCTGTTGCCGGTTTGGAGTCTGACGTATCACTTCAACGGGAAGGCGTATCCCGTGCTGGTGCATGGGCAGTCGGGGAAGGTGGTGGGGAAGGCGCCGTGGAGTTGGGTGAAGATCTTGTTGGCGGTTGGAGGTGTGGGGGCGGTTGCGGGGGTGGTGGGGGTGGCCGGGGGGTGACGCGGGGGAGGACGGCCGACTGGGGGCGGGGGGCGGATAGGCCGCGGCGGACCAGGCGGTTATGCCGCACTGTCTGATCAGCTACGGTGGCTCGGGGAAGGGAAGATGATGGTCACAGGGAGTTCTCGATGTTCTCGGCTGGTTAGACGCACCGAGCCAGGCAGGCTGTCCGGGTACCCAGGCCCGTACACTTACCGTTAGCTTGAGGAGGAGGAATGGGAGACGAGCAGATCGGCCCCGGCCAGAAACGTGTGTTGCGCATCGATGGCCCCAGGCTTGGCCAGGTCGGTGAGATCATCGATCTTCTCAAGGACATCGAGAGTGCCTACAACAGTCTTTATGTGTTCGAGTCCTTAGTGGCATCTCTGGAGACGAGCCACAGGCCGTACGGGTATGGCTCAAGCTCGCCGAAGTTCACCTTGGTCCCGAGAGGAAAGGTGTCGGGCTTCCTGCTTCCCGAGGATCGCTTGCTCCTGCATAGAATTGAGTTCCGCTCCCCCGGAGGCTGGGAATTCCTGGGGAGCCTGAACCCACTTGAGGTTCTGCGCAAGTGGTGCACGGATCGGCACGAGCGGCGGAAAGACGCCGAGTACCGAGAGGCGCACGAATCGGAGAAGATGAGACTCGAGAACGAGAGGCTGAAGACGGAGGTGGTGCAGGCCAGGATTCGCTTGCTGGAGAAAGCCGGTGTTCCAAAGGACAAGATTCGCGAAGCACTCACTCAGTACCTTGTGGAGCCACTTACACGACTTGAGCGCCACCAGATGCCGGACTTATCGAAGGGGCCGAGATACTTGGCGACGACGAACGCGAGGAGGAGGAAGAGTAGCTCGATAAGCAATAGAGCCACCAAGTCGATGGAGCGGGCGGCCTGCGGCCGCGGCCGTCGACCGTCCCCGTAGACAGATCGGCGCCGAGAACCATCGCGAATGATCCTCTACAAGTTCAAACCAGTCGAGCAGCTGGGTTTCCTACTCGACATACTCTCGAATGAGCAGATCTATGCTGCTCACTACGGCGACCTGAACGACCCATTCGAAGGTCAGCTGATTAGCGTTCGGAAGTACATCCCAGAGCTCATGTACCCGTTCGTGGGCGGCGACCCGCGTGGCAAGACAAGAACACGCCGGATACGCGAGGTCGCTGAAGGTCTTGTGGGAGAGGCGACAGTCAAGCGAGTGTGCAGTCTGTCGGCAACCTGCTCGGACGTGAGAATGTGGTCATTGTACGCCTCTGGCCACCAAGGCGTCGCGTTTGAGCTCGACTTCGAGGGGTTCGACAATCTTCACGAGGTGCGCTACTCCGAGTCTCTCATCGAAGGCGGAAGAACGCTGTTGGGGCCAACGGCAACGGATGTTCTGACGCGCAAGACAAGTCACTGGGCATATGAGCGTGAGTACCGTCTTCTCACAGATCAGGAATTCGTAAGCGTTGAGGGGCGGATCAAACGAGTCCTTCTCGGCCATCGCGCATCTCGTGACATCGAGAAGCTCCTAAACAAGCTGGTACCACCGGGCGCTTCAGTCGTCCGAACGGAGCTCGACCATGAACACGTTCGAGTCACGGTCTAACACGCTGCTGTAGCAAGGCTGTGCGCCGCCCCGGCCGCGGAACGGAAAACGCTAGGCCGACAACGACGCACGACTAGGAGGGGCGATGGCCTGGAACATCAAGTGCGCGAGCAAGCACTGCCACAGAGGTGCGCGAGCCGCGAACATCGTCGATCTCATCCGCGAACATCGTGACTCCGAAGGCTACTTTTTGTGCAGCTGTGGCAACTGTGGCTACGTCAAGAAGACGTTCTCGCTCCAGGAAGCGGACAAGACCTGGTCACCGTTCCTGCGAGGCATCATTACGCTCGGAGAGCGTGGGAACACATACCAACCGTTTGTCTTTCTGGTGAGCCACAGGCGGAGGGGGCGAGTTGATTCGGTGTGGTTCTCGTACTACAAAGACCTGCGCCGCCGCGGAGGCAGGCTCAAGCTGGGTTACGGCCCGGGCGGCCCGCCAGTTTTCAGTCTTAGCCAGGTGAACCAACTCGTTCGCCAGCTGAAGTCTCGTGGCTGCATGCGCGCCTAGATTGCATGCAGCCACCCAAGGTGCGCACTCGTCAGTGGCATCGGTCCCGCCGGGCACCGCCACCGGAGATCGTGCTCGCGCGGCGCGAGGCGCCAGCCAAAGTGCGATACTGGCGGGATACCGAATCAGCAGGCCGAGACCCACACGAGACTCTCATGATCACCGGTGAACTCAAGTCCAAGATCGACCGCATCTGGGACACGATGTGGTCCGGCGGCATCTCCAACCCGCTCTCGGTCATCGAGCAGCTCACGTACCTCCTCTTCATCAAGCGCCTCGACGAGCTGCACACGCTCAAGGAGGCCAAGGCCGCGCGCACCGGCAAGCCCATCGAGGAGCCGATCTTCGCCGCCGACCAGGACGCCCTCCGCTGGTCGCGCTTCAAGGAGGCGGCCCCCGAGACGATGTTCGAGACGGTGCGCGACGAGGTGTTCCCCTTCATCAAGTCGCTGGGGCAGCGGGGCGATGCGGACGGCGAGAGCGGCTCGACTTACACCCACCACATGAAGGACGCGCTCTTCATGATGCCCAAGGCCCGGGTGCTGGCCAACGTAGTCGACCAGCTCGACGGCATCGACATGGCCGACAAAGACACCAAGGGCGACCTCTACGAGTACATGCTCGGCAAGATAGCCAGCGCCGGGCAGAACGGCCAGTTCCGCACCCCGCGCCACATCATCAAGCTGATGGTCGACATGACCGCGCCGACCCCCAAGGACGTGATCTGCGACCCGGCCTGCGGCACGGCGGGCTTCCTCATCGCCGCCTCCGAGTTCCTGGTCGAGCACCACGGAGACGCGATCTACAAGGACGCGACCGCCCGCCGCCGCTTCAACGAGGGCACCTTCCACGGCTACGACTTCGACCACACCATGCTGCGCATCGGCAGCATGAACATGCTGCTGCACGGCGTGGAGAACCCGGACATCCGCTACAAGGACTCGCTGGCCCAGGCGGACGACGACGACGCGGAGCGCTACTCGCTGATCCTCGCCAACCCACCCTTCGCCGGCAGCCTCGACTACGAGTCCACCGCCAAGGACCTGCAGCAGATCGTCAAGACCAAGAA
>JAJDEQ010000205.1 GCA_029259695.1 Planctomycetota bacterium
CGCGGCAATCGCAACGCACTGACCCCGAACGATCTGCGGAATCGCGGAGACGATACTGGCAATGCCGATCGACTCCGATGATGACTCGTACCAGTGGAAAGCGCCCTTGGACCCGGTTGGCATGTTCTTCGTCCAGCTAACAGTAAGTATACGGACCTTCATAACCAGCCGCGTGCGGCGCGCCGGTCCGTTTAATCGCCCCTGCTCGCCGTCGCCCTGTTGCCCCCATCTCGTTCTCCCGCACCGACTTCCGTCCTTCTGGCGGCGCCAGTGTAGCTGGTTAGGCAGTTCTGCATAACCGGCTGCTCGCCCGCCGCCTAACCGGCTGGCGGCCGAGGCCGCTCCCGGCTCCCAAGCCCGGCTCGGCCCGCGAAACCGGGGTCTGCCGACAGTATCCTGCACGGCGTCATGCTCATTGCCTGCCCCACGTGTCACCGCCAGTACGACGTCGGCGATCTGCCGGAGGGGGCGCGCGTGCGCTGCAACTGCGGGAACCTGTGCAAGGTGCCGGCGCCGCGGGTGCGCGAGGCGCAGATGCAGCACTGCGCGTTGTGCGGGGGCGCTTTTTCTGCAGGTGCCACGCAATGTGAGTACTGCGGGTCCGACATCCATCTTGCGGAGCGAGGGCTCGGGAATGCGTGTCCCGAGTGCTTCTCGCGGCTGGTGAAGGACGCGGGGTTCTGCAGCACGTGCGGAACGCGGATCGCGCCGGAAGGAATCGTGCGGGCGTTGGCGGGGCGGAACTGTCCGCGCTGCGAAGGGAAGCTGGTCGAGTGCGAGCTGGAACAGGGGCGCTTCATCGAATGTTCGGCGTGCGGGGGCATCTGGCTCGGCGAGGATGCGTTCGAAGCGTTCACGAAGCGACACGACGAGCAGTCCATCGCGGCGCTGGTGCCGAGCCTGGGGCACGGCGAGCCGCCGAGACGCGCGTTCGAGACAGAGGTGCGCTACCTACCCTGTCCCGACTGCGGGCAGCGCATGAACCGCAAGAACTTCGCCAGCATCTCGGGCGTGGTGATCGACTGGTGCAAGGGTCACGGGTACTGGTTCGACACGCACGAGCTGGAGCACATCCACCGCTTCATCGAGGACGGCGGCATGGACCGCGCCCGCGAGCGTCGCATCCGCGACCAGGAGCGGCGGCTCTCGGAGCGCAAGCCGCGCGAGACGGCCATCGTCACCGGGTTTGGTGCGCCTGCCTGGCCGAAGGGCCCAACCCATGACCGCGGCAACCTGTCTGTCGATCTGCTCGACCTGCTCGTCTGGCTGGTGACAAGGGTGCGCGGCGGGGACTGAACCTCGTGGGTAACGCCGCGGAGCGCTCGCCGACTCCCTGGCATGACGAAGTCGAGGACATGCGGCCAGTGCACCGACCGGTGCCGGCCCTGCTCACACGATGAGCACGCTGCTCGTGCGCGAGAAGCCGTCGGCGCAGTGGGACCAGGTGGCGCCGGTGTCGAACGAGACGTAGAGATTGCCGGCCTTGTCGATCACGGCGAGCTGGGTCTCGCGGGCGGCGATGCAGCCGCTGTCGGCGATGCCTTCGATCCAGCGGGGAAAGCCGCCGGGGATGGGTGCGAGGGGACCGCGGCCGTTGATCGGGCGGCGGTAGACGGCCCCCTGGGGGACGAAGTGGTCGGCGGCCGCGGCCACGAGGATGTCGTTGCCGGCGAAGGCGACCGCGGAGCAGTAGGTGGCGTGCAGGCCGTCGTGCTCGACGGTCCATGTCGCGCCGGCGTCGCGGCTGATGCAGAGGCCGGTGGCTGCGGCGGCGATCACGAGGTCGGGTTGCGTGGGGTGGCAGCGCACTTCGTGCACATCGCTGTCGACCTCGATGGTGGGGTGCCAGGTGGCGCCGCCGTCGGTCGAGCGTGGGATGCCGCCCACATGGACGTTGGCCAGCAGCGTGGCGCCGTCGCACGTGGCGCTGATCGAACGGACCCCGAGCGGCGGGCCCAGCGCCTGGCCGTTGATCACGGCCTGGCCGGCGTACCAGGAGTCGCGCCCCGGCGTGTCGTCGAAGCCCTCGAGTTCGTCGACCTCGCCGTCGAGGCGGAAGCGCAGCACGTGCGCGTCGTCGGTGCCCACGTAGAACGCGTCACCCAGGGCGACGGCGCAGGACAGCTCGGCCTCGTGGCTCCCGAGCGTGCTCCATTCACCCTCGGCGTCCCGCCGTTCGAGCGAATGTCCGTCGACGATGGCCAGCGCGCCCCCGTTTCCGTCCGGCGCCAGCGCGCGCACCGGCTTGCCGGCCAGCTCGTGGTGGCGATCGTCACCTCGAACGACGACCACTCCGTCATCCCAGGTCGACGCGAGGATCGAGGTGCGTGGGCCGAAGGGCATCCCGGGATCGTAGCAGTTGTCGTCGATGCTCGATCAGAGCGGGCTCGAACCACCGGTGCTTCAGCCGCGCAAACCCGCCAGCCCGAGCAACCAGTCGTTCACCTCACAATCGAGCACCAGGTGCACTCGGGGTTCGGGCCCCCGGTTCTCCACGCTGTGGGGCAGGTTCACATTCAGGTACCACACGTCACCGGCTTGCAGGGGAACCAGCTCTCCGTTCAGGTGGAAGCGCACGGCGGAGCTCGTGCGCACCGGCAGGTGAATCCGCACTTCGCCGTCTGCAAACGACAGGCTGTGATCGGTGTGCTCGCGAATCACGGCGCCGGGGGCCAGGCGCAGCAGACGTACCGAGTGCAGCGGACACCGGAACGTCCCCATCACCTGCGCGAACGCCGGGCAGGCGGCGACCAGCTCGGTGTCGGCCCACTCACCCGTGCCCGGATTCGCGGCGATCTCCTGGATCGGGTGAACAGCACCCGCCGGCCCGCGCAACGCGACCGCGGACCAGTCACCTTCGTAGTCGCCCGTGTTGAAGTGCGCGGTCCAACGCTCGCCCGGAATCCGGTCGAGGTCTGCCTCGAGCACGGCGGGATCGAAGCGCAGCGGCAACTTCACCGACGGGACGAGGGTGTCGATCTTCATGCGGGCTCCGGCGCAGCTGAGGGACCGAGCATCCTTCCGCTTCGGCCCGAGCGTCAAGGTCGGCTTCGCCTGTGTCTACTCCGCGCCAGCACCTGCCCCGCCCGCACCGACCGCTCGCTTCACCACGCGGATCACGGCGGTGTGCGCCTTGCCCTTGACCAGCCAGGAGATCGCGAAGGCCCACAGCGCGATGGCCTCCGGCCAGAAGATCGGCTGCCCCCTGGGGCCCGCGATGCCCGCCCACACTACGGCACCGATCATGACGATGCCGCAGGCGAGGTAGATCGTGTTGCGCGCGCGCTTGCCGGGCGTCATGCCGGCTCTGGGGCCGCCCGACTTCCGGAACAGCCAAAGCGAGAAGACGATGAACACCAGGAACAGCGACGCGGCCGAGACGTAGTGAATGGTCTCCATCACCGGAGTCCACCAGCTCGGCTCGGTCAGTACGGGTGCTGTCTGGCCGGGGCCCGGCACGACAGGCGGGGCGATCGTGGGGAACGCCGCGACGCCCAGCGCGCACGCGCCGCCGATGGCACCGGCGACGCGGTCCGCCGCCATGCCCGCATATCCGCGGTAGGTGAAGAGGAACAACGAAAGCGCGAACAGCACACCCACGAACACCGCCACGGCGCCGGTGTAGTAGTACGAGCTGATCGACTCCAGCAACACCCAGGAGGGCAGGCCGGCCGTGGGCCGCGCGCCGGCCAGGACGTACAGCAGGATCGGCAACAGCAGTCCCAGGTAGCCGATCAGCCGGCGGTGCGCCTGCTGTGACAAGTCCTGCGGCGTGCCCGGTTCACAATGCTGCGGCTCCCCCGCCTGCGCTGCGCGTGACGGCGTGCTCATCGTTGCTTCTCCCCCACTGCCCCGAAGGGCTGTTCATCCCTCTCCAGGTAACCACGCTCGGATCGTCTCATGATGCGGCGACCATGCGGTCCACGCGCTCTCCGCCCAGTCCCGAACGCGCTGCGTGTGGTCCCTCGCGCTGGAGACGGCCCGCACGTCGGCGACGGTGACCACGCCCAGCGACTCCGGCGGCGTGAGCCAGACGAAGCGCTGCTTGTCACGGGCGGCTGCGCTGAGCACCCGCGTGGCGTACGCCGGAGCGACACCGCGCTCCAGCACCAGACACAAGCTGATCAGGTGCAGACACACCGATTGGATCGACTGACTGGACGGTTGCCCCGGGTGCTGCACCGCGAAGTTGTCGACCGTGAGGCGGTGCTGGGCCGCGAACGCCGGATTGCCGTACTCACGCTCCAGGATCTCACCGAAGACGTGCCAGCAACCCGGGGAGGACTCCATGTAGGGGTGGGTCGGACCGTCCATCTGCGGCACGGCGCCGCCGCACGACGGGCACGCAACCGTCGCGGTGTCCGGGCTCATCGGGTCCAGCTCGTGTGCATGACGGATCGGACCTCGGCGGCCATCAGGAACGGCGACGGCAGCGCGGGTGACTACGGCTCCAACTCCCTGGTCATGAAGACGCTGTACGGGTCCTCGACGTAGTCCGCGAAGGGCCCGCAGAACTCGAAGCCGAAGCGGGCGTAGAGGGCGCGGGCGGGCGCGAAGGCCTCCATCGAACCGGTCTCGAGGCTCAGCCGACGATAACCGCGCTCCCGCGCCACGCGCAGCATGTGCTCGAGCAGCGCCGCCGCCACGCCCCTTCGCAGGTGTGCCGACGCCGTGCGCATGGACTTGAGTTCGCCGTGGCCGGCATCGAGTTGCTTCAGCGCGCCGCAGCCCACCAGCTCCGGGCCCTGCCAGGCGCTCCAGAAGGTCACGTCGGGGGCGCGCAACCCGTCGAGGTCCAGCGCGTGCACGCTCTCGGGCGGGGAGTGCAGCACGACGGAGGCGAGGTGTTCCTGCAACAGCCCGGCCACCTCGGGTCCGCTCAGGTCGTCCGTGCGTATCTCGAAGGGCGTTGTCATGCGATTGTGTGATCGTCCCCGGCGGTCACGTGACTCGACGACGGTTCCCGCGGGCTGCTAGCGCCTGCCGCTCTTCTTGCGGGCGGTCTTCTTGCGGGCGGTCGTCTTGCGGGCGGTCTTCTTGCGGGTCGTCGCCTTGCGGGTGGCTGCCTTCCGGGTTGTGGCCTTGCCGCTCGTCGCCTTCCGGGTCGCGGCCTTGCGCGCCGCCTTCTTCGCGGTGGCCTTCTTCGCGGTGGCCTTCTTCTTCGCGGCCGGTGCCTTCTTCTTGGCGGTCTTTCTGACCGTGACTGGCTTGCCCTTCGCGCCGGCCTGGCTGACGAGGCCGTAGGACTCCGTCAGCCACTTCTCCCAGAGGGGCTTCGGCAGCGGGGCTTCGGCGCTGAAACGCGTCGTCACCCAGCCGGTGGAGCCGACCTCGAAGCGCTTCGGCTCCTTGGCTGCCAGCTTCGTCGCCTGGGACATCGAACGCTGCAACCTGAACATGGCCTTGAAGCCGATCCCCTTCGCCCCCGGGCCGACGTACAGGAACGCGCCCTTGCCGGTCTTGAAGGACGACTGGACACACGACGTTCCCTTGACGACCTCGGGAAACGCCGCGGCCTTGTTGCGTATCACTTCGGTGGGATCTTGCGCGCGGGGCATGGGAGCGCTCCTCGGTTGATCAGCGAGTGAGACATCAGCATACGCACCGGGACGCGATCCCGTCAGCGCGCTCAGCTCACGTCACGTGTCGGCGACGACCGAGACGATGATCTCCCCCAGCACCGGGAAACGGTACGACAGCCCGCCGAACAACAACGCGCAGCCGCCGATCCACGGCAGGTAGCCCCAGGCGAGCTCGGCGCCGGAGCTGGAGATCACCGGATCGGTGACGAACTTCGCGACCAGACCGACCATGGCGCCGAGCACGGCCCCGAGCAATCCGCTCATCACCTTCCAGAACACACTCAGCTTGCTGCCCATGGCCTCGCTCCTGCCGACACGGCGCCGCGAGTATACGGCGCTGCAGACAGCCGCCGGCCCGCGCCATGTTCTCGCCGGATGTCGTCCGACGCAGGGAGCTCAAGACCGCCCGGGAGCCGCCGGGTCACATCACGCGAACGGTTTGCGCTCGATGATGGCCTGCTTCAGCAGGGCGGTGACGGCCTTGCTCTTGCAGCTCGGCACGTCGCGCAGCTTCACGTGGCGCAGGTTCTTGCCGGTGCCCTCGAGCAGACCGTCGGGGTCGGTGAGCCACGCACCCTGGTAGAAGCCCAGGTTCACGTGCGCGCCCTGCACCGCGATGTACGCGTAGTGCTGGCTCATCTCCTTCGGCCCCACACCGAAACTGGCGATCTTCTGCCGCGGCCACGCGAGCTCGACGTAGCCCGAGTGCAGCGACGCGATGCGGTCGCGCAACGCCTGGCACAGCGGTTGCTGTTCCGGCTTGGCGAGCGCCAGGATGTCCTCGAAGCTCGCTTCTGTCTGCTCTGCGGTCATGGTCACCCCTCGCGGCCGTCAGGCCGAGGTGCGAGCCGAGACGCCACGCCCGCGCTGCGTCCGCTACGAGCCCGCCGCCGCGTCGCTTCGTTCACGCTGGGTCTCGCCGCGCTCACGGTGGGCGAACGTGTAGGCCGCGCTCGCGGTTGCCGCGCCCACGACGGCCGCGACGATCGGCGGCTTCATCTCGATGTCGAGCAGCATGAGCACGCCCGCGCTGGCCAGCGCCGAGGCAACACTCGAGATCACGAGGACCGCAACGAACCTCCCCGTTCCGGCCGGCTTCCTGGTCGCTTCCATGGGGTCACTCCCTCGGAGGGTGAGTGGGGCTCAGGCATCATAACCCCCCAAGGCCATCTCACCGCCCGTTGGGAAGATGCGTGCTCGGCGAACTCCTCACGCATCGCGGGCCCGTCAGAGACGATCGAGGCGGGTATGGCTGCAAGCGAAGACGTCTACGCGGCGTGCAGCGGCGCGAAGTCCGCCTCGCAGACCGGGCCCTCCCCGAGTTCGCGCAGGACCGCGTTGAAGACGTCCACGGACAGCTGGCTCGGTGCCGTGATCTCGATCCCGATGGCGCGCCCGGATCGCGCGTAGTCGATCACGAGGCCGCACTCGACCCGCCGAGACCGAGCGCTCTTCCGCTCTCCAGCACGCGGCAGGTGGAAGTAGGCTGCGAGCGGGCGGCCGTGCCTGAACGTCGCCTCCAGGTATCTGTCTTGCATACCGACTCAGTCTACTGCACGACTGAACGCCTCCCCGCAGGCGCCCGTGGGGTTGCCCGGGAGGCACACTGTTCCTCTACGCGGAACGTGATGGTGGGTCATCACCGGCGATGTGGCCGGCACCCTGCTGCAGGACAACGTGATCGTCGGCCACGCCGGTGACGGCGTCGACAACCGCGGCACCCAGACCTGGCTGCGCGACAACAAGATCGTCAAGAACCGCATCGACATCGCCAACGACTTCCACCACGGCGCCGCGATCGACGATCGACGATCGACAACACCTTCGGGACCGGCGGCGCAACCCAGTTGCCCACCCCGTAGGCTCCCGGGCGGCACCGGCTCGACGCGGAGTTCGCGGCCCTCCGCTCGAGAATCCGAACACCTACGCGCCTTGCCGGTGCCGCCGTGCGCAAGCTCTCCCCGGCGATGCCGTGCCCGAGCGTATTTACGCAGCCCCCCTCTCGGACCCAGACTGGAGACCTGATTCGGGAATGAGTGCGCGAGGGCCTGCGAAGCTCGCCGGCGACGCGCTCGGGGGATGAAGCATGTCTGCTGCACGACGTCTGCACCACGCCGCCATCGCACTGCTCGCGGCATCACTGGCCGCCGCACCGCTGCACGCGCAGGGCAACGAAGAGAACTGGCACCCGCTGTCGAACGGCTTCGACGGCGTCTACGCCGATCGCGGCGCGGGCGGCGGTCAGACGACCGGCGCCGACGGCATCGGCACGTGGGTGCCGGGCGAGGACCTGCGCGGTTCGACCCTGGCCGCGTTCAGTGGTGACTTCAGCTACAAGATGGTGAGCTGGATGCACACGGTGTGCCTGCAGGACTCCTCCGGCGACGGCACGGGCTACTACGACCCGCGCTGGACCTGGTGGGAGTTCAACGGCCTGAACGCCAACAACCAACCCGTGTTCACCGAGCCCTTCTGCATCGCCGAGGGACTGCTCGGGACGGGCTTCGGTCACCCGTACGGAACGCCCGCGAGCAGCACAGCCAGCTTCCTGATCATGGGCCTGCCGACGTTCCTCGGCACCGCGAACTTCGTCGTGCCCAACGGCGGCCTGGTCCCCAGCGGCAGCAGCGGCGAGATGGAGCTGATCGCGGCCCTCACGCCGGCGGCGCCGGTCGAGGTGCCCACCGGCTGCTACGTGTTCGGCGCCCGCTTCCTGCCCACCGCGATCGCGAGCCGCGACGACATCGACGGCTGGTGGCACTGGGCCCAGCACGGTCCGCTCGACGGCAGCGCGCGCAACTACTGGGGCTACTCGTTCGACGAGATCAACGTGTGGCAGTCGCAGACGGTCGAGTCGACCGGCAACGTCACCGAGATCATCACCCATCCGTGCGTGACCGACTTCGCCTACCACCAGGCGACCCTCGAGGCCAACACCACGGCGGCCCTCGCTCCCAACGGCGCCGAGCTGGGACTGGGCAACACGTACAGCTTCCAGGTGGAGAACACCAACTCGGGGGTGTGCCCCATCCCGACCATCCATCTCAACCTGGGCTACGACGTGGGCCGCGGCGCGATGGTCCTGAGCCGCAGCGGTGTGACCGGCTACGTGGACTACAACGACCGCCTCTCCAGTCCGATGTTCGCTCCGCAGGACCCGGCCGGTGGCTCTGGGGGCGGCGGCGGCAAGATCGCCACCCTGGGCTTCATGACCTGGGACACGCGCGAGTACCTCGGCGGTGGCGTGGTCGGCAGCGAACGGGTCACGTGGATCGCCCTGGACTGGGACGGCTTCTTCCGCAAGGACTCCAGCGCCAGCAGCGACATCACCTGCTTCAACGGACAGGTGCGCCGGCCGTTCAAGCTCTACGCCAACGAGCAGGGCTCCACGCCGCAGGACCTGACCCTCAGCCTGCTCAACCTCTTCTGTCACACCACGCTGAAGGCACCGTCCGGCTTCCCGGATCCGGAGGGCGGCACTGACTCGATCTTCGCCGACGAGCACGTCGCCGCGACATCCAGTCACCTGCCTACCGATCAGGACGGCGACAGCATCTGCCTCGGCGTGAAGATCGCGCTCGAGTACGGCAGCTCGGGGCTGTCACACAACGGCGGGCTCACCTGCGACCCGGACGACGCCTCCACCAGCGGCATCAAGACGCTGTTCCTGCTGGACTGACGCGGGAACGCCCGGCCGCGCCGTGACGACACCGCTAACGCTGCCCGCCCTCCTCGTCCGCCGGTGGCGGGACGACTTCGGCCGGCTGCTCGTCCGGCGCGAGCCAGGCCGCGGGGTAGGGCTGTCCGCTCACCGTCCCGGACACCTGGGCGTCGATGCCAGCGGCGGCGGGCACGAGCACGTCGCTCGCCGCGCCTGTCGCCGCCGCGTCGGCGGGCGACACGATCGCTCCGTCGGCCTCACCGGTCTCGGCCTCACCGCAAGCGAGCAGCGACAAGAACACAGCGGTCGCCAGTGACATCGAGCGTGAACGGCAGCCGACCAACAACCCAGGCTTCAAGACTTCCTCGCGTACAGCAGACGCTCGGCGAGATCCGAGATGGCCCACTCTTCGGCGATCAGGCCGTCGTCGAAGCGGCTCGTCAGCATGTCGCGCCACACCATCTTCCGACCCGTGGCGGGGAAGCCCATGAAGTTGCCGCGGTGCGTCCCGCTCACGGTTCTCTGCCAGGCCACCCGATCCTTTGCCTCCACGAGCACCTCGACCTCGACCTGGAGCTCCTCGAAGGCCTTGCGCAGCATGACGAGGAAGCCGCGGACCCCGTCGTGCCCGTTGTGCATGTCGCGACCCGTGACGTGGACGACGTAGTCCGGCGTGAAGAACTCGCCGACCGCGTCCAGGTCCCCTTCGACGACCAGCGCCGCGTTGGCGGCCCGAAGCTTCGCAGCGCGTGACGTGTTCATCTGGTGACCCTCCGTGGGCCGCGTTCTGGCGAGCCGGAGTGTTCGAAGCCATGAGGACCTGACGCGGCGGCGCACCGTCGGGCATGGTTCAACACGGGCGACATGCTACGCGGCCTGATGCCGGTGCGTCGCGAGGTGCTCCACCCTCGACTTCCGTGCTGGTCGATGTCACTTGTCATCTCAGCGCTCCGTCTGCAGGGGCTTGCCCGGTGGTGACCAGGCTCGGATGGCCCCTTGCCAGGCTGTCCGACGCGATCATGCGTCTTCACGAAGAGAGGTGCACCATGGCACGCAAACACCATCAGCACGACCTCCCGTGCTCTCGAGGTCACGAGTAAGCGTCGCAAGGGCTACCCGAGCGAAACGCGCGTCAAACGCGGCGACCGGATCGTGCACGGCCACAAGGAACTGCACGAGAGGCTCGGGCGCAACGACCTCTGCCCCTGCGGCTCGACTACAGGCGCGACCGGCAGACCCATGGAGCGGTCGGGTCCATTGGCCCGGCCGCTCCGCTGAACAGCTCACCGCGCACCGGCCTCGTCGGCCAACGCGCGACCGACGCCGCGGCACCTGAACCAACGCCGTGGCGTCGCTGTCGGGCCCGGGCTTCACCTGGCCCGGCTGGCTGAGCCCGTCCTGCCCGGTCGGACCAGGCGACGATTTCGGCGATCCTGGGGCATTGCGGCCAGGAAACGTGGCCCCGGCCCTCGTGACGTTGGGTGGGATCAGGACTTCCATTGACAGCCATCTATATAGACAGCACCCTATCCGCCATGGAACTCGACCGCTCAGCCCTCGTGGATCAACTCGACCGGACGTTGACCGCCCTGGCGGACCCGACGCGGCGGCGCATCGTCGCGCGTCTCGCGCGAGGCGAGGCCACGGTCTCCGAACTCGTCGAGTGCTTCGAGCTCACCCAACCCACGATCTCCTCGCACCTCAAGACGCTCGAGCGGTCCGGGCTGATCTCGCGTTCCCGCGTCGCCCAGACACGTCCGTGCCGACTCGAACCCGAGTGTCTCCACGCCCTGGGCGCGTGGCTCGGCGAACTGCGTTCGATCTACGAGGACAACTACGCGCGGCTCGACGAGGTGCTCGACAAGCTCAAACGGGAGCAACCGAAACGATGACGTCCTTTGAATTCACCACGCCCACACCGACGTCGATCCGCGTCGTGCGGAGCTTCGATGCGCCCGTCGACCTCGTCTGGCGTGCGCACACCGAGCCCGAACTCCTCAAGCAGTGGATGACCGGCCCGCCTGACCACTCGCTCCCGGTCTGCGAGATCGACTTCCGGGTCGGCGGCAAGGCGCGCTACGTGTGGAAGAACCCGCAGTTCGAGATGGGGATGACGGCCGAGTTCAAGGAGATCGTCGAGCACGAGCGCATCGTGTACACCGAGCTCTACGATGGCTGGCCCGAGGGAGCGAGCACCGTGACGACCGTCTTCGCCGCAGCGGGCGACCAGACGATCACAACCGTCGACATCGAGTACCTGACCCAGGACGCGCGCGACGCGGCCATGCAGCCCGGCTTCAAGGAAGGCTACGAAGCGTCCTACGAAACCCTCGACAAGTTGCTGCCGCAGCTCCGGGTCGGGAGCTGACACACGTCGTCCGGCGTCGCCGCGCCGGCGTTCAAGACCCGACGTTGCTTCAAGGCACCGCCACCTTCCGGCGGGTCGCTCGACCCCGTATCCACGACTCTCTCACTCCATCCAACAAACAGGAAACCCGCCATGCAGGCAAACAAGATCATCATCGGCACGCTCGTGCTCTTCGCGACCGGCGTCGCCGGCTTCGCCGCCGGCAAGACCTCGCAGGTGGCAACGCCACCGGGCGCGGAACACGAGTTGCTCGCCAGGCTCGCCGGCGAGTACACCGCCAAGGTGGGCGGGATGCTGGGCGAGACGGACGGCGCGGCGCGGATCGAGACCGTGCTCGGCGGGCTCTGGAGCATCCGGCACTTCGAGAGCACGATGATGGGCCAGCCCTACACGGGCATGGATATCGTCGGCTTCGATCCCCTGAAGCAGAAGTACGTCTCGGTCTGGACCGACTCGGTCACCCCCCTGCTCATGCCCATGGAAGGCACCTACGACGCCGACACGAAGACGCTCACCATGCGCGGGATCTCGCGGGGCATGGATGGCGAAGAGGCCGAGATGGTGACCACCACCGAGTTCCGCGACCGCGGTATGTTCTTCAGGATGAAGATCGCGGACGCACCGTTCATGACCATCGACTACACAGCCAAGAAGTAGCGAGCGCGCAGGCCGGACGCGCCTCGGGACGCCGAGCCCTCCACACGAGCAGGATCACACGATGACACTGGAAGAGACTCTCTCGCAGCTCGAAGCGCTCGGCAGCGAGAAGATGCGCACGCAGAACACCAGGCACGGCGCCGGCAAGAACCAGTACGGCGTCAGGCGCGGTGACATCCGCAAGCTGGCGAAGAAGATCAAGGTCGACCACGAGCTGGCCATGGCGCTCTGGAAGACCAGGAACATCGACGCCCGGTTCCTGGCGGTGCTGGTGATGAAGCCGAAGGAGCTGTCGGCGAAGCAGATGGATCGCCTGGTGCGATCGCTCACCTTCGTGGAGGTGGCCGACTGGCTCAGCTCCTACGTGATCAAGCTGCACCCCGACAAGGAGGCGCTGCGCGAGGACTGGATGGTCACCGACCACCCCATGGCCGCCCGCGCCGGCTGGGCCCTGACCGCCTCACGGGTCACCAAGAGCCCCGAGGGACTCGACCTCGAGGCGCTCCTCAATCGCATCGAGGCCGAGATGGGCACAGCGGTTCCCGAGGCGCAGTGGACGATGAACATCTGTCTCGGGGAGATCGGGATCAACTTCCCCAAGCACCGCAAGCGGGCCCTCGCCATCGGCGAGAAGCTGGGCGTCTTCCGTGACTACCCCACGTCCAAGGGCTGCACGTCACCCTTCGTGCCGATCTGGGTCAACGAGATGGTGAAGCGCCAGGGCTGAGGCCGGCCAGGCGCCCGAGTGCTTCCCTCCGCGTCGCAGTGTTCCGCTCGGCGGGATCCTCCACGCCCAGCCTCGCCCGAACTCCGCAGGCAGCCCACGATCGCCGGGGCGAGCTCGGGCAACACCTCGACTCGCGTCGCTTCACACCCAACGGGGGATGGGTCATGGCCACACGCCCTGCAGTCGTTCTTGCTTCGTTCTGTGTTCTCGTCCTGGCGGTGAATCTCAGCTGCGCTGCATCAGGAGAAGCACACGACATCCGGGTCGTCCAGAACGGCACGGAGTCGACGGCGGAACCGGTCGTGGTCGAACTCACCCTTCCATGATGGGTTCGGCCCTCCGGCGCACCGCGGTCATCGTTGCCATGACGGTCGGGACCGTGGGCTGTTACGCACCTCGGCCGCCGTACCGGGCGACCACGAAACACGGCATCGTGTGGGCCGACTCTCCGAGCATCGCCACGACCGTGGCGGCGGAGCTCGATACGCTCGAGCCCCTCGTGAGGAGAGCGCTCGGCTGTGCGCGCGACGTGCGCACCGAGGTGTGGTACTGCCCGAGCTTCCCGGACGCCCCCACGATGCAAACCTTCTTCAAGACCGCTCCTCGAGCTCTCCGCAGCAAGCGTGCGTCACGTCCGCCCTGTTGATGACGCTCAACCGGGGCGCCCGAGACCTCGGCCCGGACCTCACTCCCCCACGAACCGGGGAAAGAGCCTAGGATCGGCCGCACTCCCCGGAGATGACGATGATCAGCATCACAGCGCGTCGGCCCCTCTCCAGCCTCGTGCTGACGTTGTGCATCAGCGCAGCGGTGACGGCCCAGACCACGATCCACGTGCCGGGTGATCAGCCTGGCATCCAGCAGGGCATCGCGGCTGCTTCGGGCGGGGACACGGTGCTGGTCGCTCCCGGTACGTACGTGGAGTCCATCGACTTCCTGGGCAAGGCGATCACCGTCGTGAGTTCCGGCGGCCCGGGTGTCACCACCATCCGGGGTCGCAGCGGCTCGACGGTGGTCTTCCAGAGCCTCGAGGGGAACGACAGCGTGCTCGAGGGCTTTCGCATCGAGGGTGGTGCCCCCGGCGTGGACCGCGGCGTGTCCGCCGGCTTCGGCGCCTCGCCCACCCTGCGCGACTGTCATCTCGTGGGCAACACCACGACCGGGTCGGGCGGGGGTGCCCAGTTCCTCTGGGGCGGAGTCGTGGAGCGCTGTCTGTTCCGCGGCAACAGCGCCGCAGGGGACGGCGGCGGCCTGGCCTGTTCGCAGCAGCCGACGACCATCACCGACTGCACCTTCGTCGACAACGTGGCGGGCGGCGACGGCGGTGGGCTGGCGCTCTCCACCGATTGCGACGTGTCCGACTGTGTGTTCGAGGGCAACGACGCCACCGGCGACGGGGGCGGGATGTGGACCGCCATCGCCAACTTCCAGTTCGACGTCACCGGCTGCAGCTTCCGGAGCAACACCGCCAGCCAGGGCGGCGGGTTGTTCGTGGAGCGCTTCGACAGCGGCCTGATCCACGGCGCCACCGACATCCGCGACTCGGTCTTCCTGGACAATCACGCCACGCTGCACGGCGGCGGCGCATGGTTGAGCGGCACCGACACCGGCGTCGGAGGCAGTCAGCTCGAGATGTCCCGGTGCAGTTTCGGTGAGAACACGGCCGGCGCGAACGGCGGCGCCCTCGGGCTGGACGCGTCGCCGGGCAAGGCCACCCTCGATCGGCTGACGTTCGCCGGCAACGGCGCCGGGTCTCTGGGCGACGCCATCTGGAGCACCTCCACGCTGGCCTCGTTCATGGACAACTCCATCGTCTGGGACCACACCGGTGCGTTCGCCGGCAGCGGGTTCAACGTCCGGCAGAGCGACGTGCAGGGCGGCGTCGTCGGCGCCAACGACGCGGGCGGGAACATCGATGCCGACCCGCTCTTCCTCGACGCCGTCAACCGCGCCTACGGACTGCTGCCTGGTTCTCCCTGCATCGGTGCCGGCGCCGGCGGTCAGGACATGGGCGCCTTCGACGCCGGTCCCTGGTACGACCACGGCCGCGCGCTGCACGGGGCCACCGGGCGACCGCGACTGCAGGGCACCGGGCCCATGACGCCGGCCAGCAACGGCAACCTGGTGCTCACGGGCGCGCGCCCGTCGGGCGTCACCAACCTGGTCCTGGGCGCCAGTTACCTGGGAGCGCCGTTCAAGCAGGGCATCCTCATTCCGGCGACCACCTTCATCATCTTCGGCATCCCGCTCGACGCCAACGGCGACGTAACGGTCGCCTTCAACACGGGGACCGGACTGCCCAGCGGCCTGTCCGTCTTCATGCAGTACTGGACCGCCGACGCCGCCACCCCCGCGGGGTTCTCCGCCTCGAACGGACTCTCGGCCACCGGCCCCTGAAGCGCGCGCGCAAGGGGGACTCGACTCGGCGCCCGCCGGCCGTTCGCGGTGTGAGCACCGGGCGGGTTGCCGGGCCTGGGCCGCGTGGTGATCACGAGGTGCCTCGGCTCAACACTTGATCGTCTTGCGCTTCTTGCCGACCCGACCCATCTTCTCGATCTTGGTGATGACCTCGGTGGCGAGCGGCACCTTGCAGGAGGTCCCCCCCATCTCGACTTCGACCTTGCCGAGCTTGCGAGCGATCGCCTTGGCGCGCTTGGACAGCGGCTTCACGCCGGAGCCGACGGCGATCACGAAGCCGTTCATCGTGTACTTCACCCGGTTCATGGCCGAGTCGATGCCGCCCTCGACGTCTTCCAGGAGGCCCTCGATCTCGGCCAGGTCGAGTTCGTCGTCCGGGGTGACCGTGACGTGGCCGGAGTAGGTGTTCCAGCCGCTCGTGGCGACCGACTCCTTCTTGGCCTTGATCCACTTCAGCGCCAGGGCGCTCGCGTGGTCACTCTCCGTCGCGACCCAGGGCACGGTGTACTCCGACACCATCTGCCAGGTCGCCTGCCGCGCCCACCGATCGAGCAGGCTCTTCGTCATGAGCGCGCCGTCCGCCACCATGCCGGCGAGGTACTGCGCGTCCCCGTTGCCGGTCTCGTACAGCTCGCAGGCGAGCTCCTGCTGACCCTTGATCTGCTTGGCGATGACCTTCATGTCGGCCACGCTCACGCCGAACATCTTGTCGGTCGGCGCCCCGTGGTTGGCGAACGTCTGGATGCGGAGCGGATTGCCCGCCTTCTTCAGGGCAGCCATGACCTGCTTGACCGTCTTCATGTTCGTGCTCGTGGGGCCTGGTGACCCGCGCCCTCGTCGCCCGGCGCGGCCAACCCAGTGTACGAACCGGGCCCCAATTCGTCCGGTGCGGCTTACACTCGGGCGCGTCCCTTCACCCTGCCTGGAGCATCCGATGTCCGCACAGATTCGCTACGGCCTCCGCGCGCTCTCCGTCCTGGCGCTGCTCTCGCTCACCACCGCATCGGCCCAGATCCTCATCGGCCCGCCCGCGGGCCACGCCGTCGACAACGCCGAGCAGGTGCACGCCGGTGACCTGAACGGCGACGGCCACCTCGACCTCTTCGTCGTGCCCGACATGATGGTCTTCAGCGACAACTTCGCCTACTCGGTCGCGCTGGGGAACGGCGACGGGACGTTCGCGGCGGCCACGGTCACGAGCACGCAAAGCTCGTACTGGGGCCGCGGCGAACTCGCCGACCTCGACGACGACGGCGACCTCGACTTCATCGTGCCCGCGGACACCCAGTTCCTCGATCCCCACGTGCGCGTGCTCCTCGGCGCCGGCGACGGCACCTTCCCCACGGTGATGACACTGGGTGCGGAGCTGTTCAGCGGCTCGGTGTGCGTCGTGCGCGATCTCAACGACGACGGCGACCTGGACATCATCAAGGCTGTGTCCGGCTTCGGCTCGTCCACGCTCAAGGTGTACCTCGCCGACGGGAACGCGCCCAGCGGCTACGTCGAGCGGTCTGCCTTGACCGTGGGCGGCAGCGCCATCCTCGAGTTCATCTCCGACGTCGACACCGCCGACCTGGACGGCGACGGCTTCCTGGAGATCGTCGCCACCAGTTTCGACTCCATCGGTGGCACGGCCACGCTGTGCGTCCTGGATGCGCTCGGCCCGGCAACCTGGGCCGCGCAGGTCACCAGCGCGCTGCCGCAACCCCCCAACGCCCTGGCGCTCACCGACCTCGACGGGAACGGCGACGTCGACGCGGTCGTACGGGACGTGACCGGCAACGTGCTCGCGCTGCTCGGCAACGGCGACACCACCTTCGCACCAGCGATCACCACCTCGGTGGGGCCGGGCACGAGCACGAGCGCGATCCCGGACATCGCGGTCGGCGACCTCGATGCCGACGGCACGCCCGACGTGATCGTCCCGCTCGGTTCGGAGACGACGGTGCTGCGCGGCCTGGGCGACGGCACGTTCACGCCGGTCGTCGTGAGCCACACGTACGTCGCTCAGGACGTGGCCTTGGGCGACCTCGACGAGGACGGCGACATCGACCTGGCCGTGGCCGGGGCCACCGACTGCGGCGGCGGCGACTGCCCGGGCCAGGTGTTCGTCCTCAGCAACGAGACCTACCCGGCGGGCTCACCGTTCACGGATCTCGGCGAACAGCTCGAAGGCGCGAACGGTTACCCGATCCACATCGCCAGCGGCACGCTGGCCACGCACACGCCGTTCCTGTTCGACGTGTTCAACGCGCCGCCGCTCTCGACGGCCTTCGTGGTGGTCGGCGTGAGCGAACTCTCCGCTCCGTTCAAGGGCGGGACGCTGGTGCCGAACCCGGATGTGATCGTGGCCCTGCCCACCGACGCCGCGGGCCGCACGGCCGCCGGCGGGCTGTGGCCGGGCACCGTGCCGTCGGGCCTCACGCTCTGGCTCCAGTGGTGGTTCAACGACGTGGGCGGTGTGGCCGGCAAGTCGTCGACGTCCGCGCTGCGGGCGCTCACGCCGTAGAACCTGCGCCTGCTCCTGACTCCGCCGTGCGCGCCGCCGCCTGCGCGCGACGTTGGAGCAGTCGCTCGAGCGCGTAGCAGCCCGCGAGCGTGACGGCGTAGGCCACGATGTCCCACGGATCGAAGGTGCCCTGTGTGCCCGACAGGATCGTGCCGCTCAGGTCGAAGCGCTGGCACCACTCCCAGACGACTCCCAACAGCAGGACCGTCACCACGGTCGCCTCGGCGGGCGCTCGGGCGCGGGCAAACACCGTTCGTCGCCAGCCCCACCAGATCCACGCCGTGCCGAGCACGTCGGCGCCGTAACTCGTGAGCCAACCGGGGTGCTGCCCACCCCGCTGGAGATGGATGATGTAGGCGATCGGCGCCAGGATGGCGACGTTGACCCAGTCCAGGATGCGCACCGCACGAGCACCGAGCGTCCTGTGCAACCTCGGCTCGACGTCGTCGCTCATGCCTTCGACTCCAGGTCGCGACTCCGCCGGCGCGGCGCGAGACGCGCGGGCCCGCTCAGCCTTCGGGGAGCGGCCGATGAACCGCGATCATGGCGACGCGTCGCGCGCCTACCGAAGCGATGGCGGCGGAAGCACCGCCTCACAATACATGCACTTCTTGTGACGCAGGTTGTTCATGCGGCTGCACGCGGGGCAGGCGACGCCCTTGGGCTTGTGCTTCCCGTCCGCGACGCCGTCGCGCAGGTCGACTCGTTCGATGGACTCGACGAGTTCCTCCTCCGTGAGACCCACGCGATCTCGGATCAGCTCCCACATCGCTGTGCAGGCAAGCGTGAGGCGGCCGACCCGTTCCTCGAGCTCCTCGAGGGTGGCGCCAGCCCGGCGCGCGTCCCGCTTTGCGTCGGATGCGTCATTGGCGGCGACCCGGATCTTGCGGTGCAAGACGTAGTCGATGATCTGGTCTTCCACGCTACCTCCTGTCGCCTGGCGGCCCTGTGGTTCCGCAATCCGGCACGACAGCACCGGCCCGCGGCACGCGCCCGTCGAGCGGCGCTGCCCAAGGCTCTTGGTCGGTCACCTGCACAGCTCCTGATCGCCCGCCCAACGCCTCGCCGTCACGCGTCGCCTCCTCCATGGGCGCCTTCATCGGATCGACTGCTCATCACTGATCCGATCGCTGCCCCGATGGCAATGCCGAGCGCAACACCAATCCCCGCATCACCAAAGGCTGCGCCGAGAGCAGCGCCAAGAGCGACGCCTGTGCCGACCCACACTCCAAGGGTCGTCTTGTCCGTCTGAGATTCGCTCATTCGCCGATGCTCACTCGAACTCAGCTCCCGGCGTTGAGAATCGCTTGAACAAGCTGCGCCGGCAAGCGGCGTGACGAGATACCTCATACCTCAGCCTGCTGGTGTCGGGTCGGCTGTGGCAGCTCCCTACCCCCCGAGGTCCACCCGCAGCACTATCGGGTCCACCAGGCTGTCCAGACCGACATCGGCCTCACCCGTGTAGATCGCGCGGAACAACTGGATCTGGCTGTTCGCGATGACGTAGATGGCGTCGCCCACCACCGCGCCGGTCGTCGGTTGGTGGTAGGCCGGGTGTGTGGGGAGCAGCGGCTCCACCTCGACGACGCGATCCAGCGCGGCGTTCAGGTGGTAGCGGGTGACGCCGTGGCCTTCGGCGCCGGGCCATACCGCGACCAGACTCTGGTCCACGAAGTACAGACCATCGGCGAACGCGCGCACGCCCTCCGGCAACTCCACGTAGCGGACCCGGCCCTCGTCGGGGTCGATCCGGCCGATGCGACCGTCGAGCGCCACGAACAGCACACCCCCATCCTCCGACCACGTGATCCCGTTCGGCCACGGCATCTGAGCAGGTGCCGCGAACAGCTCGAGCGTGTCCCGCTCCCCATCGATGCGGTAGATCGCCGCCCCGTCGCTGTCCGTCGCGTAGACCGTCCCGTCCCCCGTCACGGTCAGATCGTTCAGGAAGTGACTGCGGCCGTCGGAGCTGAGCAGGTAGCGCTTGATCAGCGCGCCCGAGGTCAGGTCGTACTTGAAGATGCCCGCGCTCCCCACCCCCTCCGCGTCCATGTCCTGCATGGGCATGCCCACGCCGGCGTGACTGCTGGCCGCCCAGAGCACGCGACGCGAAGGGTCGACGCACAGGCCGAGCACTCCCCATAGGCCCTTGTCAGCGGGGCCGACGAAGTCGCGGGCCTGGCCGTCCGCATCGACGCGGACGATCTTGCGGAGGTTCGTGCTGCCGACGTAGAAGGCCTCGTCGACCGGGTCGTAGGCGATCCCCTCCGGAACGAGGTGCGGATCCGGAATCGTGAAGGCGACCTCGACCGGTGCTTGTGCACATCCGGCGATTAGTAAGAGGAAGATGAGTCTCGGCATTGGGGAGGCTCTTGGGGGCTCACGATGATTCGACACCTGGGAACGACTCCGGCCCATTGGCGCGAGACTCCTCAGGTGATCGAGAGGCGGTTGGGCCCATGACGCACCCTAGAAGAGGTACTCGAATCCCTCGCGTCCCATGATCAGCCAGATCGCCAGCCAGCCAACAACGGCTGTCGCCAAGCCGATGCGCCCCGAACGGAGTCTGAGGCTGACCAGGCTCAAGAGTGCCGACAGGGTGGATGCCGCCATGGGGAGCACCATGGCCATCAAGCCCTCGCCGAGAGAGGTCAATGGGAAGTCGAGCGCCATAGCCTGCTCGCGGACGCCCGCCCGCCCAGCCACGATCCACACCTGGAACAGCAGCGAACCGACGCCAAGCACGACTGCAAGCCATCCAGCGACACCCCTCACCCGTGGTTCTCCGTCTTGAGGCTCGCGCTTGTCCACCGCACGGACGCTGTTGCGGTTCGGCTGCGGGCCGCGCAGCGGACCGTCCGCTCCAAGGACTTGTTGGGCGGCACGTGGCTGCTCATGGGGTCTACTTCGCCTTTCGCCTCGGGCGCTCCCGTAGGTCACGGACAGACTGAGAATCCTGCGTCTCCTGCTCTGCAAGCGCCCAGCCCGCCTCACCGTGTTCGTCGATGGCTTGCGCAGCCCACAGAGTGATAGTCCCACAGAAGATGTTGGATCGATCTGCCTCGATCGATCCAACATGCTTGCGAACGGCATCGGCCGCCTCTGTCGACAGGTCGTCGGAAGCACCAGCGCTCGCGGCCAAGATCACTGCCAGCATCTCGCTCTCCTTCGATTCACGAGCAACGGGATTCCCCGAGCACGGTGCGCTCGGGCCCAAAGCGTCGGTGGATCCGGGCACTCTAGTCGGCCCAAGCAGCTCGGTGGTCGGCTGTCCTCCGAAGGCAACGCCTACGACGGCGAACCGGCCCTCGCCGTGCGCGATCTCGCCTCCCAACTCGGGCTGGAACGGATCGAGCAGCGCGTGCTGTTCCTCGCAGCGGGACTACGCAAGATCACCATGGACTGCACCGAGAACTCCTCGCACGATCCCAGGTGAAAGGACGTGGGGTGTCGACACAATCGTGCTCGGCTGGCGTCCATTCAGACCTTGGGGGACAAACGATGAACCGCAGTCAAACTGCCGTGCGGAGACACGCCGGCGCGTACGTCACCTTGACCTTGGTCCTTCTCGCGCTTGGCCTTGGTGCCTGTGGTGCCACCAAATGCGTCGGCCTGACTCGAACCGGTGACGACTTCTCGCTATATGCAGTCAAGGACACGGAAGGCGACCCCCTCACCTTGAACCTCGGGCTGCCTGACAACATCTGCTGGGATGCTCTCGTGTTCCAGGACAACAAGCTCGTCTACACGTGCAGCGGCAGTGGCGTCGCGCAATCGGAGCCGCTTGTAGGAAGCGAACCCTGCGTCATTCCCGAGTCCGTTCAACACAATCGCATCCAGGTCGTGCTTGTGCCCTGCGACGGTGCCGAGGGACCGCCCGAGTTGTCGTTCGACGGCCCGCCGGGAGAGCTCGAGTCGCCGTCCGGCAACGTTCGAGGCCCTCGTGCCGGGCGAAGATGCCGGCCAACTGGTAGAGCCGGGCATTCATCTCATCGTGACGCAGCGCTCGTCGTCGGTGATCTTCGAGTCCTCCCTGCCGGCACGGTTCGGGGAGTTTCGGATCCTCATCGATGGCCAGGTCTACGCCGAGAAGGGCGACGAGACCTACACCAGCGGAGCCGGCCTCGATGGCGGCTGGACGCACATGCGGACCGAGCTCCCCTTGTCGTTCTTCGCCAACGAGCCGGATGTCATCGTGCAACAGCGGAGCGCAGAAGAGGATGAGCTCACCTCGATCTTCGTGGAGTTCTAGGGAGTTGCACGAAAGCGAGCAGGGAATGGGTTCTCGCATTCTGGATCGGGGACGACGCGAGCACGACATGACGAAGCGCACATCGAAGGACCGATGGCAACCGGCCTGGCTGGCCCTGTCGGTGGCCGTGTCGCTGAGCCTGTCGGCCTGCGCGTCGGCACCGCCGGTTTCGTACCAGAGCACGCGCGGCGACATACGTGCGCACGACCTGGCGAGCGCCGAGCAAACCGGCGCATGGCTCGACGATCTCCAGCCGGTCTTGGAGAGCTGGATACCCGATGCACGAACCGGGCGGCGGTTCGAGGTCTGGCGCATGGCCGACCATGAGTGGCCGGGGCCGGGCATCTTGCGCGAGCAACATCCACGCTACGGCCTCTGCTTGTCGGAGTCGGGCCAGATCCGGATACGGGACCAGCTCACGATCCCCCACATGGAGGAGATCGCCAGAGCACCCGAGTGGCGACTGCGCACCAAGGCAGTCCTCGCTCACGAACTCGTTCACGGACTGCTGGGCGACTCATGGCGCGGGCTTCCCCTCGTCGTCGAGGAGGGGCTCGCGGACTACCTGGCGGCTCGCGCCGTCCCGGAACTCGCTGGGGCCGAACGCACGACGGGGGCCCTGCCCCTGCTCTTGTTCGCCACGGATGAGCCTGTCCGCGTGTTCGCCACTGCCTCCGCCGGCGGTCACGTCGGGGCGGCGAGCGCCACCTTCATCCGCCCCGACCCGCTCCCGAGCCCCGACGCGTTCCTGTCCGTCGGCACCCGCACGTCGCAGCGCTGGAGCCATGAGGCCGAACGCGCCGGAAGGGCCTTGGGGTTCACGATCGTCGACCGGATCACGCAGCGCGGCGGGATCGAGCGACTCAACGAGCTTGCCTCAGCCGGCTGCGACTCGGCAGAGGGAATCACATCCTTGGACGCTCTGCTCGACGCCGCCGGCATCGACACCCTCGACACGAACACGTTCGTCCGCCTCGCACGCGGATTGCTCGACGAGCCGGATGCCCCTCGCTGGCTGGGTCTGGCCTTCGCAGAGATCCTCGACGACGCACAGGAGGACCTCCGGCAAAGCCTGGCGAGTGCAGGCGTGCCGGAGACGCCGGCCACGCTCCGCCTCGAGCTTCGCGCCGGCACGAGGATCTCGGCGGGGCGATTCGTGGTGCCGTAGGGCCTGCGGCGTGCCGCGCCGCGGGCGGCTTCAAGCGGTTGGCGCCTGCGCCTAGCGCACATCCCAACGTCCGACGCCGGCGAGGCCGCTGTAAAGCGTGCGCTCGAACGTCGTCAACAGCTCCAGCGCGCGCTCGTCGTAGAACGGGAGCAGCTGGAGCATGAGCACGACGCCGATGCCGTTCTGCGGATCGATCCAGAAGTGCGTGTTCGCGACGCCGCCCCAGCTCAGGCTGCCGGGCGGTCGGCCGCCGACGCTCTCCCCGACGCTGACCTGGAAGCCGAGCCCGAAGCCGTCCCGGCCCGCCCCGAGCGGGAACGCCTTCGCGATGTTCGGCATCACCGCCGGCTGCTCCACCACCGTGATGCCCTCGAGCTGGTCCCGCGTCATCTCGTCGATGGTGGACTCTTCGACGAGCCTCACCTCTCCGCGCGCTCCCCGCCCCAGGATCAACTGCACGAAGCGCGCATAGTCGCCCGCCGTCGAGAGCAGTCCCCCGTCGCCGCGGACGTCGGGTTCATACTCATCCGCTGTCGGCTCGCCCACCAGCCCGTCCTCACCGCGCGTGTACATCGCCACCAGCCGGTCGCGATCCTCGGAGGCAAGATCGAACGACGTGTCCTCCATCCCCAACGGACCGGTCACGCGCAACGCGAAGAACTCGGGCAACGACTGCCCCGACACCTCCTCGATGATCCAGCCCAGGAACGCCGTGCTCATCCCGTACGTCCACTTCACTCCCGGATCGTGAAGTAACGGGCGCTCACGGCCGGGCAACGACGTCACCCTCGAAACCTCGAGCAGCGCAGCACTCGTGAACCCGTACCCGACACCGGATGTATGTCGCAGCAGGTCCCGGACCGTTACGGGCCGCGAAGTCGGCCGGGTCGTGACCGACGACGTCTCGGCCTCGACGCTCACCAGGACTTCACGCCCCTCGAGCTCGGGCAGGTAGTCGGAGGCGGGTGCATCGAGCGCCAGTCGCCCCTCTTCCGCCAGCATCAGGATGCCGACTGACGTCAGCGGCTTCGTCATCGACGCGATGCGGAAGATCGCGTCGGCCCGCATGGGCACGGCGCCTTCGGCATCCATCACGCCGGCGACCCCGGTGTAGAGGACGGTGTCGCGGTCGACGACGATGGCGACGACGCCGGGGACATCGCCTGCGGCTACGGCGGCGCGCAGGGTCTCGTCCAGGGCGAGGCTGGCGTGGTCATGCATGAGCGGAGAGCGCGGGCCGGTGACGCATGCCAGGGTCAAGGTGGTGACGACGGCAAGGCAGAGCGTTCGCATGGAGTCCGCGGCTAGCCGGTCGATCGATCGACGGTGGTGTGCTGCCTCCCCATAGAGCAGTGCCGGGTTGGCCGGTGCGTCCCAGTTCATTGGGGCGACGGACGTGGCGCCGCCCGCACATAGTCCTCGCCTACTTCGATGAGTCCGTAGTGGGCGACACCCGTGGTGTCGACGACATCACGATAGCCTTCGCCCTTGAACACGATTGCGACCGCAGCAACAACCTCCAGACCTGATTTGCGCAGCTCCGCAATGGCCAAGGCCGATGTGTTCCCACTGCTCACCACGTCATCCAAGAAGAGAACCCGGGCCTTGTTCTGTCTGTGATCTCGAAAGTAGAGACTCCGTTCGTACAAGAGCGATCTCTGACGAACGATTCTCTCATCGTGAATCCCAGACCCTTCCTCTCTCAGGATCTCGACCGGGAGTCCCAAGGTCTCGCCCACCATCAATGCCCAAGGATGCCCACCAGGCACAACTGTTACAATGCGATCCACCTGTGCCGCAATTCCCTTGACCAACTCCACCAGCCCACTCTTCACCTCCCTAATAAGATCACTGGTCAGGTGAGTTCCCCGCTCACCGACACTGAACACGTGAAACCGGTATCCACCGCTAGGCCACAGTACCTCCGGCGCTGCTTGCACGTCAGCAACGAGGTGCTTGTAGTTTGCGAGCGCTCGATTTGATCTGATCGATCTTGTCGATGGTGCAGCTCCTTTCTGCACCAGGAGCCTCGTAGCGCCCACTAGCAGGGCATCCGTTTGGCTGCTCAGCCGTTGCTCAAGAGCCTCGACGGTGGTCATCGGGCGAAGCTTGTTGTGCACCTCCCGCCCCAGTCGAGCGAGGTTCTCGTGTGTGGCCTCAGCGGCCTGCAGGAACCCGAGATGGCTCGGTAGATCGGCGACGCCCATTCCGAACAACAGCGGCACTGTTGGCACTTGTCTTCCCATGGCGGCCGCACCGGCCTCCAGGGCGAGCCACGGTGAGTCGACGTTCTGGGGTGTGACGCACAGAAGTGCGTAGTCCGTGCTCGTCAGCGCGACTTGTAAGGATTCGCTCCAACGCTCACCCAAGCGTGCATCAACGTCGGATTGCCAGACGTGCAGGCCGTCCATCAATGAGAGCAACCAGTCCTTCAGGAGGATGGCAATCTCACCGCTCGGCTGGCTCGCCCATGAGATGAACACTTGTCTTTTTGCTAGATCGTGGCTCATAGCCCTTCATCCCTCTCGCTGACGCGACCCGATTGGATCTAGCCCGTGGCCCTGGATCTCCTTGCAGACCGGTTGCGTCATGACCTTGCGTCTTCAGGGCGATGCGCGCACGGACGGTGAGGTAGGTCTGGTGAACCGGGCTCTGCTCCGCCATCTAACCAGCTGGCTCGGACGCTGGCGAACTCGGGCTCGAGTGTGTGCAGTTGGGTGAGAGGCGTCATCATGACCTCCTTCTTCTGGGCGGTGGCTTGCTACCAAGGGGGCAGCATACCGCCTGCTGCCGAGCCCGTGCGTGGCGGGTCAGGCAGCGACTCGCTCCGCTGCGAACGCTTGTTCGGGCGCGGGGTGATCACGAGGCGCTTCGGCTCAGCACTTGATCGTCTTGCGCTTCTTCCCCACCCGTCATAGGTGAGCGCGGAGGTGGTGGCGGTAGCAGTGGCAGGATGTGTGGGGAGCAGCGACTCCACCTCGACGACGCGATCCAGTGCAGCGTTCCGGTGGTACCGAGTGACTCCGTGGCCTTCGGCGCCGGGCCACACCGCGACAAGGCTCTGATCCACGAAGTACAGGCCGTCAGCGAATGCGCGCACGCCCTCGGGCAACTCCACACAGTGGATCTGACCCTCGTCGGGATCGATCCGGCCAATGCGACCGTCGAGCGCCACAAACAGAACGCTCGCATCCTCCGACCACGTGATCCCGTTCGGCCACGGCATCCCAGCACGCGCCGCGAAGAGCTCGAGAGTGTCGCCTTCGGCATCGATGCGATAGATCGCCACCCCATCGCTGTCCGTCGCGTAGACCGTCCCGTCCCCCGTCACAACCAGGTCGTTCAGGAAGTGACTGCGGTCGCCGGGGCTGAGCAGGTAGCGCTTGATGAGCGTGCCCGAGGTCAGGTCGTACTTGAAGATGCCTGCGCTCCGTGCAGCCTCCGCGCCATGCCCAGCATGGGCACGCCCATGCCCACGTGGCTGCTGGCAGCCCACAAAGGACTCGACGCGACGGATCGGCGTTCAAAGGCGCGTAGGCGGCCGGGTCTAACGGATATGCGGTTCAGCGACGGGCCACGCAGCGGACCGTCCGCTGCAACCGCGGGTTAGGCAACCGCTACCTACCGAGTAGATCACGGAGATCCTACTTGACGCGTTCTCCTTCCCGTTTCATCTCCTGCCGACACTGACTCACCGCTCGGTTCCAGATGTCGCCGTACAGCTGCCTTGGTGCCTGGTGTTCATGTGGTTCGCCCCAAGCTTGAACGAACCACGGAGTGTCAGTTCTTGTGATCCCCAAGTGCTGACAACCAAGTTGATCGTAGGGGTACTCCAGATCTCCCCAGGACGAAGGTGGCATGCTTTGAGCGACGTTGAAGCCAGACCCTATACCCTCGATGTATGGAGTGCTCAGGAGAAAAACGGCCTGGGAATGGATCCGGTACAGCAGTTTGAGGAGGTCATGCGCGGGCGCATTCTGTCTACGTTTTTCTCGGATGAGAGCGCGCAACGCGATGGCCGCTTCGCCGAACGCTGCCGGCAGCGGTCGGTTCTGAAGCGCCAGGGCGAGACGGGCCTCCGGATGGCTCTTGAGCGACTTGATGTGGTCTGCCCAGAAAACGCCTGGAGGAACCACGACATCTGGCAAGTGTGGTAGCCGTTCAGTCATTAGGCTGGCTCGGACTGGGCTGGATTGGTTCGCCTCACAGTAAGCATACGGACCTGCATAACCAGCCGAGCGGCGTTGCCCGGTCCGCCTAACCGGCCTAGTCATCGACGCCGCTATGTTCTGCCAGCCGCATCGTCAAGCTGTGCTCTGGCCTCTTCGATAGCGTTCTCAATTCGCTGGACTTGAAGATCCGGGTTACGGAACCAGTCGGTGCTCCAGACTCTGGCAATGTTCCAGCCGAGCCCTTCCAGAACGTCTTGCCGCAGGCGGTCGCGGTCACGTGCTGACTTGGCCGAGTGGTAGGTTGCTCCATCGCACTCAACCCCGAGCAGGTATCGACCCGGGTCGTCGGGGTGTCGCACCGCTAGGTCAATGAAGTACCCGGCGACTCCCAGCTGAGATGTGCATCGGTGGCCTCGTTGCTCAAGGGCCTGCATCACGGATATCTCGAAGTCGCTATCCGGTGCGCGTCCGGTCTCGTGGGTGACGGCTTCGGGCGTTTGTTGGCAGTAGGCAAGAAAGTCTCGGAGTGCTTGCCGGCCTTTGTTTGGTCTGTCATCCACAATGATGTCGTGTGACCTCATGGAGGAGAACACGTGCATCCGCTTCTTCGCCCGTGTGAACAGCACGTTGAGTCGACGCCATCCACCGCTGTAGTTGATGGGGCCAAACCGCTGCGGCACCCTGCCTCCGGGAGCTACAGGGCCATAGGTCATCGAGATAACGATGACGTCACGTTCGTCGCCTTGAACGCTTTCCAAGTTCTTGATGAATGGCGGGTCATCGCGCCGTTGGGCATCTTCCATGAGTGCCTGAACGTCTGGGTCGCCCTTCATCCGGTTCTCAAGCTCTTCGTTGATCAGGGTGCATTGGGTTGCGCTCATCGCAACGACCCCAACTGATTCGTCTGGCCGGGTTTTCAGCTGCGTGATCAAGAACTCGACAACTTCTCGCGCCTCGGGTGGGTTGACCTTTTGGAAGAAGCCATCGGAAACTGGGTGGAACTTGATTCCAAACTCTGTGTTTGTTTCGAACGGAGAGGGAAACAGAATCAGGTCATTGTCATAGAAGGTCTTTGCGGAGAACGCGATCAGGGACTCGTGTCGCGAGCGGTAGTGCCAGCGCAGGCGTCGGGTCGGAAACATGCCGGTCACTGCTTCGAGGATGCTCTCGGATTCTTCGAGTGCGACTTCGTCATCCGACTCTTCGTCATCGCCTGCGTTACGGTCGAAGAAACTGGTCGGCGGCAATTGCTTGGGGTCTCCTACGATGACCAGGCTGCTGGCGCGTGCGATGGAGCCAAGGGCATCCTCAGGCTTGATCTGTGAGGCTTCGTCCATGATCAAAATGTCGAAGTGGTGACGACCTGGGTCCAGGTGCGTCGCTACCGACATAGGGCTCATCATGAAACATGGCTTGAGAGACGTAATAGCATCACCGGCTCGGCTTAGTAGGTCGCGTAGCGCGATGTGGCGCCGCTTCTTACCAATTTCGTGCTCGACGAGTGCCATGTCTGTGTAGTCACCGACCCTGCCTCCTGTGTGGCCTGATGGAACCAGGCGGCGTCCGACCGAAGCAGCGATGTCGCATTGCTTCATTTCGATGACTCGAGTGTCGGCTTCTCTGAATCTGTCGCGCACCGCATCATGGTCGGGGCCGTAGAACTTGGCGAGTTGGTCATTCTGGCTGATGATCTCCTCCGCCAATTGCTGGAAGACGATGGCATGTGTGACATCCACGACCTGCTCTTCCTCAAATGCGTTCTCCTCCAGATGGAGAATGAAGTCTGCTAGCCCCTCTGGGATGAGTGAGTTCTTGGTGCGGAGATAGCTGAGCCAGTCGGTTATCCAGGCTTCGTGCTTGAGGGCTTGCTCGTTGCGCTCGATCAAGGCTGGTATGGCGTCGCCGCTGAACTCCATCCATGCAGCGAGGTCGACGTCTCCTTCGGCTGCAAAGACCTCACACAGATCGGCTTCGCTATTGAGTGTTCCGACCAGCTGTTCGGGCAGGGTTTGGAGTGCGCGATAGCAGTTTGTGCTTGGGTCTCGGGCTGCAGCATCCAGCAGGGCTGGATGAGCTGCTAAGCCAGCTACTGTGGCCAGCGTGTCGCGAAACGAGTCCGCCTCTGTCGGACGTTCTTCGTCGTAGCCGACTCTGAGGTCGAAGCTCGCCGCAAGCATGATGGGCTCGGCAACCGGGCCTGGCCATGCATCGACATTCTCAAACTGCTTTCGAAGTGTGTCAGCCTTGGTGACCACGTCGGTGACGGTCAGTGATTGATCCCGGACGAGTGGGATCGTGTTTTGGAGAATCGCGTCGAGTTGTTCGCGCGAACAAGTTAGGGCTCCGTGAGTGCCGAGAAGAGGACTCTGATCGCTACTTAGTTCCGCGCTCTGGATGAGCTTGCAGAGGCCCTGGATACTTTCAGGTAGTGCGTGTGCTTTGGTGGCCAGTTGACCGTCATCGTAGGACGCTAGCCCGTACGCTAGGTCTGCATCGATCTCGAACAAGACCTCGGCAGCCGGGGCACGCTGGCTGAACCTGGCGCCGTATTCGCTCCGAACCGTGCGATACCAATTGCGAAGTGCCGTGATCCGGTCGATCGCCGTATCAACCCCGCGATACTCGGTTCCGAGGGATGGGTTCTCCCTGCTCACGGCCTCAGCATCTTCGAGACCTTTCACGTAGCGCAATAACGTCGCAGATAGATCGATGGCTGCGTTTCGCGCCGTCTTATCACCGTTGGATAGAGCGAGAAGTCTGGTGCGGGCAGCTCGCCAGTCACCGGAGAGCCACCGGAAGAAACCACCTGACTGTACGCACTTGATGTCCGACTGGAGTGCTTCTGCGGGGGGGAGGTCAATCAGCGTGAACACCCCTTCGAGCTGCTTGCGCATAGCGACTAGATCGCCGAGCCGGACGCGTAGATCGTCCAGGAGTGAGTCGAGATCTGGGTTGTCGAAGAGAGACGCCCGGTGTCGCCACAGTTCCCTGGGGAGTGCCTTGATCAGGCGGGCGAGTGTTGTGAATCGGACAAGTCCTTCCCGGGTCGTCTGTAGGCAGTCGTGAAGAGCCTCAGGAAGGCGAGGTTGCATGTCGCCAAAGGCGGCGGCGATCTCTTGGCACAGACCTTCTAGTGTTGCGATTTTCCGCGAGCAGGTTGAGAGTTCTTCCAGGCTCAGTGTCTCGACGATGCCTAGGCTTCTTAGCCGGGTGGTGTTGTGGGTGATGGTCGATGGAGAGCCGGCGTCTCGTAGCGCTGTCTCTTCGAAAGTTGCGCGAAGGCCATGCCACGACGAGTGCAGGGTTTGATGCTTCTGCAGTGCTTCGTTGCACTCATTTATGCCGGGAGCTAGTCGTTCTACTGCCTCCAAGCGTTCTGTGCCTGAGAGATCTCGAAGCTTCGATGCGGCATCACTGAGGTTTCTTAAGGACTTTGCGCTCCAGCCATCGTAGGCGGCGAGGCCTGCGGCTGTTGAGGCGGTCACGTAGGCACGCGCAAGGTGCTTCAGCCCCTTGTTCCATGTCTCCAGCGCTTGAACGAGAGCCTTATGCCCGTCTTGGAGGAGATTGCTCCTGTGCACACCGCACCAGTAGTGCGACGTCAAGACTCGAGCCGGCGTTTGAGCCGCTACCTTGGAGTGGAGAGTGGCGACGTGCCGAGTGTTCTCGAGCAGTTGCCGCGCCATCACTCCAGTAAACGTCTCACCGGTGACCGTAGGAATGGCTGGGAGTGCAGTTGGGTCCGCGACTTTGTCTCGGTAGCGGACGGCAGCCGCAAAGATTTGATGGGGTGTGTGGTCTGTTTGTGCCCACGGAATGTTGACGAGGCGTGCATGGGCGTTGAGTCGGTCTTGTTTCGCCAGGAGAAGTTGCTTCTCGGTGCCGAGTTCACCGGGTCGTCTGTATCGCCCCTTGATGCGAGCTTCTAGCCCTTCGAGAACCGTAGACTTTTGCGCCTTATGACCGTGCAGCTCGAGGCAGAAGTCGCCAAGTCCGGCCTTGGTCAGGCGAGACTTCACGACGTCCAACGCGGCCATCTTCTCTGCGACGAACAGGACTGACTTGTTGGCTGCGATGCAGGCTGCAATCAGGTTGGCAATGGTCTGGGACTTTCCTGTTCCTGGTGGGCCCTCGATAACCAGATTCTTACCATCAAGTGCGTCGACTATGGCGGAGTGTTGCGAGCTGTCCGCGTCGAAGACCACGGGGTAGTCATCGATTGCGTTCGGCAAGTCATCGATCATGTACTCCTGATTTACTTCCGCTTCGCGCTCTGCGTCCCGTTCGACGGGCGTGAAGAACATGCGAACGAGTTCGTGATCGAGAATGGAGTTGTCCTCCCCCCACCTCTCAGGGTCGAGGTCTTCATACATGGCCTGCTTCTGGAAGTTGAAGGTCGCCAGAGTGATGAATCGGTGGACCTTCCAGCGCGGCTGGTGTGCGAGGATCTTGCTCCGGACTTGCTCGAAGTACTCCTCTGGCCCATCCATGTCAGCTATGGAGGGCAGTGCCAGGCCGAAGTCTGCAGCCAACTTCTCGCGCAAGGTGATGTTGTCGAGTACATCTTCATCGCGTGGGATGATTTGGTATCGAAACACGCCTTCACTCGGGTCGAGGCGATCTCGGTTGAGGTCGACTGGCACCGTGTAGAGTGGCGCCAATCGCTTACGGTCTGAATCTTCGCGCTCGTACCACTCCAGGAAGCCGACCGCGAGGAAGAGGATGTGACAGCCCATCTCGCTCTCTGCGCTGACAGCGCGGGTCCTGACGCCTCGTAGTCGAGCCTCAAGGTCTGATGGGAAGAGTAGCGTCTGGAGCTTCGCGTCCTCGTGTTGCTGCCCTGACCCGCCAGTGGGTAGCTCGAAGCTGGCTTGGATGCCCTTGATCTTGGCCCACTCTTCACTTCTTGGCTCGGTGCGTGACAGCTCCTGACCAGTTGTTGGATCGAGCTGGATGTAGCCGTGCCTTAGGAGCTCCGTCTCTGTAGGCAGAGGGACGGGCTCCAGCGTGAATCTCCTCTGAGAACTAAGAGCTTGTGCTACTTGGTCAGGCAGTTCGTCGACTATGCGGACACATGACCCCGTTGGGTGGCGGTAGCTGAGTAGGGGGTTGCGGGCGGTTAGATCCAGGAGCCGGCGTCGCAGCTCCGCAATCTTCTGTGCGACGAATGCTCGTTGGTTCTCAGAAGTTTGCGGCGGTGCTGTATCAGGTGTCATGGTGTGGCAGGGTTGAGGTTTGAGGAGACGTCGGCGGCGGTGCGCGGCGAGCGCCTAGTCGGTCGCAGGGGCCAACTGGAGAGGCGAGTGGCCGACTGCTGCGCCTCGGTGCTCTCAAACAGAAATGTAGCACTGCTGTCCTTCAGTGTTGAGCGAAAGCCAGTTCCATCAAACGCATCAACGTAGTGAGTGGAGAGGTGCTGGGCCCCTGGGGGCGCCGCGAAAATGTTCATATACACGGTCAGGTACTTGGAGGCCATTTCGAGCTTCTGCTCTGTCCATGGCCCGCCAAGGCTATGTTTTGTCACTGACTGTCCCCCGCGCCTGTAGCCTGCCTAACGACTAGGCCTCTCAACGGTCGGCCAAAGGCCGCTCCGACTGCATCGGCTTGTTAGGCACCAGACTTTGGCCCCTTCTTGCGCTGTCGCTCATAGAAGAACGTGCCGGGTTCGTAGTCGCGGATGTTGCCACTCTCGATCGTCGGTCTCTTCTTCCGCTCATTAAACGATAGCAGATGGCTGGTTGCCCGAATGACCAGTGTCTCAACCTCTCGTTCGTGCTTCTTGTCGGCGATGACATAGAAACTGAAGTACGCTAGTTCGAGACCGTGTACGTTCTTTCGGGCACGAAGGCGCGAGAAAATCGCCCCGCGACCTGCGTATCGAACAGCGCCCATCGAGTCATGGGCGAGATAGATTCCTGACCTTGGTAACTCGCGGTGCCGCATGTCCTCCTCAACATCGTCGAGGCAAGAGAAGGGGATCTTCTCGGCGACTACCTTGAAGAGGCTCGCGGTCTTCGGAGGCCGACCAGCTGTAGGCACGAGCTTGCCTCGCTTCACAACCCACGGGCTGTGCTCGCTTACAGTTGCCTGCGTATCTTTGCGAGAGGGCCGCTTGTTCGAGTTTGCCATCGTTCAAGTGTACCTAAGTGAGTGTACAGGCCTGTGTGACTCACAACGCCGCACCGGCCGTGTAACCCTGCTCGCGGGTCGGTGGAAGGGCGTGCGCTCCTTGTGCATCACGTGCTTACGCCTCCGGGGCTGCGTACGCATGGATGGTTAGGCAGTTCTTGTGAACCGCCCGGCGCTTCGCCGCCGAGCCGTCCGGGTCGGTCGTTGGTCAACTCCGGCTCGTGTGAGCACAGGTACAGGCAAGGCGTCATCACGACCTCCTTCTTCCGGGCGGCGGCAGGGGCGCAGCATACCGCCTAGCGAAGCCAGCGCGAGCAGGCCCCTCACACGACGCCCGCCGAATCCCCCGTGTAGTACTTCCCCGGCGTAGTCCCCAACGCGCGCTTAAACATCGCGATGAACGCGCTCGTACTGTCGTACCCGACATCAAGCGCGGCAGTCGTAACGCTCGCCCCGTCCGCAAGCCGGCGCAGGGCGTGGAGCAGGCGCACTTGTTGGCGCCAGCGGCCGAAGCTCATGCCGGTCTCGGTCTGGAACAGGCGTTCGAGGGTGCGGGGGCTGGCGCCGGCGCCGCGGGCGAGTTCGGCGAGGGGGGCGTGGGATGCGGGTTCGGCGCGCACGCGGTCGGCCACCCGGCGGGCGCGCGGGTCGGACGGAAGTGAGAGTTCGAGCGGCACCTGGCGGATCTCGGTGAGCTGGTCGACGATCACGGCCACTAGGCGCGCGTGGGGCGGCACGTCTTCGTCGAGGTAACCGAGCGACACCACGTGCAGCACGAGTTCGCGCAGCAGCGGCGACACGTGCACCACGCGGCAACGCGTGAGCGCCGGCGGTGAGATGTCGGGCCGCAGGTAGAGCGTGCGCATGGACACCGCGCCCGCCGCCTCGATCTCGTGCTCGACGCCGCCCGGAACCCACAGCGCCCGCTGCGCCGGCACGACCCAGCTGCCCTCACTCGTCTCCACCGTCATCACACCGGCGATGGCGTAGATGAGTTGGGACCAGGGGTGCGCGTGCCCGTCGATGCGATGGCCGGACGAGACGCCCAGCGCGAGGGAGCGGATGGCGATCGATGCCTCGGGGTCGGCGGTGCGATGCCCGCCCCGGCCTGCGCCTCCCTCTGAGCGGGGCGCTCGGCGCTCTCGCCCAGGAGAGGCCGTCGATCGCGGCTGTCGTGTTCGCGGCATGGCTTGGCAGACTACCGCAAGACCGCCAACGCCGCCCGGGCCTACTCTCACGGAGCCTCACCCCGAGAACCGGAGCCTCCCATGGCCAATGACGTCGTCCACTTCGCCATCCACGCCGACGACTGCGAGCGCGCCAAGGCGTTCTACGAGCAGGCCTTCGGCTGGTCGTTCCAGCCCTGGGGCCCGCCCGGCTTCTGGCTGATCCACACCAGCCCCAAGGGCATCCGCGGTGCGCTGCAACAGCGCCGCGCCCCGGTCGAAGGCGGCGGCATGATCGGCTTCGAGTGCACCATCGGCGTGGACGACGTGCAGGCCACCGCCAAGGCGGTCGAAGCCGCGGGCGGCACGGTCAGCATGCAACCGATGCTGCTCGAGACCGTCGGCACGCTGATCATGTTCACCGACACCGAGGGCAACACGGTGGGCGCCATGCAGTACCTGGAGGGGGTGCTCGACGCCTAGTCATGCCGTCCATGACGTGCGTCCATCACCGCTCCCAAGGGTCACGCCACGGGAGGGCGGCCGGTGATTGCCCATACGAGCTGCTCGATCGGATCGGGATCCAGCGAACGGTAATCCACACGGTGGAAGGTGCGCAGGAACGGCGGCATGTCGGGCGTCTTCGTGCATCCCGGGAGGATCACGGGGATGAGCGGCAGACCGCGCTCGACGAACAACTGGATCGCCGTGTTCAGCTCTTGCTCCTGCCACGGCCCGACCCCTTCGTCTCCCACGACGACGGCACAAGTTCGCACTCTCTCGATGTCCTCCTGCAGGCACGACACCCAGCGTTCGCCCGGCCGGATCACCTGCTCGTCGAGCCAAGAGAGGAGCCCAAAGCGTTGGAGCTGCCGAGAGATCGTCTGGACCTCTCGGCGGTCACGAGCGTTGTGGCACAGGAAGACGTCGTACTCGTTGCGGAGCGTCTTCCTGTACAGGCGAAGCTGACGGGTGAACGACTCGGCGACATCGATGAGCTGGTCGGAGCTCTCATTGTCAGCGAAGTCACCGATGGCATCCTCGTCTGCCAGTAGCCGCACGAGGTTGGCATCCAGCGTCGGTGGCTTCGCCCGCTCGTGCTTGTCGTAGGAATCAAGACACGGTCCGAGCTGGATCAGGGTGCGCTCGCGGTGAAGTTTCGCGAGTTGCCGGTTGGCCTCTTCGACCGCCCGGCGAGTGCGGTCATCCGCTTGTGTTCCCTCACCCGCTTTCTTTGACTCGTCGTCTTCGACCATCTCGTCCTCGTGCGGACCCAGCCGCGTTGCGGTGTCGATCGGCGTCAGCGTGTCATCGTAACCTGGGGCACGAGTAGGGCCCTGCCAGCCCCTAATCACTCGGCAGCAGCGGCCACAGTTCCACGCGGCGGAACTCCACCGGGTGGCTCTCCGACTGGAGCGAGATCGTGCCGCCGCTGAGCTGGGCGAGTTCGGCGGTGGTGGTGCCCTCGGGTGCCTCGAGGCGGCGGCGCTCGATGTGGGCGCGGGCCAAGGGGTCGCCCGGGTCGAGTTGGGGGCGCGTGTAGGCGAGCACGGATTCCCAGTCGATGCGGTGCTCGATCAGTTCGTTGCCGCGCACCTCGATCTCGACCGTGACCCAGTCGTCACCGTGGTAGGTGTCGGACGACGAGTTGACGCAGTGCTGGGTGAACAGCTCGCCGCCCATTTCCACGTGCGTGCCGGGCGTGCACAAGTTCGCGGTCGGACGCGGGTCGCTGCCGTTGCCTCCCAGCAGTTGCACCTCGATCGATACGGGGAAGTCCTGGTGCCGACCCATCGTGCGCGGTGACTCGCCGTGCAGCATCAAGCCGCTGTTGCGCCAGGCCCAGCCCGGACCGCCCGGCACCTGCTCCCCCGTGAAGCGGTACTCGACGCGCAGGCGGTAGTGCGAATACGAAGTCTCGTGAAACAGATGCCCGAAGCGGCCGTCGAAGCTGTTGCCGTAACCGTCGTAGGCCACGCGCAGCACGCCGTCCTCCACCCGGAAGGTGTCGGCGAAGTTGTCGCCGGCGTCATGGCCCGTGATCTTTGGAATCCAACCGTCGAGGTTCTCGCCGTTGAACAGCGGGATCCAGCCACCCAGCTGCTCCGGCTCGGGCGGCGCTGCCGCGGCGTCAGCCGCCTCCTGCTCAGCTTGCTGCGGGGCGGCCTCGACATGCTCCGGGTACTTCTTGTACTTGAACACGAGCGGGTCGTGCGTTGGCTGCGAGGCGCATGCCGCCAGTACGAGACCGACTGCGGTGATCAACAGCGCCTGCACTCGTGTCATCGTCTTCCTCCGTGCGTGGCCATCGACTGGGGCCGCACCGCACTCCGTCATGGCCCGCACCGCTGGTGATGCGGGCTGCTCGACGTCATGATCGTCTCGCCGACCATACCGCGCCCGGGGCACCGTCATGATCTACCTCAACCACGCCGGCACGAGCTGGCCCAAGCCGGCGCCGGTGCAGGCTGCTGCTGCGGCAGCGCTCGCGGCCCCGGTGGACGGGTGGGCCGGCAGCTTCGAGACCCACCACCAGGCCGTCGCTCGCGCGTTCGGGATCGAGGACCCCGGGCGCCTGCTGCTCACGCCCGGTTGCACCTCGGCCCTGGCGGTGGCCGTGGCCGATCACGACTGGCAGACCGGCGACCGTGTGGTCATCAGCGGCTTCGAGCATCACGCGTTGCACCGACCGGTGAGCAAACTCGCCGCCCAGGGCGTGGACGTGGTGACGGTGCGCGGCAGCGCCGACGAGCCGGTTGCGCTCGACGAGCTGGAAGCCGTGCTGCGCGCCGGCCCCGTGCGGCTGGTGGCCATGACGGCGGCCGGCAACGTCACCGGCACGCTGTTGCCCGTGGCCGAGATCGCACGCCTCGCCCACGAACACGGCGCGCTGTTCCTGCTCGACGCGGCCCAGGTCGCCGGCTGGCTGCCGATCGACGTGACCGCGTGGGACGTCGACCTGCTGGCCTTCGCCGGCCACAAGGGGCTGCAAGCGCCGTGGGGCATCGGCGGCCTGTACGTCGCGCCGCATGTGGCCATGAACTCGCCCGCGGCTGTGTGTGAACTGCCCGCTCCAGGAGCGATGCAAGCGACGACTGCGGAAGGCAACCCGTCGCCCGCCGCGTGCGCCACGATGCCCGGTTACTGCGACGTGGGCTCAGTGGACCGCGCCGCGCTGGCCGGCCTCGCCGCGGGACTGGCCTGGCTCGATGAACCGGGGCAGGCCGACCGGCTCACCCGCTGCCGCGAACTGATCGCGCGGCTCGCCGCCGCCGTCAGCGCCTTCCCGCACGTCACGTTGCACGGGCCACGCGACCCCGAAGCTCGTTGCCCGACCCTCGCGTTCACCACGAGCACGCATTCACCGGCCGAACTCGCTCAGGCGCTGGCCGAACGCGGCGTGCTCGTCGGCAGCGGGTTGCAGTGCGCCCCGTCGGCTCACGAGACGCTCGGCACCGCCCCACACGGCGTGCTGCGTCTCAGCGTCGGTCCCGCCCAGGGCGACGACGACATCGGTACCGCCATCGCCGCCCTGCGCGAGGTCCTGCGCACGTCGAGCTGATGACTCGCTGTCACGCTCCTGCTGTGCCGCGGTCGATCCCGAACGCGTGCGCAAGCTCGTGATGTGGTTGCGGAACGCGTCTCGACGACGCCCACTGCGGGGACTTCGCGCCACGAATCCGTGGACGTTGGTCGATGCGTGGACGATTCCGCTCGCTGCGCAGGCGACGCACAAGTCGTGCCAACCGTCACACGGCCGTCGTTGACCACGTTCAGTGCACACGCGGTACACTGAACGCAGCATGCAGGGCTGCCGGGCAGCCCGCGACGCATCGCCACCGGGCACGTGGGATTTCGGGATCCCGCCCAACGGCGAGCAGGCGCGCCGCGGGGCGACAGCTCTGCCGCGGAGGAGTGCCATGCGTTACCCCATCAAGCGCGCGTTCGTCTGGACGCTCGCCACCGGGCTCGTTGCGGCCAGCGCGGCCGTGGCCGGAGATCGACGCACACCTGTCGTGACAGCGTGTGCGCCGGAAATCGCCGAGAGCCGGGAGGCCACTGAGAACAGCGGGCAGACCTGCGAGTCCCTGCGGCAGAAGACACGCTGCTGCAAGGGTCAGCCGGCTCAGGACACCAGCCAGCGCACCAGGTAGTAGAGCCCCACGAGCAACGCCACCAGCGCGATGCGCGCCACGATCACCAGTGGCACGCGCCTGTTCTTCGAGTAGGGGTCGAGGAAGCTCATCGGCCTTGCACTGCTTGCACCCACCGCGGCGAAGGCGCTGACGGGGCCCGGCTCGAATCGCGTGGAGCCGTCATCGACCTGCCCCCAGCGCGGCGCGCGGCGCGGGCTGACAGCGCCGGCACAGGTGCGTGCCCCGCTGGCCCACCACGATGCGCGCGATGGTCCGGCCGCAGGTGCGGCACGGCAGGCCGTCGCGACCGTAGACGTGGAAGTCGTCCTGGTACGCCCCGGGCTGTCCCTCGGGCGTGCGGTAGAAGACGTCGAAGCTGCTGCCCTCGGCTTCGATGGCCTCGCTGAGCACGTCGCGGATCGTGGCGGCCAGGCGTCGCGCGCGGTCGGCCGGAACGCGGTGACTGCTGCGCAGCGGGTGCAGGCCGGCCCGGTGCAGGGACTCGTCCACGTAGATGTTGCCCAGACCGGCGATGAACGACTGGTCGAGCAGCAACGGTTTGAGCAGGCGTCGCCGACTGCGCAGGCCGGCCACCATCCAGTCGCCGTCCATCTCGTCGGACAGGGGTTCGGGGCCCATGGGCGGCAGGATCTCGTGCATCTCGCGCACCAGGGCAAGGCGGCCGAACTTGCGCACGTCGGAGAAGAACAGGCCGCGGCCGTCGTCGAGATCGAAGTCGGCGCGCACGTAGTCGTCGGGCGGCTGCTGCTCGACGTAGATGCGGCCGGTCATGCGCAGGTGGCCCACGATGCGCCGGCCGTCGTCGAGGTCGAACACGAAGTACTTGCCGCGACGCCAGCAGCGCTCGATGCGCCGGCCGGTCACCCCACGGACGAAGGCCGCCTTCGCGGGCCGCGCGATGGTGCGCGCCCAGTGCACGCGGGCCCCGGTAATCGTGCGCCCCTCCAGGCGGGGGCGCAGCTGGCGCACGATCGTCTCGACTTCCGGCAGCTCGGGCATGAGGGCCCTGGTACCACGACCGGGGCCGGGTGCGCCACCACTCCCGCGCCAGGCGTGGGGCATCGGGGGTCGCGCGGGCATGGCGCACCGCTTAGACTCACCGCCCCTTTCGACCGAGACCGGCCCCCGGGCGCACCTGCCGTGAAGATCGTCATCACGAGCCCCATCTTTCCGCCCGACCTCGGGGGGCCGTCGACCTACGTGCCCAGCATCGCGAGTTACCTCGTGGATCAGGGCCACGATGTGACGGTGGTCGCCTTCTGCAGCGACCCCGAGCCCAAGGGCTGGCCGTTCAAGGTGGTGTCGATTCCGCGCCAGTGGATGCCGCTGCGCTACCTGCGCGACCTGATCGCCGTGTGGCGCGAGCTCAAGGGCGCCGACCTGCTCTACATCAACGAGCACCTCGCGCTGCACGTGGCCCTCGCCGGACGTCTGCGCAACGTGCCCATGGTGATCCGCGTGTGCGTGGACGGCACGTGGGAGATCACCCACCGCATGGGCTGGCACGCCGACACGATCACCGACTACCAGACCAAGCTGTACGACTGGCGCGTGGCCGCGCTGCGCCGCGTGCAGAAGCTGTGGTGGGGCTGGGTCAAGCGCATCGTGGCGCCGAGCCAGTTCCTGTACGACATCGTGGCCGGCTACGACGTGCCCGAGAGCAAGCTGCGCCTGATCTACAACGCCTACCACGGCCCCGACGAGTACACGCCCACGCGCGACGAGTGCCGCGCGCGCCTCGCGCTCCCGGACGATCAGGTCGTGCTGCTGTCGATCTGCCGACTGATGATCTGGAAGGGCGTGGACGGCATCATCCGCGCGCTGCAGGAGCTGCCCGAGAACCACCACCTGTACGTGGCCGGCGACGGCGACGAGCTGGACAACTGGACCGCCGTCGCCCGGGACCTCGGCCTGTCGGACCGCGTGCACTTCCTGGGCAACGTGCCCTACGGTGACCTGATGGCGTGGATCCGCGCCGCGGACGTGTTCGTGCTGAACAGTTCCTACGAAGGACTGTCGCACACGCTGCTCGAGGTCATGTGGCTCGGCCTGCCCGCCGCCGTGTCGGCGGTGTGCGGCAACCCGGAGCTGGTGCAGGACGGCGTCAACGGCCGCACCTTCTCCTTCCAGGACAGCCCCGCCATCGCCGCCGCGATCCGCGACATCGTCGAGCACCCCGACCGGGCCGCCGAGTTCGTGGCCCGCAGTCGCGAGAAAGTGGTGTCGTTCAGCCGCGAGCGCACCTTCGCCCAGAAGGAGCAGCTGTTCCGGCGCGTCGCCGGCAAGTAGAGGCCCTGCCGGCGCGCCCTGAGGGATTCGCGACGCGCCCGCCCCCGCGGTTCCCGTTCGCCGGTAGGATGGACTCGTTCTCGCGGAGGATGGGCATGGGCAAGCGCATCACGTGGATCGTCACGATCATCATCGTGGCGCTCAGTGCGCCGGCGGCCTCGCAGTGCACGAGCCAGGAGCTCCTCGGCACGGGGCTCGCGGCGGACGACTGGTTCGGCTTCGGCATGACCATGCGCGGCGACATGCTCGTGGTGGGCGCGCCACAGCACGACGTCGGCTCGGTCGATCGCGGCGCGGCCTACGTGTTCCTGCGCGGCGCCACGTGGGAACAGGACGCCAAGATCGTGCCCGGCCCCGGCGGCACCCGCTTCGGCACCGAACTGGACACCGACGGCGGGCGCATCATCGGCAGCGACACCGGTCGCATCCTCGTCTACGTCGACACGATCAACGGCTGGGAACTGGAAGCGACACTGGCCGAACCGCCGGGCTTCGACTGCCCCGGGAGCTGCACCCTGATCGCGCCCGTCGCCATCGACGGCGACGTGCTCGCCATCGGCTCGCCCAACGAGGACTTCGAGGACGACGACGACCTGGGCGCCGTGCACATCTACCGGCGCGACATCCCCACCGGTGACTGGCTCGAAGAGGCGGTCCTGGTGCCCACCCTCGACGGCGCCAACGCGCGCTTCGGCTCCTCGGTGGACCTGCAGGGCAACGTGCTCGTGGCCGGCTCGATCCACGGCAAGGCGGGCGGCCTCGAGACGGGCAACGCCTACGTGTTCCGTTACGACCCCGTCCGCGGTCAATGGGATCAGGAACAGAAGCTCACGCCCGGCCTGCCCATCTCCGACGCCTGGATGGGCGTCAGCGTCGCCCTCGACGGGAACGTGGCGGTGGTCGGCGCGCGCAACGACGACACCGCGGGCACCGCGGCCGGATCGGCCTTCGTCTTCCGGGACTCGGGCACCACCTGGGTCCGCGAGCAGCGTCTCGCGCCGGGCGACACGGCGGCGATCGACTTCTTCGGTGATCACGTGGCGGTGAGCGGCGACACGGTCGTGGTGGGCTCCATCGGCAATGACGCGGCGGGCTTCAACGGCGGCGCGGCGTACGTCTTCCGCGACCACGGCGGCACCTGGACCGAAGAAGCCCAGCTGCACTTCGGCGTGCCCGCAAGTGGCATCGCCTTCGGTCAGTCGGTGGCCGTGGCCGGGGACACCGTGGCGGCCGGCGCCTACGCGGGCAGCACGGGTACCGCCCGGGTGTTCACCGAACTGATCGGCCCGTCCACCTGGAGCGACCTCGGCGGCGCGCTGAACGGCGCCGCGGGCACACCGCAGTTGCGCGGCATCGGCGTCCCCTGCGACGGCGCCGACCTGGGGCTCGAGCTGAGCGCCGCGGCACCCACCAGCATGGCCTGGCTGGTCGTGGGGGTCGGCGTGCTCAACGCGTCCTTCAAGGGCGGCACCCTCGTGCCCACGGCGGACATCGTCATCGGCTCGGTCGGCACCGGTCCCGGCAGCTTCACCGTGGCAGCCCCCTGGCCCGCCGGCGCCTTCCCCGGCACGTCGTTCGTGTTCCAGTGGTGGATCGCCGACGGCGCGGGCCCCGTGGGCTTCGCGGCCAGCAACGCCGTGAGCATCGCCACGCCCTGAGGCGCTCGCGGTAACACGTCGAGCGGCGCGCGTGCAGACCTCCGCGGTCCGCGCCGCGTGCATGCTCCCGTCCCGCGCCGCGCGTGCAGTCTCTGCATTGTGTGCAGGCTTGCCCGCCGCGAGCGTTCATGAAGACGAGCCGCGTCCGGTGCCGTGGGGGCGGCGATCGAACACGGCTCGTCGACAAAACCAGACGCGGGTCGGGACCACCAAGCTCCCGGCCCACGTCAGTGCGGGGGGAGTCAGGCGGTGACGCGGGGCAGCAGCCAGGTGAGGGCCATGAACAGCGTGGTGAACGTCGAGATGGGTCCGTCGTGGGCTTGGCTGAGTTTGATCAGGAGCAGCATCGTGGCCTGCTTTCGGAGCAGCCGGGCTCGCCGCGGCGAGAGCTGCGAAGGGCGCCTGGGACGAGCAACGCCCGCCGCCAGGGATCGGGGTGGCGGCGGGCGTTGTCGAAGAACCGGGAGGACACAACCATGAAGAGCGAGCCGTCTTCGCGCCGTGGAGCGGAGGAGAGAGAGCTCGTTGCCGAGCGGGCGCGAGTCCTGCGGGCTCATCCACCAACGCGCCCTCGGGCCGCGAGGTCCGCAGGGATTCACGCCGAAACCTTCGGGGAGTGCCCGGGTGGCCTACCGGCTCCGGGCGGCCGCGTCGACCTCCGTGGGCTCAACGCGCGGCTAGCCGCGACGACTCCGTCGGCCCGGGGGCCGGTGGTCGCACGCGACTGAACGCAACGAGCAGCGCCCGCCGCCAGGAGTCAGTGGCGACGGGCGCTGTCGAAAAACCGGGAGGACACAACCATGAAGAGCGAGCTCGCGGGGCGCCTGGGAGCGGGAGGGGCGTGCTCGTTACCGAGCTGGGCGCCTCCTGCGGGCTCGATCAACAACGCGCCCTCGGTCCGAGCACTCCGCAGGAATTCCGATCGGGAATTCTCGCGCCGCACCCGGCCCCTCCGCACCGGCAGTGCGCAGGCGACCGTCGCCCGGGCCGCTGTCGCTCAGGTCAGCCGCGCAGAGCACGCCGGGTGCTGCCGGCGAGAGCCGCAGGGCCCCAGGATCAGCGCGGGCCCAGGGCCCGTTCGATGCGCTGCGCCACCTCGTGGGCGTCGAGCACCGAGTTCTCGACGGCGGGCAGGGCCCAGTTGTCCTGGTTCACGAAGTGGATCCGGTCGCCCAGGGGACGGCGCAGGCGTTCGGCGTCGCCCTGGGCGATGAAGCCCGGCCGCGCGATGGGCACGGCGTGGCCCCAGCGGGTGAGGCGCACCTGGCGCACGGCGTCGTGGGGCACGTCGAGCAGGCCGAGGATCGTGCGGATTTGCGGCACGAGCCGTTCCAGCTGGGCCTCGTAACCCTCGAGCAACAGCAGCGCCCGGGCGGCCGGGAACGGCAGCGGCCAGTACAGCGTGAGCACGCTGCGACCGCCGGGGTTCTGGTCGGTGTAGTCGCCGCGCAGCACGTCGACCACCGGGCGTTCGGTGAGCAGGTCGCCCGGGTCCATGGGGAAGCTGTCGTCGCCGATCAGGAACACGTCGAACAGGTCCTTCTCGACGGGCGCGTCGAGCAGCACGTTGGCCACCAGGTAGGTGGCCTCCTCCAGGCCCTCGATCGCGCCGAGCTTCTCGGGGTCGAGCGTGTCGAGGTCGCGCAGGATGTGCTTGACGATGTGCTTGCTGCCGGCCATGACCACGTGGCGCGCATGCAACGAGCGCACCTCGTTGCGTGCGTCGACGCTGGTCACGAGTGCGCCGTCGTCCACGAGCCGCACGTCGACCACCCGGCTACCGGCACGCAGGTGGGGACGGCTCGCGGGGTCGGCCTCGTCCAACGGCAGCAACCGATCGTGGAGCGCCTGGGCCATGAATGCGTTGCCGCCCGGGAACACCCAGCGCCCGTATTCCTCCGCCGCGACGAAGTTCCACCCGGCCGCGGCCGAGATCTCGTCCATGCCCGCACAGAACGACGAGTAGAAGTAGGCCTGCACGCCGGCCGCGAGCAGCGGCGTCAGCGGCATGCCCATCTGTTGCTCGACGTCCTGGCGGAAACTCACGCCGTCGAGCGCGAGCACTCGTTGGGCCGCAGCCGGGTCGTCGGGCAGCGGGATCTCGGGGTACGCGTCACCCGCCATGCGGCGCACGACGCGCGCATACGCTTCGACCGCGCGCTGCTCGGACGCCGGCAGACCGCGCCCGCTCCAGAACTCGTCCAGGATCTTGCCGCCCACTTCCATCGGGTCGGGCGGCCCGCTCTCCACGAACACGCGGTCCAGTCCCAGCTCGGTGTAGAACTGCTCCAGGAACGAGTCCTCGTCGGGCCAGATGACGTAGGCGCTGCCGAGCGAGAAGGGGATGCCCGACCACGACTCGCCCTGGGCGCTGCCGCCGAAGCGATCGCGGAACTCGAACACGACCGGGTTCCGATCGCGCAGCAGGTAGGCGGTCGCCAGGCCCGAGAGCCCGCCGCCCACGACGGCCACGTCCACGAACTCCGATGGCGGCGGCGGATCCGCCGGCTGGAAGAAGTGGAACGGGATGGCGGGATCGCGGTAGGCGTCACCGGTGTAGCCGCGCGCGAAGGGCAGCCCGTCCACCACGATCGAATCCGGTGAGTCGGGCAGGACCAGCAGCGGGGCTCCCGAGCCCGTCGCCTCCAACTCGCGGGCACGCCCGGCCGCGGCGAGCAGCCGCTTGTTGCCGAGCATGCCGATCGCCAGCGCGCCGAGCCCGCCCTGCAGGAACTTGCGACGGGTTGTCATTCTTGTCTCCTCGGCGTGGCGCGGGCGGTCCAACGCGATTCTAGTCCGATCGCTCGGCAGCCGTGGACGCCGACCACGGGGAGGCGTGACCCACCCCGATCCCCAGCCGACCCCGCCTGGTTCCGCCGCTCGGGCCGCGCTCCGCCGCAGCCGACCCGCTTGGTTCCGCCGCTCGGCCCGCGTTCGGCCCGCGCTCGGCTCGCAGCCGGTCCTCAGCCGTCCGCCTGAATCCGTCACACGGTCCGCGGCGAAATGCCCAATTCCCAGTCGGGAAGCCCGGACGCCGATGAAGAGACGAGGCGGCGGAGCGGCCCAGCGAGTTCTCCCTTGCACCGCCGCTCTCCGCCTGACGATGATCTCCTCGATCCCTTCACGCCCACCCAGGCTGTTTCCCTCTGTCATGAACGACGTCCAGGACAAGACCGCATTCCCCAGCCGGGCCCTGCGGGCCATCTCCATCCGCGAGCAGGTCGAGGCGTTGCTGCGGCCCTACCTCGAGGAGTTCGTCGAGACGATCCGCGAACTCGACATGCACCAGCGCACCTACGGCGGCGCCTGGCTGCTGGGCGTGCGCAGCACCGATCGCCCGGGCGATGCGAGTGACTACTCGCGCCTCGAGTTCGAGATCGCCGTGGACCCCGACGGCGACAAGGTCGACGTGGCCTGCAAGGCGACCACCTTCGGGCGCGATCACGAGACGCAGCACGAGTCCGTGGCCGTGGACGAGGCCGGCCTGCGCAAGCTCGGAGACTTCTTCGAGACCGCCTTCCTGTTGTTCGCAAGCCGTTACTACGAGCGCGCCCTGCGTCCGGACTGAGCGACCCGTCGGGCCGCGGGATCAGAGCGTGCCGATCGTCGGAAGAGGAGCAGAGCGTTGAACGTCCTCGTGGCAGGTGGTTCGGGTTTCATCGGCCGGCGTCTGGTGGACGCGCTCGCCGACCGGGGCGACCAGGTGACCGTGATCTCCCGCGATCCCGCGGGTGCCGCGCAACACGCGCGCAACGGCGTCACCTTCCGCGGCTGGTTGCCCCCGCTCGACGGCTACGACGGCGTGGTGAACCTCTCCGGTGCCGGCATCTTCGACAAGCGCTGGAGCAGCAGCTACCGCACCGCGATCCGCGAGAGCCGCATCAGCACCACCAAGCGCATCGTGCAGGCGATCCTCGCGGCCGACGACCCGCCGCGCGTGCTGGTCAACGGCTCCGCCATCGGCTTCTACGGAAGTCGCGGCGAGGAGCAACTCCCCGAGAGCGCCAGTCCCGGACGCGACTTCCTGGCCGACGTGTGCCAGGCCTGGGAGGCCGAAGCAACCAAGGCGCCGGTGCGCACGGTCATGTTGCGCACGGGTGTGGTGCTCGGGAACGGCGGCGGCGCGCTGGCCGAGATGCTGCCGCCCTTCAAGCTGGGACTCGGCGGCCCCATCGGCTCGGGCAAGGCCTGGTTCTCGTGGGTGCACATCGACGACATGGTCGGCCTGATCCTGTTCGCCCTGGACAACGAACAGGTGCAGGGGCCGATGAACTGCACCTCGCCCGGCGTGGTCACGAACAAGGTCTACACCAAGGCCCTGGGGGCCGCGATCAAGCGGCCCACCGTGTTCCCCATTCCACCTCTGGCGCTGAAGTTGAAGCTGGGCGGCGTGGCCGAGGTGCTCACCGGCAGCCAGCGCTGCGTGCCCGAGACGGCTCAGTCCGCCGGCTACGCGTTCAAGTTCCCGGAGATCGGCCCGGCCCTCACGGATCTGCTCGGAAGCTGACCGCGCGCGCCGGCCGCGGGGGAACGCGAAGGCGCTGTGGAGGACACGCCTCCGGGATCGGTGCCCCGGAGCGTTCTCCGGCAGCGCCGGTCGTCGCGCATCCGCCGGGGTGTTTCCGGCGAAGATCGGGTCATCATGTTGCAGATGACCGAACCCGGCCCCGATCACCGATCCCTCGCAGGCTCCCGCGCCGCGGCGCCGTCCGAGCCCACCGTGGGTGACGGCCAGCCCGCCGTGGCCCGCTGCGCCGAGCTGCGCAAGGTGTACGGCAGCGGTGCGGCCGCCGTGACGGCCTTGGACGGGATCGACCTGACCCTGCGCCGTGGTGAAGTCGTGGCGCTCACCGGGCCCAGCGGCTCGGGCAAGAGCACCCTGCTGCACATCCTCGGCACCATGGACGTGCCCAGCTCCGGCACCGTGGACGTCCTGGGACACGACCTGTCAGAACTCGATGACGAGAGCGCCTCGGCCTTCCGCAACCAGCACCTCGGCTTCATCTTCCAGTTCTTCCACCTCGTGCCGTCGCTCAGCGTGGCCGACAACATCGGGCTGCCCGCGCGCCTGGCGGGCCAACCGCACGGCGCCATCTCCGCCCGGGCCGCCGAGCTGGCCCGTCGCGTCGGACTGGGCGACAAGCTCGAGCGCCTGCCGGACGAACTCTCCGGCGGACAACGGCAGCGGGTCGCCCTGGCGCGCGCGCTCGTGAACGGGCCGGGGCTCGTGCTGGCCGACGAACCCACCGGCAACCTCGACCACAACGCCGGCGGCGCCGTCATGCAACTGCTCAGTGAGCTGGCCCGGGAGCGGGACGTGGCCGTGCTCGTCGCCACCCACGACCCGGCGGTGACAGCCGCCGCCGAACGCGAGATCGCCCTGCTCGACGGTCGCATCGTCCGGTGAGCGCCGGCCGCTCCGGCGCGCGAACGGTCCTGGGCGTGCTGCTCGCCGACGCGCGGCGGCACGCGCTCCAGACCGCCACCACCCTGCTCGGGGTCGCCGTGGGCGTGGCCGTGGTGGTCGCCATCCACCTGTCGAGCGAAGCGGCCCAGGCCAGCTTCACCAACACCTACGGCACCCTGGCCGGCGCCGCCACCCACCAGCTCACGGCGGTGGAGCCGATCCCCGCCGCCCGGCTGGGCGAACTGCTCGCGGCCGAAACGGTCCGTGCGGCTCAGCCGGTGGTGGAGACCACCGTGATCGTCGCCGAGCCGCTCGACGACGGACCCCGCGTGATCCGCGTGCTCGGTCTCGACCCGTTCCTGTCGCCGCCATTCCTCGGTGCGTGGACCAACATCACCCCCGATGATGCCGCGCCGGGCGACGACAGCAGCCGCGCCACCGAACGCGCGGCGGCACTGTTCGAACGCGTGCTGATCGAACCACGACTCGCGCTGCTGCCCGCGCCCGACCTGCTGCGCCTGGGTCTGCCTCCCGGCGGCGGCGAGTTGCGAGTGCGCGGCCCGCGGAGCGAGACGCAACTCCGCTGTGAACCCCTGCCCGGCGACTGGGAAGGAGGCGGCATGCCCGTGGCGCTGATGGACATCGCGTCGGCCCAGGAAGTGCTCGAGCTCGGCGACGGCGTGCTGCGTTTCGACCTGGTGCTCGAGGGCCCGGGCGACGACGACGAGCTCGTCGCCGCGGTCCCGCTGCAGCCGGGCGAAGTGCTCGAACGCCCCGCCCGGCGCGGCGAGCGGGCCGGCACGCTCACCCGCGCCTTCCGCGCCAACCTGCTCGCGCTGGGCTTCCTGGCGGTGCTGGTCGGATCGTTCCTGGCCTTCAACATGGCCCAGTTCGCGGTCACCCGGCGGCGGACGCTGTTCGGCAAGCTGCGCTGCCTGGGCTGCTCGGCCCAGGCCCTGCTCATCGCGGTCCTGGGCGAGGCGGCGGTGGTCGGCGCCATCGGCGGCGTGCTGGGCGTGATCGGCGGTCGGCTGCTGGCCAACGTGATGGTCGTGCACGTGGCCGGCACGGTGAGCACGCTCTACGGCTACATCGAGACGCCCGTGCCGGAGCTCGACGGGCTGACCGCCCTGGGCGGCATCGCGCTCGCCATCGGCGCCAGCGTCCTGGCGAGCTGGGCCCCGGCCCGTTCGGCGGCGCGCACCCCACCCATCCTGGTGGCCGGCGGCGTCATGCGCGAACCCGTCGCGCGCGCGCGCGTGCCACTGCTCTTCGCCGTGCTGGCCGGGTTGCTGCTGCTGCCCCCGGTGGGCGGGCTGGTGCTCCCGGCGCTCTCCGTGCTGTGCCTGCTGCTCGCCGTGGCGACGTTCATCCCGTTGCTGCTGGGCTGGATCGTGCGCCGGCCGCCGCCGGGCAGCACCGTCCTGGCCCTGGCCCTGGGACGCCTGCGTCGTTCCCTGGCGCGCACCGGCGCCACCGCCGGCGCCCTGGTCATGCCGATCGCGATGACACTCGGCATCGTGATCATGGTCGGCTCGATGCAACGCGAGATCGTGAACTGGGTGCAGGCCACGATCGGCGCCGACGTGTACATCAAGCCCGTGATGCAGGAACTGGCGCCGTGGACGGTGCGACTGGACGACGAACTCGTCGACAGCCTGGAGACCTGGCCCGGCGTCGAGCGCGTCGACTTCCTGCGCGGCGTGGAGCAGCGACAGGGCGACCGCTCGTTCTTCGTGGCCGGCGCACGCATCACGGCGCTCGAGCAACGCGCCAGCCTGCGCATCCTGGAAGGCGACCCCGACACGACCATGCAGCGCGTGCGCGACGGCGACGTCCTGATCAGCGAACCGCTCCACCGCAAGTCCGGCCTGGGACCCGGCGACCAGCTCACGCTCCAGGGTCGCGACGGTGAACGGCAACTCACGATCGCCGCCGTGTTCCAGGACTTCTCGTTCGATCGGGGCTACTGCCTGATGAACGAACCGCTGTTCCTCTCCCTGTACGGCGACGTCCCCGTGCGCAACGCCGCGCTGCTGCTGGAGCCTGGTGTCAGCGCCGGCGCCGTGGCCGAGGCGCTCTCCCGGCGCTTCCCCGAAGCCGAGTTCAGCACCGTCGACCAGCTCTTCGAACGCATCATGGAGGCCTTCGACAACACCTTCCGCATCACGTACGCGTTGCAGGGCATCTCCACTACGCTGGCGCTGATCGGCGTGCTCACCGGGCTGCTGTGCCTGCACCTCGAGCGGCGACACGAGTTGGGCGTGCTGCGCGCGCTCGGCGCCACCCGGCGCACGGTGGGTCAGTTGTTGCTGACCGAGGCCCTGGTGATCGTGCTGCTGGACGCGATCGTGGCGATCCCCGTGGGGCTCCTGCTCTCGTGGATCCTGATCGCCGTGGTGAACACCCGTTCGTTCGGCTGGACGTTCCCCATGACGATCGATCTGCCCACCATGGGCGAGGTGTTGCTGCTGGCCGTGACGGCGGCGCTGATCGCGGGCATCATCCCGTGGTTGCTGGTGCGCCGGGCGCGCATCGCGCAACTGCTGGGCAGCACCGCAGCGGTGCTCGTGGCCGTCGTGGGCCTCGGCTTCCCGCTCGGCGCGCAGCAGACCGTGGCGACGGGCGTGGTGCGGTCGGCGACCGGCGCCCCATCCGCCGGGTTCCCGCAGCTGCCGGTCGTGGCTGCAACTCACTCCACTCCGATCGGGCCGAACCCGGTGCAGGTCGCAGCGGGAGCGGTGCGCGACCCGACCATGGCGGGCCAGACGATCGACGAGCGCGGGTTCGTGCGCACGGGACCCGGTCGCCCGATCGTGTTGCCGCGCGACCACGGCAGCCACCCCGACACGCGCACCGAGTGGTGGTATCTCACCGGGCCGTTGCACGCCGAGGACGGCAGCCTGTTCGGTTTCCAGGCCACGTGGTTCCGCCGCGCCGTGGTGGCGCGCACGGCGGAGCGGTCGTCTCCGCTGGCAACCCGGGACGTGATGCTCTTCCACGGCGCCCTGACCGACGTCGGCGCGGGGCGGATCCGCTTCACTGAGCAGGCGAGCCGGGCCTACCCGCCGTGGGCCCGGGCCGCGGTCGACGGACTCGACGTGTCCCTGCTCGGACACCGCCTCGTGGCCGACGACGAAGACGCCTCCCGGGCCACGCTCGACTTCCACGCCGGCGACGCGCAGCTGTCCCTGCAACTCCGCCTGGACGCCACCGAGCCCCTGCTCCACGGCGCCGAGCCGGGCTACAGCATCAAGGGTCACGAGCCGGGCCAGGCATCCTGGTACTACAGCCTGCCGCGCATCGCCGTGCACGGAGTGCTGCGGCGGCCGGACCAGCCCGCCGTCGCCGTGACCGGCAACGCCTGGATGGACCACGAGTTCGGTTCATCCATGTTGGCGCGCGACCAGGTCGGCTGGGACTGGTTCTCGGTCCCGCTCGACGACGGTACCGAGCTGATGCTGTTCCACCTGCGGCTCGACGACGGCTCGGTGGACAGCACCAGCAGCGGCACGCTGCGCGCCCCGGACGGCACGCGCCGGCACCTCGCGCGCGAAGACTTCGAGCTGCAGGTGACGCAGCGCTGGACCAGTCCCCACACGGACGTGAGCTACCCGGCCGGCTGGGTGCTGCGCCTGCCGGACGAGTCCCTGGAACTCCGCATCACACCGGTGGTCGCGGATCAGGAACTGCGTACGCCGGGCTCGACGGCGGTCACCTACTGGGAGGGTCTGTGCCGCTTCAGCGGCACGCGCGACGCCGGAACAGCACGCGAACGGCCGGTCGAAGGCCTCGGCTATGTCGAACTGGTGGGCTACTCGGGCGCGGCGATCAGCGAGCGTTTCTGAGGACTGCCCATCGCGCCCGCGGGCAACGTCCCGTGAGCGACCTCTGCGTACCTCTCCGGCAGGGAATCCGACGGCGCGCTCTCGTGACTTGCAGGTCGCTTTGAACGCGCCGCGCCGCGCGCTCCGTCGCCCGGCTGGCATAGCGGGAACGTGGTATCTTTGAAAGTTCATCCGCCTGCCGATAACCACCAGGGACAGCCCCGGCAGCCGACCGCCATCGGGCAGCCTGTCACCGACCGGCTGCGTCCGCGCGACCCCGCACCTCAGATCCCCGATACGCCATCACATGAGAGTCCTCTTCCTCTCCCAGTACCTCGCTCAGGAACCCCTGGGCGTGATGTACCTGTCGGGCGTGCTCAAGCAGGCCGGGCACGAGACCAAGATGATCTTCCTCCCGGACAAGGAGTTCGAGGAGAAGCTGCGCGCGTACGACCCGGGCGTGATCTGCTACTCGTTCACGACGGGCGTGCACCCGGTGGTGCTGGGCATCATCAACCAGGTCAAGCAGGTGCTGCCCAAGAGCCTCGCGATCTGCGGCGGCGCGCACGTCACCGTGGTCCCCGAGTTCCTCGAGGAAGACGGTGTCGACGCCATCTGCCGCGGCGAAGGCGAAGGCGCCATGGTCGAATTCGTCAACGCCGTCGAAGCCGGCGGCGACCTGACCAAGATCCCCAACATCTGGTTCAAGGACGAGCACGGCGACATCCACAAGAACGAGCCGCGCACGCTGTCGCAGGACATCGAGGAGTTCGGCTTCTGCGACCGCGCGTTGGTGTACGACGCCAGCCACTTCTACAGGGACTCCGAACGCAAGGTCATCAAGACCGATCGCGGTTGTCCCATGAACTGCAGCTTCTGCTTCCACCACGCGTGGAAGAAGAAGGTCTACAACGTGACCAACAACGAGTACGTGCGTCGCCGCAGCGTCGACCACGTGATCGCCGAGGCCAAGCAGCTCAAGGAGAACTACCCGCTCACCTTCGTCCACTTCCTGGACGACATCTTCAACATCAACATGAAGTGGCTGCGTGAGTTCGCCGAGCGCTGGCCGGTGGAAGTGGGCCTGCCCTTCGACGCCATCCTGATGGCCAACATGGTCCAGGAAGAGCACATCAAGCTGCTCAAGAAGGCCGGGTGCATCTATGCCCGCATCGCCTTCGAGGCCGCCAACGACCACATGCGCAACGCGATCATGAAGAAGAACACGACCCGCGCGCAGCTGATCCGGGCCGCCACGCTGATCCGTGAGAACGACATCCGCCTCGGCTCGCTGAACATGCTCGGGGGCCCCGGCGCGTCAATCGAGGACGACCTGGAGACGATCGAGCTCAACATCGAGTGCGAGGTCGACCACCCCCTGGCCAGCCTGCTCCAGCCCTACCCGATGACCGACATCAACGACATCACCAAGGACATGGGCCTGGCCACCGACACGTGGGAAGAGTTCCCCACGCTGTTCAACCGCACCACTTCCATCGCCCTGCCGCACCGTCACTACTACGAGAACCTGCACAAGTGGTTCCCGGTGGTCGTGCGCTTCCCCAAGCTGCTGCCGCTGGCGCGCAAGGCGATCAAGGTGAAGTGGATGTACCGGCCCTACACCTGGATGTACATGCTCTACAGCGAGTGGCTGGTGACCGAGCAGAACGGGCTGTACAACCGCGCCATGGGCAAGAAGGGCCTGAAGACCTTCCCGCCGATCGACTTCACCGGGCGCGTGTTCACCAAGGGCTTCATCCGCATCTTCACGACGATCTTCGGGAAGAACGCGCTGAAGATGAACCTGAAGCTGGACCTGAACGACGAACGGGTGATGAACCACATGGACGAGTAGGGCCGCTGCCCTGCTCCCATCCGCGGCTCCTGCGAGGGCCGCCACCGGCGGGCCGACACTGCGGTGTCGGCCCGCTTGTCGTTGCGAACCGCCCGGCGGAGAGACCCGAGGGCGCCGCGGTCGTCCCCGGCGGGCGCATCGGTCGGCATGCGGGTGCCGATGCGGGTGCACCGGGCGGCATGCGGGTGCCGGCGCGGGTGCATCGGTCGCCCTGCCGGTGCCGGCGCGGGTCCATCGGTCGGCCTGCCGGTGCCGGCGCGGGTCCGCCGGGTGGCCTGCGAATGCCGGTGCGAATCCACCGGGCCGCCCGCGGGTGCCGGTGCGCCGGGTGGCTTGCCTGAGCCTGCTCCCGGAGGCCCTCTGCCCCGAGGGTCTGGGCCTGGTCCGGGGGAGACCCCGCGGCTTCGACTCGCCCCCGAACCCCGTCGCGCCCGGTTGGCCGCAACGGCGGGCCTGACAGATGCCTCCCTTGGAGATAACATCACCCTGGGGTCTCTTTTCTCGGAATCGATCATCGATGCGCGTGCTCTTCCTCTCGACCTTCCTCGCCCAGGAGCCCCTCGGGGTCATGTACCTCTCCGGTGCCCTGAAGGCCGCCGGGCACGAGACGAAGATGCTCTTCGTGCCCGACCCGCTGTTCCCCCGCAAGCTCAAGGCCTTCGCACCGGACGTCGTCTGCTACTCGTTCACCACCGGAGTCCAGACCGCCATCGCCGGGCTCAACACGCTGGTGAAGAAGATGCTGCCGGACGTGATGTCCGTGGCGGGCGGAGCCCACGTGACGGTGGTGCCCGAGTTCCTGCAGGAGCCGGGCTTCGACGCCATCTGTCGCGGTGAGGGTGAAGGCGCCATCGTGGACTTCGTCAACGCCCTCGAGAGCGGCGGCGACCTGACCGGGATCCCCAACATCTCGTTCAAGGACAAGCACGGCGTGATCCACGAGAACGAGGTGCGCCCGCTCATCTCCGACCTCGACGGCCTGGGCTTCTGCGATCGCGCGCTCGTGTACGACGCCAGCGACCTGTATCGCAACTCCGAGCGCAAGGTGATCAAGACCGACCGCGGCTGCCCCATGAACTGCAGCTTCTGCTTCCACCACGCGTGGAAGAAGAAGGTCTACAACGTGACCAACAACGAGTACGTGCGTCGCCGCAGCGTCGACCACGTGATCGCCGAAGCCAAGCAGCTCAAGGAGAACTACCCGCTCACCTTCGTCCACTTCCTGGACGACATCTTCAACATCAACATGAAGTGGCTGCGCGAGTTCGCGCGGCGCTGGCCGGTGGAGGTGGGCCTGCCCTTCGACGCGATCCTGATGGCCAACATGGTCCAGGAGGAGCACATCGAGCTGCTCAAGCAGGCCGGCTGCATCTACGCCCGCATCGCCTTCGAGGCCGCCAACGACCACATGCGCAACGCGGTCATGAAGAAGAACACGACCCGTGAGCAGCTCGTGCGCGCCGCAACGATCATCAAGCGCCACGGCATCCGTCTCGGCTCGCTGAACATGCTCGGCGGCCCCGGCGCATCGATCGAGGACGACCTGGAGACGATCAAGCTCAACATCGAGTGCGAGGTCGACCACCCTCTGGCCAGCCTGCTCCAGCCCTACCCGATGACCGACATCAACGACATCACCAAGGAGATGGGCCTGGCCACCGACACGTGGGAGGAGTTCCCCACATTGTTCAACCGCACCACCTCCATCGCCTTGCCGCACCGTCACCACTACGAGAACCTGCACAAGTGGTTCCCGATCGTGGTGCGCAACCCGTGGCTGCTGCCGGTGGCGCGCAAGGCGATCCGGAGCAAGTGGCTGCGACGCCCGTACACCTGGATGTACATGCTCTACAGCGAGTGGCTGGTGACCGAACAGAACGGCCTCTACAACCGGGCCGTGGGAGCCACGGGCCTGGGCACCTTCGCCCCGATCGACTTCCTGCGCCGCGTGACGACCAAGGGCGTGGTGCGCATCGCCACCACGGTCGCCGGCAAGGGCGCGTCGCGCCTGGCCCTGCGCCTCAACCTGAACGACGAGCGCGTGATGAACCACATGGATACCTGAGCCGCCGGCTCGTCCGCTCACGTCACACTCCACGTTCAGGCGCTCGGACCGCGAGCGCGACGTGCGTTGGCCATCTCCATGGGCGATGATGCCCGCTTCACGACGGGCCCTGCCGCCAGCGCCCCGGCCCCACCGCGCCCCCACGCCGGGCACACGCGGCGCCGGGCGGCTTCGCGGCGGGGCGAGGAGAAGATGCATGCAACATCACGGGCTGACGCGTTCGATGGTCCTGCTGGTCGCCTTGCTGAGCGCGCTCACGAGCGGCTGCGGCGGGCCTGACGCAGACGTGGTGCTCTACGTCGCGCTGGACCGCAGCCACTCCGAGCCGGTGGTGCGGGCCTTCGAACAGGCGACCGGACTGCGAGTCGACGCGCACTACGACATCGAGGCCAACAAGTCGGTGGGTCTGCGCCGGCGCCTGCAGGCCGAGGCCAACAACCCGCGCTGCGACGTCTTCTGGAACAACGAGATCGTCCAGACCGTGCTGCTGGCGCGGGAAGGCCTGCTCGACAGCTACGACTCGCCGGCCGCCGCCGACATTCCCGACGACCTCAAGGACCCCCAGTCGCGCTGGACCGGCTTCGCCGCCCGCGGCCGGGTGCTGATCGTGAACACCGAGCTGCTGCCCGACGCCGCCGATCGCCCCGGCGGCTGGACCGACTTCGTCGACCCGCGCCACACCGACGCGATCGGCATGGCCAAGCCGCTCACCGGCACCACCGCCGCCCACGCGGGGATGCTGATCACGACCCTCGGGCTGGAGCAGACCTTCGCGCGCTTCGAAGCACTCCGAGCCAACAAGGTGCACTTCGGACCGGGCAACGCGCACCTCATGCGACTCGTGCGCACCGGTGAGCTGCACTTCGGCTGGACCGACACGGACGACTACCGTGCCGCGGAAGTGGCCGGCTTCCCCGTGGCGATGGTGGTGCCCGACCAGGGCGAGGGAGAGCCCGGCATGGTCGTGATCCCCAACACGATCTCGCTGGTGAAGGGCGCGCGCCACCCGGACGCCGCGCGCAAGCTGATCGACTTCGTGCTCTCGCGCGACACCGAGCAGATGCTGGCCGCCGGCGAATCGGCCCAGATCCCCGTGCGCGACGACGTCCCGCGACCCGCGCACGTGCTGGACCTCTCCCAGTGGAAGCTCGCCGAGGTGGACTGGCAGGCGGCGGGCGAGGCCTACGCCACCCACGCCGACCGGCTCGAAGCGTTCTTCATCGACGGGTGAGCGGCGCGTGAGATGGCGCCCCACGCCGCGTCCCATGCGATCATGACCGCGTCCTTCCCGCACACGCCCTGCGAGAGCCGCCCGTGACGTCCCGCGTCGCCGTGGTCCACACCACGCCCGAGACCGTGATCGCCGACACGGCCCGGGTCATGGACCTGGCTGGTGTGCGCGAGCACCTGGACACCGGGCTCGACACGCTGCTGAAGCTCAACCTGTCGTGGACGCGCTTCTTCCCCGCGTGCAGTTCGTGGGCCTGGCAGGTCGACGGTGTGATCACGGCGCTGCGGGACGCGGGCTTCGCGACCGAGCACCTGCTGCCCGTCGAGAACGCCACCGTCGTCACCGAGCCCCACGAGGGCGCGCGGCTCAATCTGTGGGATCCGGTGCTCGCCCGCCACGGGCTGCCGTTCCAGGCCCTGACCGAAGTCGAGTGGAGCGTGCACGACTTCGGCGGCAGCACCCCCGTGCTGGATCGCATCTTCCCCGACGGCATCCGCGTGCCGACCATGTTCGCCGGCAAACAGGTGCTGCACCTGCCCACGCTCAAGACCCACGGGCACACCACGACCACCGGCGCGGTGAAGAACAGCTTCGGAGGCCTGCTGCGCGAAGAGCGTCACTACTGCCACAAACACATCCACGAGGTGCTGGTGGAGCTGATCGTGATGCAGAACGCCCTGCACCCCGCGCAGTTCAGCGTGGTCGACGGCTCGGTGGCGGGTGATGGCGCCGGGCCGCGCACGATGGTGCCGCGGGAACGCAATCGTCTCGTGGCCGGAGCCGATCCCGTGGCGGTGGACGCGGTGGGTGCCGCCCTGATGGGCTTCGACCCGCTCTCGATCCCGTACTTGCGCATGGCCCACGAACGGGAGCTGGGCTGCGCCGATCTCGATCGCATCGAGCTGGCCGGCGAACCCGTCGACCGGCCGGCCGTCCCCTTCGAGACGAAGCGCAGCTTCGTGATCTTCGGGGACCAGATGCTGCGCAAGGGGCCGCTGCGTTTCCTCGAGGGACCGGCACTGCACTCGCCGTTGTTCGTCTGGGCGCCCTTCGCCAGCAACCTGTATCACGACTGGATGTGGTATCCCACGGTGGGTCGGTGGCGCATCGGGCGCTTCCGCCGCACGCCCTGGGGGCGCCTGTGGGAACGTTATCGGAGAGGCCTGCCGTGACGGCTGCGACCGGCGACACGCCCAGCCCCGAACTCGTGGCGCTGCGCACGCGCACCGAGACGCTGCTCGACGAACTCGTGCGCAGCTACAAGCGCGTGGCCGACCGCTACGAGGTGCCGTATCAGTCCACCCGGGTGATCGTGCACCCGCTCGACTGGAGCCGCGGGCGCACGCTGCTGCGCGTCATCGCGCCGGTGGTGATCGAGGTCGCGCCCCACCGCGACCTGCCCGCACGCCTGTCCGAACTGAACGACTCGACCATCTTCGGCAAGTTCTACGTACGCGACGGCACGATCTTCCTCGAGCACAACCTGCTGGGCGAAGCCGTGGAGCGCGAGCAGCTCCGGGCGGTGCTGGCCTCGGTGGCGCACCACGCCGATCACCTCGCCGACGTCCTGATCGCCGACTTCGGCGGACGCAAGTGGAGCGATCAGGCCTGACCGCGTCCGTCACTCGGCGCGCGCGGCGCCCGTTCCGTTCCCGGCCCGTGCGGCGATCGCCTTGAGGCCCTCGGCCAGCTTCGCGATCACGTCGTCCCGGTCGAGCGCCGACAGGTCGCCCGGCAGCTTGGAGCGCAGGCGCGCCTGCTGCGACGGGTCGGTGAGGAAGCGCTGCAGACGCAGGGTGAGTTCCTCGGTCGTGCCGTCGTAGAGCAGGCCGTTGTGGTCGTGGCGGATCAGCTCGGGCACCACGCCCACGATCGTGCTCAGCACCGGTGTGCCACAGGCCATGGCCTCGGCCACGACGCGCGGTCCGCCCTCGCTGGTCGACGCGCAGACCACGAGCCGCGCGTCGCGATAGAGCTCCGCCAGCGCCCGGGAGTCGTCCACCCACGGGATGTGCTCGAAGTGCTCACCGAGTTCCATCTCGGAAGCGAGTCGGGTCAGCCGCTCCTGCAACGGGCCGCGCCCCAGGAGACGCACCCGCGGGGTGGGGACACGTCGCCCGGACAACGCGCCGACGGCGCGCAGCACCTGCTCGAAGCCCTTGTTGGGTACCAAGCGACCCACCAGCAACAGGTCGCTGCCGAACTTCCGTGCCGCGTCGACTGTGCCGACGTTGGCCGTGTCGCCGTCGGCCGTGTCGACGTCGCCCCCGCCGTCGTCAGGCGGGCAGAACGTGCTGCGATCCAGGTACAGCGAGGGCAGCACGTGGATCGCGTCCCGGTCCACGCCCCAGCGCCCCAGCAGGGCGGGCAGCTCGGTGGCGTTCACGACCCGGAAGCCGGCGGCGCGACGGCCGGCCCAGCGCACGTAGAAACGGGTCGCCACTCGATCGACCCGCTCGCGCAGTGACGCCGGGCGCGGATACCCGGGCACGTGGTGGATCTCCGCCACGTAGGGGATGCCCGTGGCGCGACTCAGGCGCCACGCGCCCCACCCGTTGTAGAACGGGTTGTAGTCGTGGCTGGTGATGACGGTGTAGGGGCGCTCGGCGGCCAGGCGCCGACCCGTCGACTCGATGAAGCGCGCCTGGGCCAACTTGCCCGTGGTGGGATGGTGCAGGTGCACGTTGCCGAAGATCTCGGTGCGCGCCACCCGTTCGGGCCGGGTGCCGATCACGTCGATGCGATCCCAGTGCCCGCTGAAGCGCTCGAGCATGGAGTGGAACGGGCCGGCTTCGCCCGCCACGACCCAACGGTCGGCGCTGACCATGATGATGTTGTCAGCCACCCTGCGGCACTCCGCGACGGTTGCGCGGCGCGGGGGCGGCCGCGCTCGCCGTGCCGTTCGCGCTGCAGCCACTCGACGCGTCACCCGATCCGCTGCGCCGCGTGGCGACCGTGATCACGGCTCGTAGGTCCCCATGATGTCCTTGGCGGTCTCCACGCCGGCGCGCATCGAGCGCGCCATGTTGTTGTACCAGAACTGTCCCGAGCGCCCGATCGAGTGCAGGTTGGTGTACTGGTCGAGCTCCGACCAGATGCGCTCGAGCTTCTCGCGGTAGTCGAGCGGGTACACCGGGTAGCTGTCGGGGACGAACATGTACATCGTCTCCTCGATGTCGCTCGGCTTGCACACACCGAGTTTCTCCAGGCCGGCCTGGATCTTCTCGGTGAGCCGGTGTGGATCCGCCTCGTCCTTGAAGTCAGTGGGCGAGATCTCGACGCACAGACTGTCCTTGCCCGGCGGGCACAGGCCGTCGACCGAGCGGTTCGGGTAGTAGATGCGGTTGAACGGGATGTCGGGGTCGGCGATGTAGGTGTAGAGCGCGTCGCCAGCGGGCAGCGGGCGGGTCAGCTTCATCATCCCGAGCAGGATCGTCAGCGACGGCAGTTCTTCGCGCGGCACGTCGAGCATGCTGCACAGCCGGTGGACCGAACCGGTCCAGATCACGTGGGCCGGGTTGTCGATCGCCTGCTGCTGCCCGGCCTCGTTCCAGGTGATGCGACTGATGCGTTCGCCCGTGGACTCCAGGTTCACGTTCGATGCACGCAGGTGCAGTTGGCCGCCGCGGCGCTCGTAGTCCTCCGCGACCCGCTCCATGATCATGCCCACCCCCCCGGGCGGGTAGAGCACCTTCTTGTAGTTCTTGGCCATGGCGTTCTTGGCCAGTCCGCTGATCACGTTGTACGCGTGGGCGAGCTTGCCCGGCTGCCGGTCGAGGCCCTGGGCGTCCGCGCCCTGCTGTTCGGCTTCGAGGCGCTTGCGCTCGCCTTCCTCGCGCACCGACGGGTAGCGCGTGAGGTAGCGCTCGACCACCTCGGGCTCGAACTGCAGCATCTTGTCGCGCTTGGCGTCGGGCACGTTGTGGATCGTGCGCGCGGTCTGGGCGTACCAGTCCCGGTGCAACTGCGCGGCCCCGTCGGAGACCGGCACCTTCTTCCTCAGGTAGGGGTCGAGGAAGATCTTGTACATGGCGCTGCCGTACACGCCCTGCAGGAAGTCGGCGGTCACGTACGACTCGGGGATCCTGCGCTGGATCGAGAGCTTCACGAACTGGTAGATGCCGCGCAGCGGGAGCTTGAACGCGGCCGATGCCGAGGGCGGCCAGGGCACGTCGCGCCGCCCGATGAGGGCGCTGATCTTGAAGTCGATCGGGCGCCACTCCTCGGGCTTCATGCTGGAGCGGATCAGCTCGTTGATGTCCTCGCTGACGTCGAGGACGAAGTAGTGGGGCCCCACATCGAAGACGTGCTCGTCCCAGGTGATCGACCGGGCCAGGCCGCCCACGTAGCCCATGCGCTCGAGGACCACGACCTCGTGCCCGGCTCGGCGCAGGATGCCGGCCGCCCCCAGCCCCGCCATGCCCGCTCCCACGATCACCACGGGTCCGTCTGCAGGCACGACACTCACGGCGGGGGCTCTCCCGGCTTCCGCCGTCGGCGGCTCGGTTGGGGGACGATCTCGGGCGGTTGGGGGCGGAATCATACCGCCTCGGGCAGGCTCGCGCGGTTCGTCCGGCCGAGCTTTCGCGATCACGTCGGGCGCGGCCCCCGATCTCCGCGCCGATCCACCCGCCGCGAGGCATCAGGGAGGCCGATCTTGATGTCGCGGCGCCGGGTTACTCCGACGCCGCTCGGCAGTCTGGGGTGGAGAGGAACGGCGACGAGGGCGAGAAAATTGGTCGGAACGAACCGAACATCCGGTAAGAATGGGGGCAACGGATGGGCGCCGAAGGGCACCATCCCGGGCAGGTCCTGGGTTGTGGGAGAGGCGCCGAAGGACATGGACTTACTGCTAGCCACCAAGATGTCGCGCAGCCTCAAGGCCGTCAGCGACGTCAACCGGATCCGCATCCTGGGGATCCTGGTGACCGGCGAGCACTGCGTGTCCGACCTGGTCGAGCGCCTGGCGATCGATCAGCCGAAGGTCTCGCACCATCTCGCGATCCTGCGCGGCGCCGGCATCATCCACAGCCGCCGCCAGGGTCGGCACATCAACTACTCGATCCGCGCTTCGGTGCACAAGCGAGTCGAGACCGGCCAGGGCGTGATGGACGTGTTCGATCTGGGCGAGCTCTCGATCAGCTTCCGCTTCTACGAGAGCGGCGAAGGTCACGCCTCGATGGAACTCGGCGCCAGCTCCCCGGGCTGACGCAGCCTGCGCCCTCATCCGCGGCTCCCCGGGCCGATCGACAGGCCGGTTGCGCAAAACGCTTGCAGAACTGTGCCGAGGGCCCTGCCTCGATCGGGACCGGACGCCGACGTCCCTGCCTTCTCGCCGGTCGCCGCGCGTGCGTCGCGGGCAGCGCGGACGGCGCGGGCTCAGCTCGAGCCGGCGCGCTCGGGGTTGGTCTCGCTCGAGCTGTCTTCCTTCGGGTTCTTGCGCAGCTCGAACTCGAAGCGCGCGTTCGCCGGTGCGTAGCGCAGGCGACCTTCGCGACACTCGGGACAGATCCAGTCGAGCAGAGCGGACATGTCGGCGTTGTAGTGGATCAACATGTTGTTGTTGCGGTTGATCCAGCACTCGAACAGGCACTGTGGGTTGTCGCAGCTGAACTTCAACAGCGACAGCATGGTGCTCTTCATGGTCCGGTCTCCCGTGCTCGAGGGCGCCCGTGCGGGCCGGTACGCGACACGCTTGGGCAGACGATCGACTCGCTCACGTCGCCGCCAAGATTACCCCATCGCATCGCGAATCCGAGCAAGGACCTGCCGGTCATCCCGGCGGCGAATGGGCGTTTGCTGGCCACAGACGAGGGAGAAAGCCGCCAAACGCGCCCGGCTCAGGAGCGCGCCAGGCGCTCCTGGACGCGCGAGTTCCCGAGCCGGTCCTTCTCGATCCTCGCCAGCCGGTCATCGGTGACGTCGCCCGTCGGGTAGATCCCGCTGAAGCAGGCGGAGCACGACTGCTTCAGATCCTCGTTGCCCTCGCGCACCGACTCGGCGAGGTTGTCGAGCGTCTGGTACACGACGCCGTCGGCCCCGATCTCCTTGGCGATCTCCTCCGGCGTGCGGTCGCGGGCCACGAACTCGTTCTTCGTCGACATGTCGATGCCGTAGATGCACGGGTACCGGAGGGGCGGTGACACCGATGCGAAGTAGACCTTGCGCGCTCCCGCGCGCCGGGCCATCTCGACGATCTCGCGCGAGGTGTTGCCGCGCACGATCGAGTCGTCGACGAGCAGCACGTCCTTGCCCTCGAATTCGATCTGGATCGGGTTGAGCTTCTGGCGGATCGAACTGCGCCGCGACGCGTTGCTGGACATGATGAACGTGCGGCCGATGTAACGGTTCTTGACCAGACCCTCGCGGTACTTGATGCCGATCGTCCGCGCCATGGCCATGGCCGACGTCGTCGCCGACTCCGGCACGGGGATGACCACGTCCGCCTGCCAGCCGGTGTCGTCCCAGATCGCCGCCATCTTCTCGCCCAGGCGCATGCGCGTCTTGTACACGCTCACTTTGTCGAGGAAGGAGTCGGGCCGCGCGAAGTAGACCCACTCGAACAGGCACGGCGTGTGCGGGCCGTCCACGAGCTTCTTGCGGTGGGGTACGCCGTCCTTGCCGATGAACAGCGCCTCGCCGGCCTCCAGGTCGAACGTGTTGTGGAAGTCGAGCATGTCCATCAGGACGCTCTCGGACGCCACGCACCACGACCGCCGACCCTCGGCGTCGACGCGTTCGCCCACGATGATGGGCTTGATGCCGAACGGGTCGCGGAAGGCGTACATGCCTTCCCCGGCGATCATGCCCACGACCGAGTAGGCGCCGCGCACACGCCGGAACACACCCGCGACCGCGTCGAACACATCGCTCGCCGCGAGCTTCTTGATGCGGCGCTGGGCCAGCTCGTCACCGAAGACGTTCAGGATCCCCTCGAGGTCGCACGAGGTGTTCACGTGCCAGTGCGAATCGTTGGAGAGCTCCTCGCGGATCTCCTCGAAGTTCGTCACGTTCCCGTTGTGGGCCATGCCGATGCCGAACGGGTAGTTGATGCGGAACGGCTGGGCGTCGTCCACATGACCCTGGCCCACCGTCGGGTAGCGCACGTGGGCGATGCCCATGTTGCCGCGCAACTGATCGGCGTGCTTCTCCGCGAAGACGTCGCGAACGAGCCCGAGCGCCTTGTGCTGGTGGAAGCTGCCGTCGTAGGTGAGCGCCCCTGCGGCGTCCTGCCCGCGGTGCTGGATCGCCATCAGCCCGCTGTAGAGCTGAGGGAAGACGTCGACGCCGTCAGGCGCCAGGATGCCGATGAAACCGCACATACGCAGTCCGTGAGCGAGGTCGGGAGGGCGCATTGTAGCCCCGGCGAGACACTCTCGTCACCGCGAACCGCAGGACCCGGTCACGAGATCGTCACGCTGGTCGAGCCAGACCGGGCGATACTCGGCGGCGGAGCCTGCCTCCCCGTGGCCTGGCCCCGAGTGCGGCAGGTATGCTCCCGCCCACCCAATCCCAAGCCGGCCCGAGTGATTCTCGAGCCTGGAGACACTGACCCATGCTGACCACGATGCTGCTCTTCACCGCGGCGACCTTTGCTCCCCTGCAGGACGGCATGGGGGCTGTCGAGACGGCAACCGCCACCACGCCGGACAACGTCCGTTCGTTCCTCAAGGACGTCTCCGACCGCTTCTACGACCCTCGGCGCCACGGCCTCGAGAGCGTCTCCTTCACCCTCCCGATCAAGGACGCGAACATCGGCCACATGGCTGACGCGCAGGTCGCCTGGAGCAAGGGGACCGAGCCCAAGATCGACGTCGACGTGCTGGACATCGAGATGCCGCCGATGCTCGCGCAGATGGGCATGACGGAAGAGCAGTTCAAGGCGAGCCTCCCCGAACAGGCCACGACCGCGGCCAAGGACTTCCTCGATCGCATGCTGGCCGAGGCCATCAGGGAGATCGTCGAGGGTGGCGTGGGCTCGATGGCCGGCGCCGAAGAGGGCATGGTCCTCGTGCGCCTGCTGCGCGATCCGACGCCCAGCGATCCGATCCGCGAGCACCTGTTCCACGTCAACGAGGACTCGATCCTGACCAAGGACGTGGTCACCATCGACAGCCCCATGGGCGAGCAGCAGATCGAGATGGGGCTCGAATGGGCACCCGCCCGCGGCGGTGACAAGCTGCTGTGCACCAAGCAGTCGTTGACGGTCGACTTCCCCGGCATGGGCAAGATGAACCTGTCCAACGTCAGCTTCGGCTACCGCGACGTGGACGGGATGCAGATCCTCGAGGAGATCACCACCGAGGTGAACAACCCCATGGCCGGCAAGCAGACCATCGTGCAGAGGGCCGGCAACATGGTCGTCAACGGCAAGCGACTGGACACGCCGGCGGGCGAGTCCGAGGGCTGAGCCCGACGAGCGCCGGCCGGGCCCGGGCTGACCGGGAACGGCCGGTGACTACTCGTCCCGGTGATCCGCCTCGACCGCGCTGAAGATACGGTCGAGCACGTCCATCATCTGGTCGATCTCGCGCGTGAGCACGTCGGTCAGCAGGATGATGCGCAGCCGCGACAGCTCGCCTGCCGGGCCACAGCCGAGCAGCTTGGCCCCCATGTGCCAGCCCTTGGCCACGATCTCCTCGCGGTGACGGACCGACAGGCCCCACATGCCGCCGAGCCCTGAGAAGTCGCTCAGCACGTCGGGGTGACGGTTCGACATCTCCGCCAGTCGCATGCGCAGGTACTCGCCCTTGATGTGCGAGTTCTCGAGGTAGTTGCGCCCCTCGAACAGCGGGTCGGCGAAGCCTGTCACCAGGTCCACGGTGGTGTAGGCCATGTTCACGTCGAAGAACTTGCCCCCACCGAACGTGTTGCTGTGCCAGCCGACGTGCAGGTCCTGCGCCAGATCGGCACGGGCGGTGGTGATGCCCACCACGGCGCCCTTGCTGGTCCAGAGCACGTCGGGCTCGACGTCGAAGTGTTGCACGGCGAACAGCTTGCCGGTGCGCGCGAACGACTGCACTTCGTCGACGCCGAGCAACACGTCCCACTCGGTGCACGCCGCAGCGATGCCGTGGATCCAGGCGCAGTCGGCGAGCTTGTAACCGCCCTCGCCCTGGTAGCACTCCAGCGCGAACAGCGCGGCGAGGTCCTTGGGCACCTTGCCGTTGGCCACCACTTCGCGCACGCCGCCGGGGGCGTCGAGGATCTCGGTGATCGGGCGCGGATCGATCAGGTCGGTGAAGTCGGACACCTCCCCGTTGAAGGGGATGTGCTTGACCCAACGGAACTTGCTGAAGCCGAGCTGATGGGCCTTCTTCGATTGGGTGAGGTTCAACACGCCCATGGTGCGGCCGTGGAAGGAGCTGGTGCAGCCGATCAGGAAGAACGGGTAGTCGGTGTAGCAGGGCTCTCCGTCGGACGCGTCGAAGTACGGATCGACCGGGATGCCCAGGTCGTCCATCAGGCGCGCGAACGTGGGCATGCCGTGTCGGCGCAGGAACTCCCGGTAGGCGTGCAACTGCGCGAGCTTGATCGCGGCCTCGCCCGACTCCGCGCCACTGTTGCTGAAGAACGTGCGGTAGGCGCCCTTGCCCGGGAAGCACCCGCCGGCCAGGTCGTTCATCCGCACGGCCAGGTCCTGTGACGTGTGCAGGCTCTCGATGCCGCCGTCACCCAGCGTCACGTAGTCGTCGGTGTTGATCTCGCGGCGGAAGGCGAGGCCGTTGTCGACCAGGGCCTGGATCACCTGTTGGTAGCGGGGGTGGTGCTCGTCGATCAGCTTCTGGGCCACGCCCTGGTAGAGGTCGAGGTACACGCCGGCGGGCGAGTCCACGAACATCCCGGCCGCCGGGTAGCTGTAGTCGATGACCGGGCTCTCCGGCTCGATCGTGTTGGGCATGATCGCCGAGAGGTGGGTCTGCTTGAGGCTCGCGTAGTCGTCGTGCGGCGTGCCTCGCGGCGAGGCGACCGCCGTACCCCGGTTGAGCTTGCGCCCGCAGACGACGACGTCGGGGAAGCGCACGCGATCGTGTTCGGCGAGCAGGTCGTAACCATTGATGACGATGCTTTCGGTGGCCTTCACAGGTGTTCGATGTCTTCCTTCTTGAGCGCGCGCTCGCAGTAATGGCAGCGCACCTTGAGGGGGTCGGTGCGCGCGACGTGGAACCGCGTCGCCACGCGGTCGTCGCTCGAGACGCACGAGGGGTTCGGGCAGCGGATGAGGTTGTCGATCACCTCGGGCAGGGTCGGCTTGAACTTCCTCACCACCTTGAAGTCGCGGATGATCGAGAACGTGGCGCGCGGCGACAGGAGCGCGATCTTCTCGACCTCCTGCGGCGACACCTCACGCCGTTCGATCTTGATGATGTCCTTCTGCCCCCCCTTGCGGCTCTCCAGGTTCAGGCCGATCGTGACGGCGCCCTCGCGCGGGATGCCGAGGATCTTCAGCACCTTGAGCGCGGTGCCGGCCACGAGGTGATCGATCACGGTCCCCTCGCGCAGGGCCGAGACCTTGATCAGCGGCTCGGCGTTGCCCGAAGACGTGGTCGCCGCCGGCCCTTCGCTGGCGGGGTCCGTCGCTTCGCTCCCGGCGGATTCAATCACGGTCGATTCCCAGCAGCATGCAGAGCACGGCCTTGCGCACGGTGACCCCGTTGCGCGCCTGATCGAAGTAGGCCGCGCCCGGGTAGTCGTCGAGGTCGGTGGCGATCTCGTTCACCCGCGGCAGCGGATGCATCAGCGTGACCTCGGTCCCGACCCGCAGCATGGTCTCCAGGTCGATGCGGTAGGCGTTCTTGACCTTCTCGTACTCGATCGGGTCGGGGAACCGCTCTTCTTGGATGCGTGTGGTGTAGATGATGTCCACATCCGACGACAATGAGAAGAAGTCCTCGTCCTCCGAGTACACCGTGCCGCGCGCGTCCAGATCCTCGAGGAACTCCGACGGGATGCGCAACGAGGTGGGCGAGATGAGGAAGATCTCGTTGTCGAAGTGGGTCAGCGTCTCGATCAGCGAGTGGACCGTGCGGCTGTACTTGAGGTCGCCCACGAAGGCGATCTTGAGGTTGTCGAGCCGGCCGCGTTTCTGCCGGATCGTGTACAGGTCGAGCAGGGTCTGGGTCGGGTGCTGATTGGTGCCGTCGCCGGCGTTCACCACGGGCAGGTTCGAACTCTCGGCCGCCAGGCGCGCCGCACCCTCCAGGTGGTGCCGGATGAGGATGATGTCGCAGTAGTTCTCGACCATGCGGATCGTGTCCGCCAGCGACTCCCCCTTGGCCGTGCTGGACACCCGGGCGTCGGCGAAGCCGAGCGTGGTGCCTCCCAGCCGCTGAACGGCCGAGGTGAACGACAGGTGCGTCCGGGTCGAGGGCTCGAAGAAGAGCGAGCCCATGATCTTGCCGGCCATGATCGGCCGCTCGAAGTCCTCGAAACGCTCGGCCTCGTCGAGGAACGCGAGCAACTCGTCCCGCGTGAAGTCTCGCATCGAGATCAGGTCGCGGCCTTCGAGCACGGCGGCGATGGACGTCACGCTGTCCTCCTCGGAGCTGCGCAGCGCGCGCCCGGAGACGGTGTCTGGCGGCCGCGACGCGGCTCACCAGCAGCCGATTCTATCAAACCCGGTCGACGGCGATCTCGCCGGCCAGGACCATCCGGGCCCGTTCCTCGGCCGCGTCCATGGCGGCAGCCACGCGAGTGCGCCAGGTGCTCTCGAGCTCTTCCCGGGAAGCGTCCCTCGGCACCGTGAGGGCCTCGCCGAAGGCGACTCCGACCCGTCCGAACGGCTTGCCGACGATCATCCGGTCCCAGCTCTTGGTGTGCCATGCCTTCGGCACCCACATACCGAGCGGCACGATCGGCATGCCGGTCCTGCTCGCGGCGTACAGGATGCCGTCCTTGAGCTCCCGGTACGGCCCCCGTGGCCCGTCCATGGTCACCACCAGGTCGCCCTCCGTGTCCCGGGCGAAGCGCACGAATTCCCGCAGGGCGGCCGCCCCACCCCGGGTGCTGGACCCGCGAGCGAGCGAGAAGCCCATCATCGACAGCACCCGCGCGATGATCTCCCCGTCCCGGTGACTGCTGACCATGACGCACACGTCGCCGCCCCGGACCGCGTGGATCCCGTGCCACAGGTACCCGTGCCAGGTGGCGTAGATGCAACGCACGTCCTCGCCGCAGGCACGCCGCGCCGCGTACGTCGTATCGGCCGCCCGCACCCGGTACGTGGCCTGGAACGAAGCGTTCACGAGACGCGCCAGCCGGCTCGTCCAGCGGATCTTCAGCTCTTCACGCGTCGACGAAGTCACGCGCGTGATCCTCGCCGACGGGAGGCCCCCAATGCCAGAGGCGGGGCGGCTCCCGAAGGCACCACCCCGCCTCTGCGATCCGTCGTCGGCGGCACTCGCGAGCCACGCGACCGCGAGCCGCCGGTCGGCAGCCCGCCGTCACCCCCCACGTCGTCGTCCGGCCCGACGCAGTCCCCCGCTACTTGACGATGTCGTCGCCCTGACCGGCCTGATCGACGCCGTCCGGGCCCGCACTCCACAGCACGACCTTCTTGCCGTTGAGCCGGAACAGGTAGTTGTTGCCCCACGGGTCGACGGGCAGATCCGACGTGCCGAGACAGCCGTTCGGGTAGTCGGGCAGCGGCTGCACGAGGGCGGCCAGGTTGTCCGGGTATCCGCCCATGCTGATCTTGTAGACGGTCATACCCGCCTTGAGCTGGCGCAGGTCGTTGAGCGCCACGTCGAGCGGGTCCACTTCCACGATGATCGTCTCGGTCGGCAGCATGTCGGCTTCACCCAGGGTGAGGTACATCGCCGCCACGACGGCCAACGGCATGAAGTCGCCCATGCCGAACTGCGACACCGAGCGGCTGATCGAGGTGCGACCGTCGGCGCTCACGACGCTGCCGCCGAACGAATCGCCGAGGTGCTTCTTGATCGAACCCTCGGTCGGCAGCAGGGACAGGTCGATCGGCAGGTCGCCCATGCCCTGGCCCATCATCTGGGCCGTACCGGCGAGTTGACCGTACATCGAGGAGAACAACTCGCTCAGGTCGACGTAGCTCACCGCGATCACGTCACCCTCCCGCGAGAGTGAGTCGACGAAGCGCTTGAACTCGACCTTCTCGTTGATGCTGCTGGAGCCGAGTTCGCCGTCGAGTGCCTTCTTGAGCAGGTCCTTCGACTCCATGCTGAAGACCAGGTGGTCTCCATCGATCGCCATGCCCGGCTTCCACATGGTCATGGCTGCCGGCGTCTTGGACAGGTCGAGCTCGTACAGCGGGAGGCCGTTGTGCTCTTCCGTCTTGAGCGGCACCTCGAAACCGGTCACCGCGCCGATGCGTTCGAGCAGCTTGCCCAGGTTGTCCATCAGCGCCTGGGGGTCCTTGGAGTCGAGCCGGCCCACGGACGCGGGCTGACCCATGAAGCCCTGGTTGGGCATCTGGTAGCTGTAGTACGAGCCGCCGATGTAGGCGAGCACGTCGTTGCGCAGGTCGATCTCGCCGGTGAGCTCGGCCAGATGGCCACGCGCTTCCGCCGCCTTGTCGGCGTCGAACATCTCCAGCGTGTTCATGCAGAAGTCATAGATCTCGGCGACGTTCGGGAAGCTGCTGCCCGACACCGACATGCTGTCCTTCGGCGCGGCGGCCAGGTACTTCACGTCGAGCGGGCCCGTGCTGGCCATGAGCGAGCTGACGAAGCCACGCACGTCGGGGTCGCTCTCGGCGATCCCGGTGCTGTGCATCATGCCGTCACCGTCGCGGAAGCTCGACATGCCCACCGACTTGATGGCTTCGATGCCCAGGCTGTCGATGAAGCCCGTCATCTTCGGGATCATGTCCATCTCGCCGTCGGCCATCAGCGCCATCGCGGCACCCTGCCGGAGCAGTCCGCTCATGGCGGCGGGGCGCACGAACATCGTGCTGCCGCCGGCGCGCAGGCCGCCGGCTTCGTTGATGAAGCGGCTGTACTGATCGCTGCTCGCCAGGCTCTGACGGGAACCGGCGGCGCGATCGATGACACCCTGCAGCACGCTCTCGGAGAGGCTGAGCACCGCCATGTTGTCGATGAAGGTCATCGACAGCGCGGGCGCGGACGGGTCCATCGACTTCTTGAAGTACGGGCGACCGCTGTGGGACGTCTCTTCTTCGGGCGCGGGGATCTTGTCCCACAGGCCGCGGAGCATGGCCAGGTCATCCTCGTTCAGCATCTCGATGCCGACCACGAGACCGATGTCGGGGCCGTTCTCGTTCTGCACGTCGACGTGCGTCAGCGCCATGAACAACTGACCCACCGGTGGCGCGTCTCCACTCCCGCGCACGAGATCCGTGACCGTCACCGGCGGCGCGTCCATGCCCGAGTCCTTGACGACGTCGCCCAGCACGCGGTCGAGCATCGACAACGGCTTCTGGAAGAACGCCTTCACCTCCGGCTCGTTCATGATCAGGTGCATGGCCGACTTCTTCGACAGCTTCGCGCTCTCGTTGAGGCTGTCGGTGCCGAAGTACAGCATCGTGTCGGCGGGGAGCAGCGCCGCGGGATCATCTGCAGCGGGCGAGAAGCACAGTGCCGTCGTGGCGACGAGCGTTGCGAACATGGCGAGGTTTCCAGGAGGGCTTGAGGCGGCTCGCCCGGTTCGAGGCGGAGCACGTGGACGCGCGCAAGGGTCACGCGGGCAATCGAGGCGCAGTCGATGATGAACCAAGCTCTGGAAGAGCGGCAACCCGGCCATCGAAAGGCCACGCCGGAACGTACCGACAAGCTTGTCGTCCTGGAAGGGTGAGTGCCTTCACCCACGCGACGGGAGGCCATCCCCAGGACATGTCGTGGACCGCGGTGCGACACGTCGGTCCCCGCAGTCCTCCGAGTGCGTGTGGGTCCCCCACCGCCGACGGGGGCGTCTTCACCGCCTGGCTCGGCGCGTCGGCCGAGCGGCTCCCCACCGCGATCGCCACCCACGAGCCAGCTTGCGTGGGTGGCCCGCCGGCGGGCAGAATACCGGGCCCTCGACCGGCGTCGTCGGGCCATCGTGCCCGCGCCGCCCGCCACGCCTCCCGGCGTGGTGACCCTGTCCGCCGCTCCCGCACGAGACCCGCCGGAGCGACCGCCCGAGACGAAGTGCCATGAGCAGTCTGCCCACCTGGGGGAAGGTCGCCATCGCCGCCGCGTTGGCCGCCATCGTCGTCGTGATCGTCCGCACGAAGGCGGCCCAGGCCGAGGAGGAAGCCTGGGCCCTGCTGGCGCATCCGGATTACAAACTCAACACAGTTGCAAGTCTGGAGTCCATTCGCGACCGGGCCGAGGGGTCCTCGGTGGAACCATGGGTCAGCTACCAGCTCGCCGCGAAGCTGTTCGAGGACGGTGGCGAGGAGAACTTCGCCCGGGCCGAGCAGGTCTCCCAGGAGACCCTGGACCGTCATCCCGATCATGCGGTCAGCCCGTTGCTGCGACAGCTGCTCGAGAGCATCAGCAGCTACGAGGTCGTGCCCCCCGCCCAGGGCTGAGGCGCCTTCCTTCTGCGTCGGTCATCGAGAGGGCGCAGCCCTCCGCCGAGATTCACGACTCAGCCGGCCGACAGCTACGCGAGCGGTTCGCGTGAGCGACGAACGCGCGACCGGGCTGGGGCCAAAGCGGCCTACTCGCCCCGGCTCAGTGCTGGTCGGCGGCCTCGGGGCCCTTGAGCAGCGAGTGCAGCAGCCGATCGCGATCCGCGCCCGAGTAGAACTCGAAGCGGATCTCGCCTTTGTCGTTCGAGCTCTTAACTGTCACTCGAGTTCCGTACAAACGACGTAGTTTTTCCTCTATGTCGCTCGCGTTGATGGGTTCCGAGCGGGCCTTGGGCTGCCCCCGGGAGGGGGCCTTGACCGCGCTCCCCGCGTCACGAACGCGGCGCTCCACCTCGCGTACGGACCAACCGGACTTGGCCGCCATGGAGGCCAGGGCCTCCATCTGCTCCGCATCGGCTGCCCCGAGCAACGCCCGCGCCTGACCGGCGGAGAGCGCACCCGAGTCCACGAGCAGCTTCACTCCGTCGGGAAGGTCCAGCAGGCGCAGGGTGTTGGTGACGGTTGTGCGGGCCTTGCCGACAGTGTCGGCCAGCTCCTGATGGGTCATGCCGCGCCGGGCGATGATCGCTTCGTAGGCGGCGGCTTCCTCCAGGGCCGAGAGGTTCTCACGCTGGATGTTCTCGATCAGCGCCAGCTCGAGGGATTGATCGGCATCCACATCGACGATCAGGGCCCGCACCGTGGAGCGCTCAGCGAGCCGCGATGCCTGCAGGCGCCGTTCACCGGCGACCAGCTGGTACCCGTGGGCCAGGCGCTGCACGATGATCGGCTGGAGCACGCCATGGCGACGAATGGACTGGGCCAGCCCTTCAAGGCTGGCCTGGCTCATGACCTGGCGTGGCTGATCAGGGTTGGGCACCACCGAATCGGTGGGGATCTCCACCACCAGCTCCTGCCCGAGGACCTCGGGCGTCGCCGGCTGCGTCCGGCTGATGAGCGACTCCAGACCTCGTCCCAATCGTTTCTCGATCACAAGCAGTCCCTCCCAGAACCAGTGCCGCCATCGATTGTGGGGGCCGCTCGTGGCCGGTTCAACGTCTTGTTTCACGTGAAACACGCATCACCACATCGTGTTTTGGTGATCACGGTTCCACGTGGAACCTATCTCCCCTGAGCGGTCGGTCCCGGAGACCTCCGCTCTGTCGGTGCAGGACCCGTGGATCCCCACACGGAGCTGGCCCGCATCAAGCCGAGGGGGTGGCCCAGGCCCTGATTGAGTAGCAAAGGGCCGATACCGCCCCAAACACTGTGCGGGTCCCCCCCAACGGCTCTCGGGCCCTGGTTCGGTCTCGCCGGGCCCCTGGTTCGGTCCCGCGGGGCCCTGGTTCGGTCCCGCAGGGCCCTGGTTCGGTCTCGCCGGGCCCTGGTTCGGTCCCGCAGGGCCCTGGTTCGGTCTCGCGGGGCCCTGGTTCGGTCTCGCCGGGCCCCTGGTTCGGTCTCGCGGGGCCCTGGTTCGGTCCCGCGGGGCCCTGGGGCCCACCACCCAGAAGAGGCTCAGTGCGTGCGCAGGTAGTCCAGCGCCGCCGGCAGCGTCCCGGACTCGCCCAGGCCCGACTCGAACAGCAGCTCGATGTCGCTCAGGGCGCGGGAGTCACCGCGAACCTCGATCGTGTCGGGCTTGGGGTGCTTCCCGCCGAGGATGATCAGGCTCATCAGCGAGGTCCCTTCGCCGGTCTCACCGTTCAGCGTGACTTCCAGCGGGGTCCCGTAGTGCCGGGCGATCTGCACCACGAGGGCGAGCGGCCGGGCATGCAGCACCACCCCTTCGGGCATGCTCAGGCTGGCCACGCCCTGGCGCACGAATGTCTCGAGCACCCGTTCGGCAACCCCAGTGGCCGCCTCGACGATCAGGTAGGCCTGGCGCAGGCAGACGTTGACCACCAGGTGCAGGACATCTTCCTTCGAGACCACGGAGGAGATGGCTTCCGAGGCCGGTTCGTGCCGGATGTCGTTCTCGTGCCGCTGGTAGAAGTGCATCAGGCCCGTGGCCATCTCGAGCAGGTGCAGGCACACCGAGGCGTGTCCGCGGATGGCCTTCAGCCACGGGTGGTCCGCTTCCATCGAAGTGCGCGAAACGTAGGTGTCGTACATCGACTGGATGTTGTGGGCTGCCGACTCGTACCACCGGCAACGCTCTTCGGTGGCGAATTCTGCGACGTAACTCGGCAGTTCGGCCGGTTCGCGCACTCGGGTCAGGTCCAGGTTGCGACTCGCCTGGACCATCTTGAGGAAGCGCGCGCCGACCTCGGCGATGTGCTCCTGCTCGTCGGTGGCGTTCTCGATGTCGATGTTGCGGGGCAGCAGGCGGCGCTGGTCGAGACCGTCTTCCACACCGTCGGCCGCCGCCACCCAGCCCAGGCCAAGGCGCTCCGCCTCCTGCCGCAGGGCATCGAGAACGGCGAGGATCGACCGGTCCAGGGTCGACACGCATCCCGACAGCGCTTCGCCCAGTGCCGCCATCTGCGGCGGCTCGAGGACCAGGTCGTAGCGCGGCAGACGTCCGTCCACGTGCAGCGCGGTGGCCTTGGCCAGCAACAGGCCGCGGGCGGAGGCGACAAGCTCGCCGAACGTGGCGAAGGTCTGGTTGTGCCGCCCACCGAAGTGGTCGATGAAGCGCTCGACGTCATCGGCCTGCTGCGCCGAGCGGGTCACGGCGCTGAACGACCCGAGCCAGGCCGGGTCGCTCACCTGACGCAACACGCGCCCCCCGAACGCATCCGAGGCGCTCTTCAGCAGGGGAACGAAGTCATCCTCGCGGAGAATGACGTCGCGCGACTTGGCAGTAGCCTCCGTCATGAACGCAGCCCGTAGGGGGGTGGAGTCTAACACACAGGCTTCT